>DATKUF010000027.1:0-6342 GCA_035530755.1 Spirochaetia bacterium | reverse complement strand
ACCCGGATTGAATACGCGACTCAGTCCGGACGGCGGGAAGCTTTTCGCCGAATGCAACGGTAACGTGAGAATCGCCGATGGAAAAATTCTCGTCGAGCCGGTGATCACGGTTCGAAATGTCAACTACGAAACCGGGAATATCCACTTCGAAGGGTCGGTCGTGATCGAAGGTAGCATAGCCGACGGCTTCGTCGTGGAGGCGAATGGCGACATTCAAGTGGGAAACGGTGTTGGTAAGGCCACTCTGAAGGCGGGCGGAAACATCCTTCTGAAAACGGGAATCAACGGGAACAGCGAGGGTACTATCGATTGCGGCGGCGATCTCTTTGCCAAGTATATCGAAAGCTGCACAGTTGCCTGCCGCGGCAATGTTCTGGTGGAAGAGGCGATCATGCACTCGCGCGTCACCGCCTTCAAACACTGCGTCCTGAATGGGCGCCGATCGGAGGTCATCGCAAGCGAGCTCATCGTCGGCGGTAGTTTCTGGTGTAAGAAGCTCGGCAACTTCAATGAGGCATCCACACGCCTCTCGGTCGGCGTAGAGCCCGGTCTGCTTCTGACCTACCGCACCACAATGGGGAACATCGAGAAGAAACAGGAAGAGTGGAACCGGTGTGAGGAACAGCTCGAAAAAATCGAAAAAATCGTGCAGGACGGACGGACGGACGATCGCGTTCTTGCCGCCCGGAACCAGCTTCATTCCTCTCTCGATCAGCTCAGCATCGAAATATCCGATCTGCGTGCACGCGTTCCCGGTCTCCGCGACCGGCTCTCCGCGTCGCGGAAGAGCATCGTGGTCGTAGAGGAGATGATGTACAAGGGCGCGGTCGTGGTCTTCGGCAACCTTGAGTACCGGGTTCCGGACGCCGGTGTAAGAAAGACAATCCTCAAGGCGGGCGAGCATGGGATACTCGAGTCCGGGTTCAATTATCACAAGAGACCCAAGCTCATATTCGATCTCGAAGAAGCGGCACCTCTCGAACCGGTGTGAAGGTCGGCTGCCCGCCCGCCGTTCGCTCTCTGCACATTCGTGTGGACGTCCCGCAAGGCCGGATGTTACACTTAGTAGCACCGGCCGATCGCGGCCGGAAGGTGGTAACTATGTTCACTGCCAACAGCCTGCAACGGGCTTTCCTGATAGGATGCGCCGCCCTGTTTCTGACGGCGGGCGATTCAGTGGGGTTTGCGCAATCGGCCGGATCGACAACCGTTTCCGGGACGATCAACACAATGAGCGCTGGTGTCCTGACAATCGGGGCGCCGGACGGTACCGTAAGGACGGTCACCTACAGCCCGGATACGCTGATACTCAGTCGGATCGTGGTGGACCTTTCGTCAATTCTTCCCGGCGAGGCGGTCGGGGTCGCAGCAAAACGGGAGGCAGACGGCTCACTCAGCGCGACCTCGATCAACATCTTCGCACCGGAACTGTGGAAACGCGCGAGACACGGCCAGTTTCCCATGCAATCCGGGGAGGTCATGACCAACGCGGAGGTCGTGAGCTATGCTGTTTCCGCCGGAGGACACAAGCTTTCGGTGAGTCTCGGTGCTGCGTCTTCCGTAATCAGCGTTCCCGACAGTGCGCAGATACATCACATTCTCGCCGTGAAGGGGTCCGATCTGAAAACCGGAATGAAAGTTCTCGTCCGGGGAAGCGTGGAAAACGACGGGAGCGTCACGGCGGGGAGTATAAACATCGAGTCCGGACAGTGAAAGACGCAATCAACCGGGGGCAGTGACGGATGATCGACAATGACCTGATACCTCGCAGACGGCTACCCGCTTTAGTGCAGGCTATGCCCAAGGCGGAGCTGCACATCCATATCGAGGGATCGCTCGAACCCGAGCTGATCTTCGATCTTGCGGCGCGAAACAAAGTGACTCTTGCGTATGCGAGCGTCGAGGCGTTGCGGTCGGCCTATGCATTTACCGATTTGCAGAGCTTTCTCGATATTTACTACGCAGGGGCATCGGTGCTGCTCACTGAAGCGGATTTCTACGAGATGGCGATGGCTTACTTCGCGCAGGCTGCCGCCGATAACGTAGTCCACGTCGAGCTCTTTTTTGATCCGCAAACCCACACTGCGCGCGGCGTCAGCTTCGAGGCCGTGATTGGCGGACTCTCCCGCGCCTGCGAGGATGCACAGACACAGTACCGTATCAACGCCGGGCTCATCATGTGTTTCCTTCGACACCTGAGCGAAGAATCGGCGTTTGAAACGCTGAAAGAGGCGATGCCGTTTCGGGAAAAGCTCCTCGGGGTCGGGCTCGACTCGAGCGAGCGAGCTCATCCCCCGGCGAAGTTCGCACGGGTCTTCGCCCGCTGCCGGGAACTCGGGCTGCACGTGGTAGCGCACGCGGGGGAGGAGGGGCCCGCCGAGTACATCAGCGCTGCTCTGGATCTTCTGGGCGCAGAGCGCATAGATCACGGCGTGCGCTGTCTGGAGAACCGGTCACTCGTCGAGCGACTCGTCCGGGAACGGATTCCGCTCACAGTCTGTCCGCTGTCGAATGTCAGACTGCACGTATTCGGTGCGCTCAAGCAACACAACATCAAGGAATTGCTCGATGCGGGTATAGTAGCAACCATCAACTCCGATGATCCCGCCTATTTCGGCGGCTATCTGAACCGCAACTTCACGGATCTGTTTTCGGAAATCCCTGAGCTCGGCGTCAAAGATGCATATACCCTTGCGAAAAACAGCTTCGAGGCGAGTTTTGTCGAGTCAACCCGGCGAACCGGCTGGATAGGGCAGCTCGACGCCCTGTTCGAACGCGCTACCGGCACGGCGGGAGATTAAAATGACGACAGTGACAGTTGACGCCGGGATTTGCGGCTTCAAGACGGTTATCCGCGTGACCTCCGGAGATTCGCAGCACGCGACCGTGGAACTTCGCACGTCATGCCCGAACATCAAGCCGATGGAGTCGGTACCCCTCGAGGTCGACGCTTACGTGGAGTGTTTCGCCGGGATCGGCGAATCCTCGATCTACGAGACCGCCCGCACCTTCTGCAAGCATCCCGGATGTCCGCTTCCGTCCGGAATCATCAAAGGGATCGAAGTTGCCTGCGGACTCGCTCTGCCGAAGGACGCGTTGATCCGGGTTTCCAAAGAGGATAACGTGGAGAGCTGAAGTGATCGCGAACGCCCGGCAAAGGTGGCAGTTCAGACCCGGTCGACTCGAATTTCGGTGTGTCCAATGGTGATGACATCGCCGTTCTTGACCGCCACGCTCGCCTGGGCAGGCAAAGGCTCGTTGTTCAGGTACGTCTGGTTTGTGCTTCCGAGGTCTGTGATCCGGTACTCCCCTTCGATGAGCTCGATGACGGCGTGGCGCCGGGAAACAAGGGGATCCTCCGAGAGGACCAGGTCGTTCTTTTTGTCGCGGCCGATTCGAATCGTCTTCTTCATGTCCATCGACCGGTTCTGAAACCGCAGCCGGAACTGTTTCATGCCGGAGCCGTCAGCAATCTCCTTGCCTTTGGCACTTCTCTTGTAGACGGTCTCATCCATGCGCGGCCTCCCAACGGCGAATCATATCACGTCCGAGCCGACTGTGGCGACTCATCGATCCTGCTGCCCGCAGAGAGTAGACCCGGATACCGAAGAAGGGGCTATAATTATCTTGAGGTAATCGCATGAGCCGTGCCTTTGTCAGTGAGTCGGATGAACAGTTTCAGGACGACGAGATTCCCGAAATTCGGAGCCCGCTTCCTCAAGGCGCGCGCAACTATATGACGCCCGCAGGGGCCGAGCGGCTGCAGCGGGAGCTCCAGGAGCTCGCCGGCGTAGAACGAGCGCGAATTGCCGGTGAAGTGACGCACCTGGCCGCGGGCGGCAGCAACACCGAACGCGATGAGCTCGCGGTCCAGCGCCGCCGTCTGCGGGAAATCGACCGCAGGATAGAATACCTTCGCGGCATGAGCTCTCGTCTCGAAGTGATCGATCCCCGTGGCCAGGATCCCTCGCGAATCGCATTCGGTGCAACAGTCACGGTGCGCGAAGGAGCGGACACGAACCACTACACGATTGTCGGAGTGGATGAGGCCGATCCGGAAGCGGGTAGAATCAGTTGGATATCCCCGGTGGCGCGGGCACTGGTGGGTGCGCGAGTCGGACAAACGGTGACCGTGAGACTTCCCAGGGGCGATACCCGTCTTTCGGTCGAGAACATTTCCTACATCTGAACAAGCGCGATTCTTGACAACAGGTCGGTCGCATGATAGGACCAGGGAATGGTGAAATCGATTTCAAGACTATGCGCAAATCTCGTGAAAGCGGTTTCACGCGCGTGCCGGGAAAACCGGATGCGGGAGATGCCGGATGTTTGACGCAAATCTTCTCGGTGAGCGTGCCTCCGGCCTTCTGCTGCACCCCTCCAGTCTTCCGGGTCGATTTGGTATCGGCGACATGGGCCCCTCGGCTCTCCGCTGGGTCGACGCGCTCGCCGATCACCATCAGAGATACTGGCAGATATTACCGCTGGGTCCGACCGGTTACGGCAACTCGCCCTATCAGAGTTTTTCCGCATTCGCCGGAAATCTGCTTCTTCTGAGCCCCGAGCTGCTCGCGCAGGATGGAGTGCTTTCTCGCGCCGACCTCGAGGAGCTTGAGCAGCCGGCGGGTGCAGTCGACTACGAACGGGTGGCAGCCGCAAAACAGCTGATGTTGCGACGCGCCTGGACACGTTTCAGCCGCGGCGGCGGAAAGAGCGGCGGGGAACTGTCCGAGGATTTCCTTGAGTTTATTTCGGCTGCTGCTCCCTGGCTCGAGGATTTCGCCCTGTTCATGGCTGTCAAATCGGCAGGCCGGAACCGATTCTGGGTCGAATGGGACAGGGCCCTTGCGCACCGGGAGGTGGAGGCGATCCACGCAGCGCGTCGGGAACTCGCCGAAGAGATCGCCCTGGTTCGGTTCGGACAATTCATCTTCTTTCGTCAGTGGAACGCGCTGAAAGCGCATGCGCACGCCAAAGGGATTGCGATAATCGGGGACCTGCCAATTTTCGTCGCCGCCGATTCGGCAGACGTCTGGAGTCGCCCGGAGCTTTTCGATCTGGATCCAACCGGACGACCACACACTGTTGCGGGGGTACCGCCGGATTACTTCAGCAGGACCGGGCAACGGTGGGGCAACCCCCTTTACCGATGGGACGTTCTGGCTGATGAAGGCTTCGAATGGTGGCATAACCGGATCATCGCCGCCCTCGAGAGTGTCGACATACTGAGAATCGACCATTTTCGCGGTTTCGCAGCATACTGGGAGGTGAAGGCCGATTCTGCGGACGCCGCAAACGGCCGTTGGGTAACGGGCCCGGGGGCACGCTATTTTGCCTCACTTACGGAGCGAATCGGGAGAGCTCCGCTCATCGCGGAGGATCTCGGCTGGATCACCGACGACGTCGACGCGATGCGCCTTCGATTCGGGTTTCCCGGGATGCGCGTACTCCAGTTTGCCTTCGCCGGGGCAACGGAGGCCAGATTTCTTCCCTACCGATATGAGCCGGCAACCGTGGTCTACACCGGTACCCACGACAATGACACGACCCAGGGATGGTTCGGCAGCGCAGATCCCGCGGAGAAGAAGCTCATCTGCAGCTATCTCGATAGCGACGGAACACGGATCCATCGGGACCTCATCAGACTCGCATGGAGCTCGGTTGCGAATCTGGCGATTGCGCCACTGCAGGACGTTCTCGGCCTTGGAAGTGAAGCGCGTATGAATATCCCGGGAACAACCGGGGGCAACTGGTGCTGGAGGGCAACAGACTCCCAGACCACAAGTGAGGCCCTTGGCGATCTGGGGGAGATCACGAGAATTTTCGGACGAAGCGGGGCGTGAGCTGAAATGGGTGCAACCATAGAGGATGTGGCGCGGCGGGCCGGCGTATCGGTCTCCACCGTATCACGTGTGCTTCACCGGAACCTGCGCCCGCTCTCGTGAATATCTGCTCCTCTGTTCGATCGCACGGGATGAGGCGGACGAACGGTGCATAATTTCGGATTTCATCCGCGGCAGGCTTGTAGATGGGGTCGTTCTCATGAGCGTCCGCGACGACGACCATCTGATCGAGGGATCCAACGAGAGACCGTTTCCCTGCGCGGTAATCGGCAGACCGGAGAATGCGGAGAGCCTTCTTTGGGTGGACAACGACAATTTCCAGGCCATGTATCGATTAGTGAACGACCTGCTCGATCAGGGCCATCGCCGCATCGCCTTTGTCGGCGCCGCGTGGCACGAGAACTACACGAAAGACCGCTACGAGGGGTTCCGGATGGCGATTCATAATCGCGGGCTCACGCTGTCCCCGGAGCTTGTTTCGGTCTCCCCCGAAAAACCC
>DATKUF010000026.1:0-10902 GCA_035530755.1 Spirochaetia bacterium | reverse complement strand
TCGGGAAATAGACACGCATGGCTCGATCGTAGAGCTGATTGTAGTCCTTTCCCGGGTCTGCCCAATCCTTGATGAGTTTCTTGAACTGTTCCCAGCGGTACAGATCCCCTACGACCTTACCCGTATTGTCGACTGCACTGGCACGGTAAAATGTCAGGTTGGCCTTCCGGGCTGCGCGGATGGTTACATCCAGCACGACGTAATCGGCAGTCTGGGGAGTAAGCAAGCCGCCGAACGGCACGAAGGGGTTCAGGTCTCCCGCCGCGCCGGTTCCGAAACGCGTCCGAACCTGGGAATCGGACATACGCGTGACCGAAATCTCCACACCGGAGGGATCGGACACCTTCGGGATCGATGCGCAACCTGCGAGCAAGACCATGGCCGCTGCGAGCAGTGTCGCAGCCGAAATAACGATGTGCTTTTTCATTGTAGCCTGATTATATCGGGATGGAAAGAAAACGGCCACCCTCGCGGGTGGCCGACAAGATCACGTAACTTGTGTGTTAGAAGCTCCAGATGAAGTCGAGGTCGACCAAAAGGTAACCGTCGGTCTTCGTGAAGTTCGCAATGCTCCACGGACCGGAGAGGTTCGCAGAACCGTTGATTGTGGGTGCATTTTGAACCGTTGTGATCGTGCTGTCGTACTGGAGGCTGAGGGTGGTCGAAACGCCCTTCGCGACGTTGACCTTCGCCCAGGCGCCAGGTCCGAAGCCGGTGTTGGTGCCGTCACCGAGAACGTTCACGAAGGCGCCGAAGTTGTAGACGTCCATCGTGTAGTCAACCGACGGCATCACGCGCCACATGGTGCTCGGGGCGCCGGTGGCCGGCTTGGCGTTGAACTGCTCTTCTGCCCAGAGGCCGATGTTGAGCGGAGCCATGTTGTAGGCAAAGTGCTGATCGGTGTAGAAGTAGTTGGCAGCTTCGGTAGCAGTCATGAGGTCTTTCGCCTCGATTACGGCGGTGAGTGCTGCCATGCCGGTGTAGCTCAGGCCAACCCAGAAGAAGTGGTTGCCCGCATCAAGACCGGCGGAGATGTAGCCGACGTTGTCCATGCTGTACATGAAGCCGGACTGCAGTGAGTTCATGACCCAATCGACGCTGTTTTTGGTATTGTTGGCGCTGTCGACGAGCGGCGCAAACACGCCGATGGTGAGTCCCTTGACCGGCATCAATTCGGCCTGCACACCGTACGCGGTGTCCTGGTTGCCGAAACTCTGCCAACCATTGGTGGAATAGTCGTAGGTTCCGAGGCGGCCGGCCATCAGTTTGACCATGCCGTTAGCAGCCGTTACCCAGCCATAAATGCGCGGGAAGTAATCAGCGTCGGGCACCGATTGGTTGCGGAAACGGAAGTACAATCCCCAGTTGTCCGCGGCATACTTGCCCATGATGTTAACGCGATACGGCTTGCCGGCGTCTGAGCCGTAGAAAGCCATATTGGTGGTAGTGACGCTACCCAACGTGTAGCTGCCCAACACCGCACCACTGTTCAGGTAGCCGGTCCACTGCAATGCAGGGGCGCTCTGCGCGAAGGCCATCGCACCGAGAAGGCCCAACACAAGCACAAATACAAGTGTCTTTTTCATCCAGGTTCCTCCTAGAATTTGTCGGGGGCTTTGACCAACGGCCAACGTACCCTCACTCTTTATTTGCCCCAGTATAACTGCCCTCTGTTCATAGGTCAAGTGAGATTTCACGGATTTTTCTTTTTCGGGATTATGGTAGTTAACCGATCGTCACAATTGCAAGTTGCAGATACTTACTGATGGAGAGCATAACCGAAGCCATGCGATATCTATCAGCGAAACAAAGAGTTAGCTCGAACGTAAATATCGTTATCTAAGTGCGCGGATAAGAAATGTAGTACAGGGTACAATTCCGAAAGTACGACTTTGTCAAGCGGTCGCCGCGTGGTACCAAAAGCGCCACACACAGCGAATTCCACGGTTCTGACGCTGTTCTGCGGCTGTTTCACCGAGGCGTTTATTGCGTACGCGGCGGTGCTATAGTAGCCGTTCGTAGCCTTCCGCCTTCATCTCCTGCACTGCTTCTTTTACCAGCTGCGAGGAGCCCCGCCGGCAGACGAGTATCATCCCATTCTTCACGATCACGTGCAGATCGTCAACGCCGCACAGAGCGACCGGCAGATCCGATTCGACATGGCAGCGGTTCGCTTCTACCATAAAAATAGGCGAGTGGCGTGCTGCCGCTGCGGTCACTGCGGCTTCCTGCCCCTGTTCGCGCGCGTCCGTCTCGCTGATAGCTGCGATTTCGTCCCAGCTGCCTACATCGTTCCAGGAGAAGCGTGCAGCCACCATCGCACGGCGAGCGCTCTTCTCCATGAGCGCGTAATCAATGGAAATCGACGGAAGAGAGGCGTAGAGCGACGACAGCTCCGCCATGTCACCGCAAACCGGGACTCCGTGCACTCGGCGAAGCGGGAACTCGTCGCCGAGCCTGTCGACCTGATCGGCTACTTCCGGACTTCGCTCGGCGAGCTCTGCGCGGAAAAAATCGTTCCTGAACACGAACATTCCGGAATTCCAGTAGTAATTACCCGCCTTGAGGTAGTGGATCGCGGTCGCCTGATCCGGTTTCTCGCGAAACGAGTGGACATACCATCCGGACCCGAGTGTGTCGCCGGTTTCGATGTAGCCGTAGCCGGTTTCAGGACGCGAGGGCCTGATTCCGAAGGTAACGAGGTAGCGCGAGTGGGCGATCTCTGCGGCGACCGCGGCGTCTGCGGTAAAAGTCGAAAGCGGAGTTATCAGGTGATCCGCGGGCATGACGATGCTGATCTCGTCCGTGGCTCCGATCGAAGACAGATATCGCGCCGCCAGCGCGAGCGCGGGCGCGGTGTTCCTCGCCGCGGGCTCCGATATGATGACCGATCGTTCGGCGATCTGCGGGAGTGCGCTGATTTCGCGCGCGACGCTCTCGGCCTGGCTCTGATGCGTGACGATGAGGATCTTTCGGACATCCAGAGCGAGGGCACGCTCGAGTGTGAGCTCAAGAAGCGATTTCCGGCCGCCGATTCTCAGAAACTGTTTGGGGTTGCTTCTCGTTGAGGCGGGCCAGAGCCGCGTGCCGGCGCCCCCTGCGAGGACTATCGCATAACCTATTCGCGGAACCGCCATGGTTCGTGCCCTCCCGCCTGCCTATTATAACAGACGAATCGGATCAAACAAGTTGCAGTGCGTGATTGACCCGCGGCTTCGCACGCGAATACAATGAGCTCATCAGTTATTCAACGGAGGCAGGTCATGGCGTCAGGATTCACCCTTTCCATCTATCCGTGGGTCTATACCGCACACCACGAGGGTGATGGGAAATGGACCGAGGGGTTCACCGAAAAACCGCACAAATCGGCGAAGGAAGAGGCCGCCATGGATGCCCCCGCGCGGAACGAGCTTCTTGTCGGGCGTAACTCCTTCCCCGAGCTTCCGCTGGTGAACTACACCTCGCAGTACGGTTTGGGATGTTTCGAGGGCCTGAAGGCGCTCCCGCAGCCGGACGGGTCGCTCAAGATCTTCCGGCCCGAAGAGAACGCTGCGCGAATGGCCCGATCAATGAAGGGACTCATGATGCCCGAATACCCTGCTGAGCTCTTCGTGAAGGCGGTAACCGAAGTTGTTCGGCGCAACCAGAAGATCGGCTTCGCGCCGCTCTACGACAAGGCGTGGGAAAAAGACGGCTTTCAGAGCGGCCACGCGGTCTATATCCGGCCATTCAGTTATTCCGAGCCTGCGATCGGCCTGGGACTGTCGCACTACCCCTGGGTCGTCATGGTGAGCACTCCGGTCGGATCCTACTTCGATCCCGACATCTCGGCGAAGGCTGTCACCAGCACGATGAGCCGTGCAACTCCGGGCGGCACCGGCTGGATCAAGTGCGACGCGAACTACGTCATTCCGATCCTGGCCAAAAAACGGGCGGAAAAGGACGGATTCATGGAGGCGATCTTTCTCGATTCGCGAGAGCACCGCTATGTCGAGGAGGGTTCCTCGTGCAACATCTTCTTTCTGCTGAAGAACGGGAAACTCGTGACACCGAGTCTTGAAGATCGCGTTCTTCCGGGTGTGACCCGAAAGAGCACTATCGTTCTTGCGCAGGACCTGGGAATTGTCGCCGAGGAAAGACCGATCCCGATCGATGAGGTGATGTCGGACGCCACCGAGTGCTTCGTCACGGGCACCGCCGCCGGGGTTGCCCACATCGAGTCGATTACCCACAACGGAAAGGAGTCGGTCTTCAACGGCCGAAAGATCGGTGAGGTCACCCGAAAGCTGCAATGGCAGCTAAAAGGAATCCAGTACGGTGCAGTCCCCGATACGCACGGATGGATGAGTCCGGTTTAGCCCTCCCCCACAGATCCCGCCGCGCTGCGCCGGTTTACCGGTTCGGCACGCCGGAGGTTATTCCCGCGCCGAGAAAAAGATCGGTCATGTCCACCGGTATGTCCCGATAGATCTGAGGCAGGAACTTCGACGTCGGGTAGAGTATGCCGCGCATGTTGAGGTATGCCAGATCCACCTTTCCCGACCTCACGGCCGTCTGCGGGTCGCGTGTCAGGTTGCCGGCCTCTTCCGTGGAGTCTTTCAAATTGACCAATGCGTCGGTGTAGTTCTGGTTGCGCCCGTTGCGCTCGTAGAGCTTATACAAGGTCACGCCAAGGTTGTTGCTTGTGCGAATCAGAAAGTCGATGAGCGATCGCTGCGCGGGATCCTCATTTACCATGAAGTTCTGGATCTGCTGCCTTGCGGCCGAAAGTCGATCAAGCAGATCCGAATAGTACCCCTCGGCGGCGTAGTAGGACTGGTTCATGTACAGCGCATTTGCGGTAGCGTAGAGCAGGTTACGGTTGGTGGAAATGCTGCCGGCCGCCGCCGTGAAATCGTTGAGGGACCGCTCGTAGTCGCCGTTTCGATAGTAGATGTATCCCACCTTGTAGTGAAGCTCCGGGGTACTGTATTTGTTCGCCAGCGCCTGTTCGTAGTTCGCCAGTGCCTGCTTGTAGTCGAGCGCTTTGTAATAGTAAATGTCACCGAGCGTGCCGTAGAGCCGGCCGAACATCGGGTCCGGGAGCAGAAGCTGGGCCTTCTTCGCGTCCTCATACCGTCGAATACCGGTTGTGAGCGCCTCCTGCGCTGGAATGTCGGCGCCGAGGTTGTAGTACAACTGCCCGAGCCGGCCGTAGGTGTCGATGAGCTGTGAAAGTCGGCGCTTGTCCAACGGAGCCTCTTTGTTGAAAAGGTCGCGCGCAATCTTCAGCGCCTTCTCCTCCTCCGTTGTGTCGCTTACGCGCTGAAAATAGCGCGCAAGCTGGTAATGGACCTCCGGCATCCGGTCGTTTGCGGCCATGGCGCGAAACAGCACATCACGCACATCCGGCAGCAGGTTCTTGTCGAGCAGGTATCCGCCAAGCTCTGCGTAGATCTGGGCGTCCACTTTGCGGCCCTTGTCGGCCTGGAAAAAATCCTTGAGTCGAACCACCTCGGCCTGGTTGTCGGTACGGATGAAGTAGCGCAGCATCCGCATGTAGAGCATGTCCGTGGGACCGAAGTGCTGGATGATGAATGCGTAGGACCTGCGGGCATCTTCGTAGTGGGCCTTGTCGATCTCGGCCCACCGCATGTAGTTGTCCCCCTGGGTGAGCAGGATCTGGGGGTCGTTTCCCTTCTGATCGAGATAGTTTTTCAGAAGCGATTGAGCCTTCTCATAGTTCGCAAGAGTCTCCGACTCGAAATTTGCATAGTCGATCGTCCCTTTCTTGTCGAAGGGATAGGATTTGAGAAGCTGATCGTACTTCGATTCGGCGAGGAGGTACTGGTGATTTGCCGCGAACGCCTGCGCATAACGGTAGAACCACTCTTTCATCGGCCAGACATCGAAGGCGCGCGCGAACAGGCTGTTCGCCTCCGGATAGGCCGCAAGCGGTATCTCCTTGTACCCGCGCTCGTAGAGGGATCCGGCGTAAAGCGGCCGGTAGACGAAGCGATAGCCGAAGAATACGAACGCCGCGAGAACGACGACGGCAAGCAGGAAGACCCGTAAAATGGGAAGTATGTTTTCCCGGAATCGATAGGCAAGACTTCGCCGCTCAGCCTCAAAGGCGACCCCGGAGCGTTTCTCATAGCCGCGAGGGATGGGAATGCGTTTACCGAGGATCCGGCCCGCGAGCGAAGCGATATCCTGAACGGCTGCCGAGACCACGAGCATCTGGATGAGCCTGTCAAGCTGTTCGTGAGAACCTTTCCCCTCCCCGATGATTTCCTCGACCCGGATTTTGAGGTTGAGCGGGAGCCGTTGAAGCGACTTTCGGACCGCTTCGAACTGTTTCTCCGTGAGAGAAATCTCGCCGGGTGGGCCACCGGCTGCGCGTGCCTCCGGCGCCGCGATGCTGATGGCTGGGTTGAGATCCTCCTCGGATTCGGCTCCGGCAGTCTCGGCCTTCTCGAGAAGGCCGAATTCGGCGCCAAAGTCGCCGAGGTTGAACTCGTCGACGTCGAGGTCACCCGCGGGCTCCTCCTCCGGCACCTCTTCCAGGGCCGCCGCCTGGCGGGCGAGCTCCGACTCGTCGGGCGCTGAAAATGAGGTGTCCTCCGCCTGGTCCGGAAGCGAGAAGTCCTCTTCGTCCGACACAGCCGGTTCGGCTGATGCCGCGGCGGCGGGGGCCGCGGGTTGCTCGAAGTCGAGGCCGGAGATGTCGTCCTCTTCCAGATTGAACGAAAACTCGTCGAGTGAGTCCCCGCCGGATTGTTCGTCATCGACGATGCGCTCATCCTCGACACGATCCGCCGCGTCCGACGCGGACTCTTCGGGTTCAAAGGAGAAGTCGCCCTCATCCGGGGGAGGAAGGCCTGAATCGTCCTCGTCGAAATCGGGACCCAGGTCGGCTTCTTCCGTCGGTCCCTCTTCAAAGATGTTCTCGTCCAGATCGGGGAGCTCAAATGCGGACGCTGCGGCGTCCTCCGGAGGGACATCGACGGGCGGCGCTTCGAAGATGACGCCCTCTCCGGCCGTCTCCTCAGCCGCGCCCTCGGCACTTTGTTCGGCCGCGAAGTCGAAGGTCTCGTCGCCCAGGTCGAAGAGGTTTTCCGTGTCGGCGGGCTCCTGGTCCGGAGTCTCTTCGGCGGAGTAGTTCGCAGTGTCAAAATCGAAGGTTTCGAGGTCAAATGCAGGCTCGCTCACCTCTTCATCTGATGGTGATTCTGCGAACGGCGCCCCGCCCTCGGGTTCCTCGCCGAAATCGGGCTCGGCCGGCTTGAGACCCGCTATGTGTCCCTCGCCTATGTCGAGATCGTCCAGAGGGAAGTTTTCAAAGTCGAATGGTGAGTCGTCGGTCGACTCGGTCTCGATTGTGTCGCCCGGCAGTTCAGCCCCCGTAGGGGCGGCGCCGGCACCGAGTTCCTCCCAGGGAAATACATCGTCCTGCGCCTGCTCCGGTGTAGCCGCCTCTGAGATCAGGGAATTGATATCGGCTCTCTGAGCCGGGCTACGATCGGTTCGTTTGCTGTTTCCGGGCGCAGGGAGCTCAATGGATTCGCCGCGTTCGGCGAGAACCTGCGGTTCCTTTCCGACGAGAATGAGCATGTCGTTGAAGCGGCGGATATCCTCTATGTTAGGCATCGACCCTCAATTGTATTCACATTTTCGGCGGATTTACACAGAATGGTAAGATACTCAAGAGCGGTCGGGCGCGCTCCGACAATTAATAGTAGTAAAACTATGATCTCGCGAAAACATGGCCTATTATTGCTTCAGATCCTCTTCTTGGCAACCTCTGGTTGGGCGCAGCAGACGTGGAACCTCGATCTTCATCTGGAGGTTTCGGGACTGAAGGCCGCGGCCGCACCTAAGCTGTTCATGGGTAATCTGATTCTGAGCTATCAGAACCCGCGCGGCGCGCTGCACACTAGCATCCGATACGTCGGAGCCGCCTTCCGGAATGAGAACTTCGCGAAGATTCACACTTTCCAGCTGAACGAAAACGGAGTCTACTTCCTGGTCTATCCGTTGCCAAAAGACGCTGTGAAGATCGAGTATCGACTGGTAGTCGACGGACTCTGGTTCGCAGACCCCCGGAACCCCGAATCGGTCGTGATTCCGGACTCCAACACGACGCTTTCGGTAGCGACAATCCCGCAGCAGGCGGCCACGCCGGACTTCAGCCCACACGTTCTGCCCGGCAACATGGTGCAATTTTACTATGACGGTGCGCCCGGCAAGAATGTCTACGTAGCGGGGAGTTTCAACAATTGGGATCCCTTCATGCATCGCATGGAAGAGACTTCACCCGGCCACTATGCGCTGACCATCCGCGTCATGCCCGGAACTTACTACTACAACTTCGTCGAGGACGGACGTTCGAGACCTGACCCGGAAAATACGGAAAGTGTTTTCAGTCGGGACGGCTCCATGGTTTCCGTTTTTCGGGTATCCAAGAGTTAACATTCTTCATGCTCGACCTGCACCCCCACCTCTATCAGGAAGGTAAAGAACTCATCGTAATCCGATATCCTCGCGGATTTCGCCTGATTTTCGCCGGGATCGCCGGACTGTTTCTCTGGGGAATGGTTGGCGGGAACCTCTTCGAACCGATTTTTGTGGTGATGGTCGCGATCCTAATGATCGCCGCTCTCTACAATGACCGTTGGGTGCTCGACCGCAAACGACAGGTGGCCGAATATCATCTGGGCGTTCTGCCTCTGTTCCGCCGCAAAATCATACCTTTCGACACCATTACCCGGCTGGAGTACCGGGAATTTGCCCGGACTCGCCATTCCCCGGGCAGGGCTCGCCGATTCGAAAGACCGCCGTCGGACGACGAGGACCCGGCATCCCGCTGGAAAGCAGAGCGAGTCCTTTCCCGAATCACACTGGTGACAAATAGTGGCCACAGGTACGGCATCGAGGTAGTCTCGTTCGATCCAGCGGGGCTTACCGGTACCACGGCAAAAAACATAGCCTCGTTTATGAGTAAAGAGCTCGTCGAGTTAAGCTGACCTGCGAAGTCAGACTATCCAAGCGTTTTATTGACAAATCCCGCATTCAGCCAATATTCTCTAGAGAGTTAAGAAACCCTCCCGTGCGGCCGGCAAGGTCAAGGAGCAACTATGATTTCCATCAGCAAGAAGTACCGCGATATTGCCCTCAAGATGGTAGAGTCCTCCACTCATCCCAAGGCTATCGGCAAGCACAACGTTTTTCAACCCGGAAACGAGACAAACCGGCAGCTTGTCGACCAGATTGTCAGGGATGTGCTTCTGCCGGGAAGCCGGATTGAGGGATTCGAGTATCTTCAGAAATTGTACGAGCTGGCGGAATCGGGCAAGTCCTGTTTGATCCTCATGGAGCACTACAGCAATTTCGATCTTCCCTGTTTTGTCTACCTGGCCAACAAACAGGGTGAGGCCGGGCACGAAGTCACGGAGAATCTCGTCGCCGTTGCGGGAATGAAGCTGAACGTGGAGAGCGAGTTCGTCCTTGCTTTTGCCGAAGCATACTCTCGAATCGTGATCTACCCGTCCCGTGCGCTTGACGCAATCGAGGATTCCGACCAGCTCGCCCGTGAACGAAAGACAAGCAACGCAATCAACCGAGCGGCTCTCCACGAGATGGTACGACAGAAGCATTCGGGTAAGCTCATCCTGGTTTTTCCTGCGGGCACACGATATCGTCCCGGGGTTGAATCGACGAAGCGCGGCGTTCGCGAGATCGACAGCTACATCAAGAGTTTTCACTATATGATCATGGTCGGAATCGCAGGAAATGTGCTGCGGATCAGCGCGTCGGAAGCAATGAGCGACGACCTGATTACCGAAGATGTCATGGTTTACCGCATCAGCCCGGTCATCCCCTGTCACGACTACCGACGCCATACCCGCACGAGCGCATCGGCATCATCCGAGAAGATCGCGAAGCAGCACGTCGCCGATACCGTGATGAGCGACCTCGAAAAACTTCACGACGAGGCCGAAGCGCTGCGCGTCTCCGAATTGGTTCACAGGCAGGTTTGATCGGTACTATCCGGCAACTTCAACGTTCTCACGGTACCATGCGGTGAGATCCAGCTGTAAAAACAGTGACAGCGGTTCGGCCCCCTGGGCACCAAACATTCCCGAAAGGAAAGAGGCGGAACCCGGAAGCGCGACAAAAAGCGCTTCAACCTTCTGCTCATACGCAAGGTGACAGAAGCGCGTGAACAACGCGCGAGCCAGACCAAGCCCGCGATACTCGGGAAGCACGTAGATCTGGAGAATCGTTGCTACCGCGCGTTGGTCGGGAGCCGGTTCGAGGTCTGCCCACAGGAATCCCGCAAGCTCTTCGACCGGAGTCAACGCCACGAGGATCCTGCCCGACTGAGCGGACGCGGCAGGAAGGGTGCTTCGACGTTTATCGATGAGGAATTGCGCGAGATATGCCGACCGCTCGGCGATGCATTCGCGGTATCCGAGTTCGTCGAAGTGGGTGACTACATCCGCGAGGATCGCGGAGCGCGGGAGCTCCACCGAGTTGGCGTCCGAGGCGATGGATACCCGGCCCGCAGAATCCGCCGTATCGATAGTGAAATCGATCAGAACGAGCGAGTCGGTATCGTCGTCCCCCGGATCTCCGATCCGCGAGAGTCCCCAGGATTCGCGCAGCAGATTGTACCACTCGACGACTCGCGTGCGCATCTCTCGTTCTTTGAAGTGATACCAGAGCCTTTCAATCTCTTTTCGTTCTTTCAGAGCGTCTTTGAATTGACGGAAAACACCCTTCCCCGAAGCGAGAATGCTGCGAAGGATCTCCCGGTAGATCGGGTTGTGAAGTGACGCGACGAACTTCTCCATGAGGTTGTAGCCGTCCACGGAACGCCACTCGGGCAGCGGAATATAGCGCTCCTCCTCCGATTCGGCG
>DATKUF010000025.1:0-9206 GCA_035530755.1 Spirochaetia bacterium | reverse complement strand
ACACCGCTGCAGCTGGTGATTCCCTGTTCGACTCGTCGATACGAGATGCGCCGTTTGACGTAGTAGTCAAGCCGAAAAGTCTGCTCCGAACACGAGGCGTTGCAGGCTCTGCAGCGAAACCTCTGTATGATTCCCCGAGAGGCGGTGCAGTTGCACCCACGACGGGTATACCACCGTTGAGCTCCGACGCACCCTGAGACTTCAGATGGTTTTGGGTCATGGTAGACGCACTTCGGATTCGGACAAAACCGGGGAATAATCACAGGCATTCTCCACAAGGAACGGATACCTGCTACTACCGCCATTTCTCCCGGTTACTTCATTAAAAACTCCAGGGTTTGTTACACTACTCATCGAGCGCGAACAGGTGCTACTTCTGGATTGTCTGAGTGTGCAGTTTCCCGGCCGTTGCCGCGTCGAAGAGGTAGGAAATGATCGCTTCGGCGAACTCGGCGGCAGTACCGGGTCCGCGGCTGGTAATCACGTTATCTGAGAGTACGACGCGGTCCTCGCAGAAGTGCCCTGCTTCAACGTTCTGCTCGTAACCGGGATAACAGGTAAACTTGCGGTTTTCGAGTATCGTGGTCTTCCCGAGCACGACTCCCGGCGCGGCGCATATCGCGGCAACCAGGAGATCCGCGGCGTACGTCCGCTCGATGAGTTCCATGACGGTCGGGTTTTCGGAGAGATTCGCCGCACCGGGCATCCCTCCCGGAAGTACGACTGCGTCGTAGGCAAGATCGCTCGGGAGCTCGTCGATCACGATGTCGGTGTGAACACGTATGTTGTGATTGCCCGCGACTACCCGGTGACCAACTCCTACCATCAATACTTCGACTCCGGCGCGACGCAGAAAATCAACCGGCGTAATGCCTTCCACCTCTTCAAATCCCGGCGCAAAAAGTACCAGCGCTCGCCGAAGTCGCTCGTTCATACAGGCACCTCTGTCATAAAAGATGCGGCCGGTGCGCCACAAATTCAAGCGGATGCTTTCCCAATTCCCGCCAACTTGATACCATTGAAGCAGCGGACAGCAGGAGCGAGTCGACAGCGCATTGCAGTGATACAACAGGGCACATACCGATTTCATGGCAACTTCAAGACCCGGTGAAACGAACGACGCTCCGAAAAACCGAGCAGTCCGGTTCCCGTACCCGATCTTTCAGCGACTCTTCTCACCCCGCGATCACCTGCGGCCGCAGAGGTGGAACTGGTCCCTGTTCAACGAACAGCTCGACCGCGCGGTCCGCCGCACTTCCGCCGAACCGCTTGAAACCGAGCACGTGGGTGGACTCCGCCACTTCCTTCTGGACGGCTTCTTCAGCTCTTTCAGCGAGAACCTGGCAATCACCTTCGTGCCCATTTTCGCTCTCGCGTTCGGTGCGTCCAACTCTCAGATCGGTCTCTTGACAGCCCTCGCAAATCTGCTCGGTACGCTGTCGCTGTTCCCGGGCGCGGCACTGTCGGAACGTACGCGTAGCCGCAAGCGGGTGGTGCTCATCACCGCCGGCGGCGCCTCGCGAATCCTGTTCCTCCTCCTGACCGCGCTCCCGTTCTTCGTTCTTCCCGCGCAGGCGGCAATCTGGATAGTCATCATTGTGAACGCGGGCCGTACCTTCCTGAACAACTACGCGAACTCGCCTTGGACAGACATGGTGGCAGACCTCGTCCCGGATCACATGCGCGGCCGCTACTTCACCACGCGCGGACAGCTCATGGGAATCGCGGCGCTGCTCGCGGCGCCGATCGGTGGGTGGATGATTCAGACGCTCGTGGGCGGCCCTCACCACGGCTTTGCCGGATATCAGCTGGTTTTTTTCGCCGCCTTTGCCTTCGGTGCCGTCTCTACCTATGCCTTCTCACGCATACCGGAGGTGAACGCCGTTGGCCGGCCTCGAATACGCCACCGTCGCGGTGATCTGCGGCGGTCGGTTCGCGAAAACCCGCAGTTCGTCGCATTTCTGGCCGGCGCGCTGGTGTGGAACATCTCCATCCAGGTTGCCGGTCCGTTCTTCAACGTATATCTGGTGAGCGACCTGAAGGCGGGTGTCGAGGTCGTCGGTTATTCGGCCGGTGTCACCAGCCTCACCACCCTGCTCGGCCAGTATCTTTTCGGAAGATTGATCGTCTCGCGCGGCTCCTACTGGGTTCAGAAGGTGACCGGAATCCTCATCCCGATACTTCCAGCCCTGTGGATCGTCATCCGCGAGCCCTATCAGGTCTACTTCATTTCGGTTTTCAGCGGGATCCTCTGGGGCGGATACAATCTTTCGAACTTCAATCTCATGCTTGAATACAGTCCGGCGTCCCAGCGGCCGCGCGCAGTGGCGCTCTATCAGACCGTGGTATTTTCGAGCGCCGTGATCGGGCCGCTCATCGGCGGAATACTGATTGACATCTTTTCGTTCAATTTCTGCTTCGGCGTAAGCGCCGGAGGAAGAGTCATAGGTACGGCATTATTCCTGGCGCTGCTGCGCCGGGGGCGTTCGAGAAAACGACGTACGAATGCCGACGGCGGTCGTCCTCTCCCGAACTCGTGAGTTGTGACAATACAAAATCCCGCTGTCCGGGGATCCGACAGCGGATCCTGCTACGCGTTGGCCCAGAGTTCCTGACAGTACCGGAGCCCTTCCGGTCCGGAGTCCGGCGGCAGAGTGATTATGCCCTCATAGTCGATTTCCCGCAGGATGCGTATGAACGGACGATAGTCGTAACCGTCGCCCGGAAGCGGGCAGACGCGGGCTCCATCGGTGTGCATGGGATTTTCCATTTGTACATGTGCAATGAGATTGCCGAAACGTCGCAGACCGGCCTCGTCGAGGCCGATTTCTGAGAGCTCGCGCAGGCTTATGAGCGCGGCGACGTTCTCCTTCTTCACCATCTGGATAAAATCCGAGGTTTCTCCCATCGTATTCAGGAAATTGGTTCGCCGGGGCCCCAGGGGCTCAATGAGCAGTCGCATTTCGTATTGTCCGCAGGTATCACACAAAATCCAGAGAAACTGCAGCAGCTGCTCTTTGAGACCAATAACCTCCCCCTCCCAGGGGAGCACCCGTGCACGCCCGTCGCTCCAGATCAACTCCCGGCACCCAAGGCCGGAAGCCATGCGTATTCCTTTCTTGACGTGTTCGGTCCAGATGTAAAGGTTGAAACCCTTTTCCGTCACACGCACTTCGGGCGGCAACGGGACAGTGCAGACTTCGGCGCTGAGCCCGGTCGATTTGAGGGTCGACCGAATACCCTCAAAACCCTGTTCGTCCAGCTCGACAAAATCATTCGCGTTCAGCTGCACGGTCGTAAACCCGTCTCGTGCCGCCGATTCGAGCTCCGGCAACCGCGAGATCATTTTCGCCCATCGTACACTCAATTGCACCACTCCTGGGCCCTAAGCATTCGTCAAATTCACCAGGGCTTCAAGCGCCAGCAGGTAACTCTTCTTTCCGAAACCGGCAATTACGCCCACGCAAACGGGCGCGATCACCGATTGGTGACGAAACTCCTCGCGTGCATGAATGTTGGAAATGAAGACCTCAATGCAGGGCAGCAGCGTCGCACCTATCGCACTGCGCAGGCTGTAACTGTAGTGAGCCAGTGCTCCCGCGTTGATGATCACGCCGTCAAATTCGCCGGGCGCCTCCTGAAGCGAGTCGATCAACGAGCCCTCATTGTTGTACTGTCTGCATTCGACCGAGACGTCAAGCTCCTGCGCACGCCGCTTCAGTCCTTCATGGATATCCTGCAGGGAGCCCTGACCGTAGATCGAGGTCTTTCGCGTTCCGAGGAGGTTGAGATTCGGACCCGAGAGGACCATGAACTTGCGATTTCTCACGCCGGTACTCCTGCTTCCCGTCACACCAGCCACGGGTCGAGTCGTTCTTCCATCAGTGCTCGCAGCGCGATTACGTACCCATGAGACCCGAGGCCGCATATCTGCCCGATACAGACTGGTGCAATGAAGGAGGTGTGACGAAACCTTTCGCGCTTATAGATATTCGAAATGTGGACTTCGACCGTCGGAACTTCGGAGGCGGAGATGGCGTCGCGAAGTGCAACAGAGTAATGAGTGTAGGCGCCGGCATTCAGCAGAATGCCATCAGCCTTGCCTTTGCATTGTTGAATGCGAGTAACAAGCTCCCCTTCGCTGTTCGACTGGAAGAACTCGAGGCTGACGTTGAGCCTTGCAGCTTCGGCGGCAACTTCGAGATTGATATCCTCCATCGATTTTCCGCCGTAGATGCCAACTTCCCGTTTTCCGAGCATGTTGAGATTTGGCCCATGAATTACGACGACTCGTTTCGGCACGCGATTTTACCTCCGAATACGTCTGCAGTAGATAATAGCAAACTTCGTCAGATCGGTCAGGGGGTGCGCCGACACCCGCGGAATACCGACTCACGGCGCGTGTAAGTCTCCTAGAACACGAGCCGAATGGCGGCGGCGGCCGTAGCCGTTATGATTACTATCCTGTAGGGCTTTTCCGGAATGAGACGAACTACAAAAACGCCGATGATTGCGCCGGCGATAATCACCGGGGCCGCCGCGAGGTCGAGAAACACCGTATCGAGCGTAATGGTATGCCAGATGAAGATGTGAAACGGAAGCTTGATCAGGTTGACTATGAAGAAGAACCACGCACTCGTCCCGATGAAGGAGTTTTTCGGCAGCCGCATCGACAACAGGTAGAGTGCCATAATGGGGGCCGCCGCGTTCCCGACCATGGAGCTGAATCCACTCGCGAGGCCGAGCAGGCCGGCAATCCACCAGGTTTCCGGCACCTGGACAGATTTCCCGCGGACCTCCTGCCATACCATGATTGCAAGCCCCGCGATAATGATGATCGCCATCAGACGACGAAACTGAAGATCCGAGACGCTCTGCCCGATCAGTACCCCGAGCACAATTCCGGCAACTGTCCACGGCAGCAGCCTGACGATGTAGCGCCATTGGGCATGCTGATTGTAGTAGATCACGGCGAAGATATCGCCGACGATAAACATCAGCAGCACCACACCGGTGGATCCGCGTCCGCCGAACACCGCGGCAAATATGGGAATACTGATCAGGGATATACCGGAAAGCCCGGTCTTGTTCAGGCCGATGAGCAATGCGCACGCAGCAACAAGAACCGCGCTGCCGACCGACAAATGATAGGATGCAATTGCTGCAGACAACGCGTCAGATCCTTTGGTGAATTATGCTTCGCCCTTTAGCTTCTCGGGAGTTGCCTCCTCGAGCATCAGCTTAACCACGTTCTTGTAACCGATTGAACGAAACTTCTTGAAGAAGGCACAAAACGTACCGTACGCCTCTGGATTCTGCTCTTTCAGCCGTTTCAGTTCATTGTCGGCGGCACGCAATTCTTCGAGCGGGGCGGTTGCCGGCATAACTCGTTCCTCCCATGATCAATAACAGAAAAAGGCCTGCCGGGTCGAACGTAGAGTCCCAAACAGCGGTTTGGGAGCGACACGTTCACGGCAAGGCCCATTCTGCGAGGAAGTTGAGAAGCTTATGCTTCTGCCGTCGCAGCCGCTTTCTTCTTCGTGCGGGAGACTGTGGCCCGGCACTGCTTACAGATAGTAACCTTCTGCTCGCCAATCTGATGCTCGTACATAACTTTGATCCCGGTCCGTTTGCAGACTGGGCAGGTGCCTCGCGAATGGTTTACTGTCGTGCGAATTCCCGCTCCCCGATGGGCTTTAGACATGATATCTCCTAATTCGTATAGTTCCGTGTTTGTTGTATCGTTTCGTTCGACTATACCGGCCGGTACCCGGCCCGTCAAGGGGCCGGGAAGCTGCGCATTCGCATGAACTCCCGGCCACCTACCGGACCTTCTACCTGCTCTGCGGATTCGTGAGTATGAACTCGACTCGTCTGTCCTTCCAGCGATTCTGGAGATCACTGAACGGCACGATCGGGTTGCTGCCGCCGATGCCTTCGGTTGTCATCCGTTTCCTGTCGACTCCGAGGATTGCGAGTCCTTTCATCACCTCATAAGCGCGCGCTTTCGAAAGCGGGATCAGCGTTTCCCGCTGCTCTTCCGCTGCGAGTTTCGGATCGTACCAGAGGACCTGAACCGCGTTGCCCTGGATACGGATGTCATACTTGTCGTACCTGTTCAGAATCTTCGCGAGCCTGCGCAGCGTTTCGAGATTCTTCACCAGAAGCTGCTCGTCTACCAGGAAGATGTCCGACGTGTTGGGCCCGAAGTAGATGCTCGGGACGCGAATGCGGTAGGTGTTGCCCTCCTTGATGACGAGGATGTCCACCGCGACTGTTGCGCTCGACGTTCCGGTAACCGCGTAGTCGTCGACTACGGTCAGCACCGCCGAGTAGTCCAGGCCTGACTGCACCAGCTCGCCGTTACGCGCCTTACCATCCCAGGTGATTGACGGGGGTGGAGACCCGGCGCCGTCGAACTTGATGAAGCTATTGCCCATCGGATCCAGGATGTCGAGCGTCCAGGACTTGATCGGAGCGAGTGAATCCACCTTGTTCATCGAGATCGTCACCGAATCGTTGATACCGTCACCGTCGGGAGAGAACGGCACGGGACTTACGCTCACGTTCATCCTGGGCGGTGCAGTGTCGACAACGAATGACTTCTTCGAATCCGATTGCGCGACAAGCCCGTTATCGTAGGTTGCGGTGAAACGTGCATGATAGGTACCGTCGAGCACGAATCCCAGATCGGTCTTTCCGTCCCAGGTCACTTTTTCGGGTACCGCCGCGCCGCCTTTCACCGTGCGTGCGACACCCTTCTGGTCATTCACGAACTCGACCATCCAGGAGGAAAGCCCCTCTTTCTTGTTGACCGAAAGCGAGAATGTCAGCGTGTCCATGACTCCGTCGCCGTTCGGCGAGAATCCTGCCGCATCGGGTTCGATTCCGATCTGGCTCGCAAGAGTCTTCACCGTGATCGGCCCGGAGGTCGCCTTTTCGTCGTTACCGTTCTGGTAGGCAGCCTCGAGCTCGGCGGTGTAGGTACCGTCGGGAACCGGAGTTCCGACGTTTGATCGCCCGTCCCAGACCACGCTGTCAAAAGGCGTCTGCGAAGTGCGGGTGTAGACTCTCTGGCCGTTGCTGTCTGAGATCGTAAGCGCGAACCTGTCTATGAACTCCTTGGCCGTTGCATCGGTGTTGATGGTGACGTTCGCGCCGCCTGCCGGGCCGTTGCGGGTAAGAACGTCGTTAGCAAGGGACACTTTGACTGAAGTCGGGCCGGTAAGCTTACCGATCGTCACATGATTCGACTCGCCACGGTTTCCCGCGGCGTCGGTCCCGTAGACCCAGATTGTGGCCTTGCCGTCCGGCAGCTCTTTTCCCGATAGATCCTTACCGTTCCAGGTGAACGGAAAATCATTCCGGGTAACACCGGCCTGCGATGCCGACATCTGCATTCGTCCGAGCGGCGAATCGAACACACCGGTCCAGTCGACACTCCAATCGGCTTTGAGGTCGATTGTGGTTGTCGGGCCGTGCTGCCCGCCAAAGACCTGCGGATTTACCGTAATCGTTGCCTGCGGTGCCTTTGTATCTATGGTAATATCCAGCGGCTCGGACTGAGTAATATTTCCATTATCGTACGATCCGGAGAGAAGCGCGGTGTAGGTGCCGTCGGGAAGGAGCTGACCGTCGTTGTCCTTGCCGTCGAAGGTGACAGACTGCGGCGGGGTTCCCTGCCCGGTCCACGATCGAAGCACTCGATCCGGTTTTGCCGGGGCGGCTATGTCGATCTTCCATCCGGTGAGACCAACCGGATCGGACAGGTTGGGCATCAGATCGGTGGTGTCCTTCGACCCATCGCCGTTGGGCGAAAATGCCGGGTTACTGGCCGTCAGGCTCATCTTGCCGGCGACGGTTGAGACGGTGATTTTGAGTGGCGTGGACTGGGCCACGTTGCCTGCGCGGTCTTTTCCGAGAAGAGTGTAGGTATAGTCCCCGTCGGGCACGACGTTCCCCTGGTTGTCCTTTCCGTCCCAGCTGAATTCCTGCGGCGACTTGTCATCGTTGGGATTCTGCGCGGTTGGCTTCGCCGGATCGTATTGAACCGGATTGTCCCATGTAAACTCTCTGACGGTCTGGCCGGCGCTGTTCTTGAAAATCCCGTGCCACGAGACTTCCGGCGACCCTGACTGCTTTATAGGCACGGTGTCGCGGACGCCGTCGCCGTTGGGCGAAAACACCGCGTAGGGGGCGGAAACGGAATCGATAACCGGCGCTGTGTTATCGACTGTCACCGCAAACGGCGGAGACTTCGCGGTAGCGCCCGAGTCATCGGTAATTGTCAGCTGGTAGACGTAGTCTCCATCCGGGACCGGTTTTCCGCTGTTGTCGACGCCCGACCAGGTGAGGTCCTGGATCGTCTTCAACGGAATTTGCGGCTTTTCGCCGACGTTGAACAGGTTCCCGAAAAAGCCGCGGCTCTCCGTCACGGTATCGGACTTTGTCCAGACAATGTTTCCCTGCGTGTCGTATACGCTCAATGCATAGGCCTTGATGACCTTTCCCGAGCCGGGTACCACGTTGGATTGCATCCGCAACACGGTATTGTTTGACTGCGGATTGCTCGGCGCAATATAGACGCGCGGGCTCTTTGAAACCTCCAGTTGCGTCGGTTTCTCCTGGCCACCGCCTGCAAAAGCGTTAGCGGTCAGGAATCCAAAGAGAAGAAACGCGATAATCGCGCTCGCGAGACCCTTACGGTTCATAATCCCCCCAAAACAGGAAAGTCGAAGAGTCGCTATAGACCGCGTTCGGGCGTTCGACCCGCACGCAGGCCACCACTGAAATCATCACGATGTCGATTCTAGGTCGTGTATCCATACTAACATAGCACGAGAGGGCCGAAAATGGAAATGCGTACGGGAAAAAGTGACGAGTCCGCGGAGAGGGTTGAACCAGTCCGCCGAGGGCCTGAAGCGGCGAAGCCGAATCGGCGTACGGTCTATCGGAGGTGGAAAGTGTCGACAAAAATGCTCAACCTCGGGGAACTCCCGGCGGCCGAGAGACCGCGCGAAAAGCTCCGGGCCCATGGACCTCAGCATCTTTCCGATCACGAGCTTCTGGCGATTATGCTCGGTTCCGGGACGCGCGCCAAGAACGTCTATTCGCTGGCACGGGAGGTGCTTCCTGTGTTCGACCGACTTCAGGGAAGGGTCACCGCGGAAGAACTCCTTTCCATCTCGGGCCTCGGAAGTGCGAAG
>DATKUF010000024.1:0-25559 GCA_035530755.1 Spirochaetia bacterium | reverse complement strand
TGGAACCATTCCGACCAGTGTACGAATCGAGGACTCGCCGCGCAATAGGCGGCGGGCTTCAGTTCTTACCGCGAGTCGGGGTAGAATGGTTCCGAAAGGAGCAAATAATGGCCGAGCAACATCTCTTCAGGACTTCGGTACAGTGGCAGGAGCAGAACAAAGGAACCCTGAGCTCGCCGGATCTCCCACAGATCGCAGTGGCAACCCCGCCGGAGTTCCCGGGTGGTCACAAAGGCTTCTGGTCGCCGGAAACGCTCTACGTCGCTTCGGCGGAGGCTTGCCTCATGTCGACTTTTCTCGCTATCGCCGGGAACTCGAAACTGGAGTTTTCGAGCTATTCCTCTGATGCCGAGGGGGTGGTAGAAAAAACCGACGTGGGATTTCAGGTGATCGAAATCAGGATTCATGCAAAAGTCACGATCCCGGACGAGTCACGCCGCGACCGCGCGTTGCGAATCCTCGAGAAGGCGGAAAAATACTGCCTTATCTCCAACTCGATGAAGACAAAGGTGACTCTCGATCCGGAGATCGCTATTGGGTAGTCCTGTCAAGATCATCTACCGCGGAGCGAAATTTGCAGTTGTCCTTAAACCTGCAGGCGTAGCGGTTCAGCCCGGCAAGGGTATTCAGAAGACAATTCTCGACCTGGTAGAAGAGAAGCTTGGATACCGACCGCTGCTCGTCCATCGCCTCGACCGGGATACCGAAGGGTTGCTCGTCCTGGCAAGAGACCGGGAAGCAGCTTCGGAGTTTTCCCGGATTCTCAAGTCCGATCAGGTGCAAAAGAGCTATCTCGCCGTCTGCTCGGGCGCCTTCGGCCGTCCGGAGGGCGCGATCGACAGTGACGTCGAAGTGAAGGGCGTGAAGAAATCGGCTCATACGAGCTATCGCGTGCTGCGGAAACTGGGAAAGTTCAGCCTTCTGGAGATTTCGCTGGGCACCGGCCGGATGCATCAGATACGCCTGCACATGTCGCAGAGCGGGCGACCCATCGTCGGCGACGATCAACACGGGGATTTCGCCCTGAACCGTTCGTTGAAGCAGACCCATGCCGTGAAGAATCTCATGCTCTGCGCGTGGCGCCTGCGATTCCCCGAGGAGCGCCGAACCGTCACCGTCACGGCGGAGATTCCCGCTCACTTCAGCGCGTTTTTATCCATCTACAACGCAACGGACGCCATTCCGGGCAGCGGTCACGCGAGCGTGCGGTTCTCAAGCGACGCGGGCCCGGTCAGGAATCGCGTCTCCTGACCGGCAGTCACCCAATACCGAAAGCGGACTTCAATTCGGCCACCTGTTCGTCGGAAATCGGGACGACCGGACCGACACTTCGCGCAGCGATGATCGCCTTGGCCGAAAACTCGGCAACTTCCAGCCGGTCGTACGCCTCGAGAAGGGTTCGGCCGGTCACAATCACGCAGTCGTTCTCGATGATGGCGATCGGCGTTGCGGGTCCGATGAGCTCGGCCATCTTCTCGCGTTCTGTGTACTGCATCCCGAACTTGAGTAACGGCACGTCCCGCAGCATCACATAGCTCTCAGGTATGGTCCGGGAGTCAAATTTCACGTGGGCGACGCCAAACGCCATCACGTTCGGCGGATGCGCAATGAGCACCGCATTCACCTCCGGGTGACGCGCGAAGATTTTTTCGTGAAGCAGAACCGAGCGGCTGGGCACCTTTCCCCGTTCCCGCGTTCCGCGGTGTATCAGCACGATATCCTGTGCCCGCAGATCCTTCCTGTCGATGCCGTAGGGAGTGATAAGGAAGGACTCGGGATCAAGCCGGGCGGAAAAAGTGCCCTCGGTACTGGTGAACAGCATTTGATCGTACGCCCGGCCGATCAACCTGCTCATGGAAGCGCGCATTTCCCTTTCCCTGCTCGACGCGACGGGAGGATCAAATTCCGGCAGCAGATGCGAAGTGCCCTTGATGAATGAAAGCTGCTCGTCGGAAAGGTTGTGCGGTGCTCCGATTCGTCCGGACTCGATAATCAACCGGGCGCAGAAATCGAGTGTTTCGAAACGCTGGAACGCCTCCAGAAGTGACTGCCCGGCACAGGCAATTCCGTGGTTTTCCAGAAGAACGGTGTTGAATCCGTCGCCGAACACCCTCGCGATCTTCTCGCCGAGCGCAGCGCTCCCCGGAAGATCGTAGGGCGCGTATCCGACTTCCCCGCAGATGAGCCGTGCAGTCGGGAGGATCCGCGTGTCGGGGACTTTTCGGACCACACTGAACGATACGAGAGCCGCCGGATGCGCGTGGAGGATCGCACCGACATCGGGGCGTGCTTCGTAGATCGCGCGGTGGAACGGGAGCTCAGATGAGGGTTTGTGAATTCCGGTTATCGATCCGTCCGGATGGACGCACACAACGTCGGGCGGCATCAGGCTGCCCTTGTCGAATCCCGCGGGAGAAATCCAGATGTCCCCGTTGCCGTCCCTGATCGACAAGTTGCCGCCCGATGTCGTGGTCATTCCGTAGCCGTAGATCCGCTCCATGATCATCACGATCTGATCCCGCGGATGAGCCAGCTCTCGCTTTTGTTCGTTCATGAAGACCTCCGGGGTGCGGCATTGACTGATTTCCCTGTCCAATTATAGACCAGGGCCGGGGTCGAGTCATCCGGATGTTGCTTGCCGTAACCGCTTTGGGTACCTTATTGTTCGCCATGCCGCAGCAGTACATCACCGTCGAAGGTGCACGACAGAATAATCTGAAAGATGTTACCGTGCAGATTCCGCTCAACAAGCTCACCGTAGTGACCGGAGTAAGCGGTTCGGGGAAGTCCTCGCTCGCGTTCGATACCATCTACTCCGAGGGACAACGCCGGTATGTGGAGACCTTCTCCGCCTACACGCGGCAGTTTCTCGACCGGATGGACAAACCTCAGGTTGACCGGATCGACGGTATCCCGCCTGCTATCGCTATCGATCAGACCAACCCGGTCCGCACATCCCGTTCCACAGTCGGGACCATGACCGAGCTCAACGACCACCTCAAGCTGCTCTTTGCGCGCTGCGCCCGGCTCTACTGCCGTTCGTGCGGAAAGATCGTGGAAAGAGATACTCCGCAGACTGTTCTTCGGAGTCTGGGTTCGCTCGTCGGCATCGACGGTACGGCGCTCGTTATCTCATTCGTCATAGCGGTCCCGAAGAAGTTCTCTCCGGAGGACATCAAGGCGGTGCTCGCTCTGCAAGGCTACCAGCGCTTTCTTTCCGAATCGGCCCAACGGCTCGAAGTGATCCAGGATCGCGTGGTATTCGGGCCGGAGAGCCGGTCGCGCATCCTCGAGAGCCTCGAATCCGCATTCCATTTCGGAAAGGGACAAATCGGCGTACACCTGCTCGATTCCGACCGGCAGAGTGTTCAGAAGACCTTCCGTTTTTCGGAAGGCCTCCACTGCGCTGAATGTGATATCCACTACCGGGAGCCTCATCCCAACGCGTTTTCTTTCAATTCGCCGATCGGCGCCTGCGAAAAGTGCAGGGGGTTCGGACGTGTCATCTCTATCGACTACGATCTGGTGATCCCCGACGATACAAAAACGCTCGCGGAAGGAGTGGTGAAGATCTTCCAGAGCAAGAGCTACCACGAGTGCCAGGACGATCTGATGCGCTTCGCAGCGCGGAGGCGGATTCCGACCGACGTTCCGTGGCGGGAGATGACGCCCGCACAGCGGGAATGGGTGGTTGAGGGCGAGGGCGAATGGGACGACGGCAAGTGGTACGGAACGCGCCGCTTTTTTGACTGGCTCGAATCCCGAAGCTACAAGATGCATATTCGGGTACTGCTTTCCCGCTATCGCGCCTACGGGGAATGTCCCGAATGCCGGGGAGCGCGCCTCAAACACGAGTCACTTCTTTGGCGGCTCCCTTCAATGTACCGGCCTCGCGTCGGGGGCGATCCGCGGGGACTGAACATCCACGAACTCATGCTTCTTCCGCTCGATGAATGCCTTCAATACATCCAGAAGCTGGAGCTCGCGACCGACCTCGCCGAGACTGCGGAGCTCGTGCTGACGGAAGTCAGGTCGCGTCTGCGCTACCTTGTGGAGGTAGGCCTCGGATATCTCACCCTCGACCGTCAGTCGCGGACGCTGAGCGGCGGAGAGGTCCAGCGCATTAACCTCACAACTGCGCTGGGCACATCGCTGGTGAACACGCTTTTCGTCCTCGACGAACCGAGCATCGGGCTCCACTCTCGTGACATCGGCCGCCTCATCGGCGTTCTCGAACGGTTGCGCGATGCCGGCAATACGCTGCTCGTGGTCGAACACGACCCGGAGATTATCCGGGCCGCCGACTATCTGATCGACATGGGGCCGGGGCCGGGGGAAACCGGGGGAGAGGTCGTATTTGCCGGGGATCCTGCCCGGATGTACCGGGACAGCGACTCGCTTACCGCACAGTACCTGCGCGGTGAGAAGCTGGTATCGCCGCGCCGTGAAGGTCGACCGGCGCGCCCGACTGCCGTCGACGCTGCCGCAGGGCGGTCGATACGTGTGCTTGGCGCGGCCGAGCACAATCTGAAGGAGATCGACGTCGAGATACCGCTCGGCCGATTTGTCTGTCTGACCGGTGTAAGCGGCTCGGGTAAATCAACACTCGTGCAGGATATCCTTTTCAACGGGATCCGGCGAGCAAAACATCGTCCGGCGGACGCTCCCGGCCGCCACCGGGATATTCTCGGTCATGAAGCAATCGACGACGTGATTCTGGTAGACCAGAGTCCCATCGGAAGGACCACCCGTTCCAACCCGGCAAGCTACGTCGGCGCCTTCGATGCGATTCGGAAGGTTTTCGTCGCCGACCCGCTTTCACGCGAACGGGACTACACAATTGGAACTTTCAGCTTCAATTCCGGAAAGGGCCGGTGCCCTACCTGCGGCGGCAACGGATTCGAGCACATCGAGATGCAGTTCCTGAGCGACGTCTATATCCGTTGCCCGGACTGCGACGGCAAGCGGTACCGCGGCGATGTGCTCGAAGTGAAGATTCACCGTCCTGGAAAGGAGAAGCAAAGCGGCGGCTCAGCTCTTTCGATCGCCGATGTGCTCGATCTGACAGTGAACGCGGCATGTGAGTTTTTTTCCGAGATGCCGGAGGTGCTGCGCGCCCTCTCTCCACTCCGCGAAGTCGGACTGGACTACCTTCGCCTGGGACAGCCGGTACCCACCTTGAGCGGCGGAGAGGCCCAACGGCTGAAGCTCGCAGGCTACCTGGCGCAGAGCGGCGCGGGAAAGGGGCAGGGTGCCATCCTGTTTCTCCTCGACGAGCCGACAACCGGGCTGCACTACAGCGACATTGCGGTGTTGCTTGCAGCACTTCGCCGGCTCATCGATGCCGGCCATTCGCTTCTGGTAATCGAGCACAACCTCGACGTGATTGCTGCAGCAGACTGGCTTATCGACCTCGGCCCCGAAGGAGGTGCCGACGGGGGAAAGCTGGTCGCGGTGGGAACTCCCGCCGAAATCAAGAACGGGCAAACCGGCCACACAGGCCTGGCACTTGCCGGCTATCTTCGCGGTCAGGTCACACGGCGACGCTCGCAGGCTCGGGGAGCCAAAGCAATTGAAGCTGCAGAAGCCGGGCTCTCGGGCCGCGCTGCCGTCGATGCGATCAGCATCCGAAACGCCCGGGAGCATAATCTCAAAGGAGTCGACATCACGGTTCCGCGGGACAGTTTCACGGTGATCACCGGAGTGAGCGGCAGCGGAAAGAGCACAGTAGCATTTGACATCCTTTTCGCCGAAGGGCAGCGGCGCTACCTCGAATCGCTCAACGCGTACGCTCGACAGTTCGTACAGCCCGCGGCAAAAGCCGATGTCGACTCGGTGACGGGGCTCCCGCCAACGGTTGCGATCGAACAGCGCACGAGCCGGGGCGGGCGCAAGAGCACGGTTGCAACTGTCACCGAGATCTATCACTTTCTCCGACTGCTTTTCGTCAAGCTGGGGACACAGTACTGCCCGGACTGCCACGTGCCGATCGAGCCGCAGTCGGCCGAATCGATCAGTGCGAAAATCCTCCGAAGTTACGCCGGCCGCAATATCACGTTGCTTTCGCCGCTCGTTGTCGCGCGCAAAGGGTACTATACCGATCTCGCCCGCTGGGCCGCGGGAAAGGGCTTCGACTCTCTCCGCGTCGACGGAGAGATGATTCCGACTGCGAAATGGCCGCGGCTTGATCGATATCGGGAGCATTCGATCGAAGCGTCGGTGGCGAAGCTTGCCGTGACCCCACAAAACGCGAAACCGCTTCGCATCGCGCTCGAACAGGCAATCGAGCTGGGTAAAGGAGTAGTGCAGGTGGTCGGCACCGGCAAGCGTTCACCGGAGACCTTTTCCACAATCCGGGCGTGTCCCTCCTGCGGCCGAAGCTTCGAGGAGCTCGACCCGCGCCTTTTCTCCTACAACACGAAACACGGCTGGTGCACCGGCTGTTACGGCACCGGTCTACTGCTGCAGGGGTTCGACGCCGAGCAGACCGGCGAGGAAATCTGGTGGAATGACTGGTACGAAGGGAAGGAGATCGCCTGTCCCGATTGCGATGGCAGAAGGCTCCGGGCTGAGGCACTTTCCGTCTTGTTCCACGGAAAGACGATTGCCGACCTCGCAGCGCTTTCGGTCCATGACGCACGGAAGTTTTTCTCTTCGCTTCGCCTGAAAGGACGCGAAGCAGATATCGCGCGCGATCTGGCCGCAGAAATGGTGAGCCGACTCAGTTTCCTCGAAGAGGTCGGTCTCCCCTATCTTACCCTCGACCGCTCAGCCCCAAGCCTGAGCGGCGGAGAGGCGCAGCGCATCCGACTCGCCGCCCAGCTTGGTTCAAACCTGCGCGGCGTCTGTTACATCCTCGATGAACCGACGATCGGGCTTCACGCTCGAGACAACGACATGCTGCTCGCGACCCTGGAGGCTCTGCGCGATAAGGGAAATACGGTCGTCGTGGTGGAACACGATGAGGACACGATCCGTCACGCCGAGCATATTATCGATCTCGGGCCCGGGGGCGGTGTCGAAGGCGGACAGGTGATCGCCGAGGGATCTCTTGGCGCACTGATGAAAAATGCGGCGAGCCTCACCGGCCGGCTCCTCAGGACCCCTCTCGTGCACCCCATGATGCCGCGACGTCCGGTCGACCCGCACTGCGCGGACGTGAAGAAGTTGACAGTGCGGGGAGCCTCGCTGCACAACCTTCGCGCCGCTGAGGTGACCTTTCCGCTCGGAGCCCTCGTCTGCGTAACCGGTGTAAGCGGGAGCGGAAAGAGCAGTCTGGTTCGAGAGACTCTCCTCGCGAGTCTCGTGAAGATCATTTCCGCCCGGCGTGGCCGCGCCGGCCGCAAGGGCGCTGCGAAGGATGGGGTAGCACGGCTTCTGGTCGGCTGCAACGAACTGGAAGGCTGGGAACAGGTGGAACGGGTTCTCGAAGTAGATCAAACGCCAATTGGCAAGACCCCGCGCTCCTGCCCGGCGACCTACGTCGGAGTCTGGGACCACATCCGCAAGCTCTATGCGGCTTCTCCGGACGCGCGGGTTCGCGGTTACTCTCCGAGCCGCTTTTCGTTCAATGTCGCCGGCGGTCGCTGCCCGGAGTGCGAAGGTCAGGGCGTGCAGAAGATAGAAATGAGCTTCCTGCCCGATGTCGCCGTCCGATGCGAAGCGTGTGGCGGCAAACGATTCGACGAGGAAACGCTGTCGGTCCTGTTCAAAGGCAAGAGTATCGCCGACGTGCTTCTCATGAGCGTGGAGGAGGCCGCCGAGTTCTTTGCATTCCATCCGAAGATAAATCACGCGCTTTCGCTGCTGAACGAGGTGGGTGTCGGGTATCTGTCCCTCGGTCAGCAAAGCCCTTCTTTGAGCGGGGGCGAGGCACAGCGGATCAAGCTGGTTACCGAGCTGGCAAAAGCAAAACCTTCGGCTCCGCGGACGCTGTATGTGCTCGATGAGCCGACCATAGGCCTCCACATGGCCGACGTCGAAAGACTTGTCCGCGTCCTGCACCGGCTTGTTGACGCCGGAAACACCGTAATCCTCATCGAACACAATCTTGACGTGATTGCCGAATCGGACTGGGTCATCGACCTTGGCCCGGAGGGCGGAGCGGGCGGCGGCCAGGTGGTCGCATCAGGATCACCCGAAAGCGTAGCGGCGAATTCCGCCAGATCAGGCAAGGGAAGGATTCGTTCACACACCGGGCGCTACCTGGCTCGATTTCTCGGGTCCCGGACCGCATTTGTTCCTGCGGTCGAAAGTTAATAATTGTACAATTCCTGCGGCTGAGTTATTCTGCATCGGGAGATTACAGATGATCGAAAACCGCAGAGAGCTTATCCAATTCATCGTTGAAGCCAAACAGAACACCTACGCAGCCGCGAAGAACTTCACCGAACCGCGCGACCCGGCGTCGCATGAGCTCCTCTACGCGCGGGAGCCCTACGAGTACCGCGACGTGTACTACGGCGGACTTCTGTTCCTTGGCCAGGAGCACCTGCGGGTAGGCGGAAAGATCCTCCTCGGAATGAACTACTATGGACATTCCCTGGTTGCGGATCTTCCGGCCGGCTTTGGGGACTTCCTGAAAGAGGCTTTGCTGAAGGTCCCGGCCTTCGCTCCCTATCGCGGTCCGCGCTATCATCGCTCGGGCGCGCTCGAGTACTCCTGCACCTGGAACGGCGATCTTGAAGCTTTTAACGGCTTCGAGAAGATATCCGCCGGAGGCCGTGAGGTCTACGAGCTGCATTTTCACGGCGGCCTTGTTGCATAGACCGTCGCGCAGAAGAGGTCTCCGTCACGCACTCGGACCTTTATATGTGCGTAGATTATCGGAAGAAGGAGTCGGCCATGCAGTCGCGCAAGCTTGGAGAGACGGGCGTAGAAGTGTCAGTTCTCGGATTCGGCGGGTTTCACCTTCTGGAAATACCGAGCGCAGACGCCTCGCGACTTCTGGGCACCTACCTTGACCGCGGCGGCAGCTACGTCGAAACCGCCGCGTCATACGGCAATGGGATATCGGAACGCAAGATTGGCGCCGCGGTAAGCCACCGACGCGAAGAGTATACGCTCGCAACAAAGACCACCGAGCGAACGAAGAGCGGCTATCTGCGGGAGATCGACCGCAGCCTGAAGAACCTGAAGACCGACAGACTCGATATCGCATTCATGCATGCAGTGCAGAACGTGGAAGCCTCCGAAAAGATCCTTGCTCCCGGCGGCGCGCTCGAGGGGGCAATGGAGGCGAAGAAAGCCGGTAAGATCCGATTCATCGGCATCACGGGACACGGTCAACCCGACGCCCTCATCGCCGCGGTTCGGGCATACCGATACGATGTCCTCATGACCGGATTCAACTACTTTGACCGTTTCAACTTTCCCACAATCGAAGGGGAACTTCTGCCGTTGTGCCGGGACAGGGGAACCGGAGTGCTTGCAATGAAGGCGTTCGGCGACGGCTACCTCTACAGATCCGCGGCGCCGGCGCTCAGATACGCACTGAGTCTGCCCGTCGCGTCTGTAGTCGCGGGAATGAACACAGACCAGATGCTCGAGAGCAATCTTGCTCTGGTGGATTCATTCGTCCCGATGAGTCAGGAGGAGCTTTCGGAGCTCTACCGTACCGCGCCGGAGCTGGGCGACTATGTCTGTCGGCTCTGCGACAGCTGCAACGGGAGCGGATTCGACCCGCAATCGGTGTTTCTTCTCGAAGGCATGTTCGACCGTCAGATGGACGCAGAGCGCGTCACCGATACCGCGCTCTACGCGCTTCAGGAACGTCTGAAGTTCTGGTTCGACCAGAGAGACCGCGCGCGCACCGAGTACGCCGCTTTGCGGGTCAAGGTTGATCCTGAACGGGACTACCGGGAGCTCAACCGCAGCTGCCCTTACCAAATCGACATCGACCGAAAGCTCAAGATCGCCCACGGGAAATTGTCGAGCGACGGATACATCTACTGAACCGCGGAAAAAGTTCGTACGGCAGTCCTTGACTCCACATACTTGATATAGTAACTTGAGTATATTAACAATGTGGCCCGGGCCGAAGCAGCGTCCGGTCGCAGGACGTGAACAGGGAGCTTGCGTATGGACACCTCCACGGCATCAAGCCGTTTCCCTCTAAAAGTTTCTGAACCCGTGGTGAGGGCAATCGCCCTCGAGGTATTCGTGCTGGCGGGGATCACTGTGCTCACCGCCAGCCTGTGGCCCGCACTGATCCTCGCGGTGGATTTCGCCCTTCGATCAATCGTCAACCCCGGGTTGAGTCCGTTGCGGTTGGTGGCCCGTCAGGGTCTGGTTCCGTTATTCCACGCAAAGGATCGACCGGTATTCTACTCGCCCAAACGATTCGCTGCACTTATCGGACTGACACTTTCGCTGCTTGCTCTCGCCGGAAGTCTGTTCGGCGCGAGGGAGCTCACCGTCGCAGCGGCGGGAGTTCTTACTCTCTTTTCGTTTCTCGAAGCGGCGTTTGGATTCTGTGCGGGTTGCAGGATCTACGGTTTTCTCATGCGTTCGGGCGTAATCCCCATTGAATGGTGCCCCGAGTGCGTGAACCTCTGAGCTAGTTTCCCTCCGAAATCCCCTGCTCAAACCGGTCTATGAGTAGTATCATAGCTGTAGAGGGGGTACTCATCATGACCAGCTACATGGAAAGCATTGGCGAGGCGGCTGGGGACCTGTGGCGGACGATCCAGGAGGGCGGGAAGCCCCTCACGACCACCCAGCTGAAGAACCGAACGGAACTCCCTGAACATCTGTTATTCGCAGGCCTTGGCTGGCTGGCACGCGAAGGAAAAATCGACTTCTCTGGTACCGGGAAGAAGATCGAAGTCTTCCTGAAGTAAATTCCCATTTCGGCAAAGGAGAAGTCATGCCCGTCACGGATCCGCGTTCTGCAACGATTGCCGCGACTCCCTCTTTCGCAAATCTTCTTGGTTCAGGCGTCACCGACGAATCGGGAGACCTGGAAACTCTCATCCGAGGCGAAATCACCCGCGCATTCAACGACAAGCGCGGATTCACCTTCTTTCCGGATAGAAACGCGCTTGAACAGCTCGCCACCGAAACCGACGGGCTGTCTGAGCGCTTCCGGCGGATGAAGGATGTCATCATGGAGCGGACGGCCGGCGGTGATCAAACCGACGAGCAACGTCTGAAGAACGATACGCGGCTCTCATCGCGGATCACAAACGCGCTCCAGCTGCTGCATGCGGCAATTGCACGAACCGGCAAGCCTCAGCTTGCCGAGCGCCGGTTCGTGTTTATCCGCGAAGCGCACGGAGCAGCCGGATTGAATCCTGAACCGGTTGCGAAGCCGGTAATAGCCCGGGTCGGGAAGGGCCCACAGTGGGAAGAGGTCCCAACTATCTACCTGTCGCTGCAGGTGTTCGATGCGATGTCGACCGAACAGCCCGAAAATGACGTCCAGCTCTTCGACGCTTTCGTTCGTCTGCTTCTCATAGAAGAGCGGGCAATCGAAACCGGTTATGCCCATACCGAGGAGCCGACAGACGACGAGCGGGTGAATCTCGATCGCCTCATCGACGCAGTATCCCGAGTCGTGGCGCCGGCCGAAGTCGAGTACGAAGACGCCGCGCGGCCTTCCCGTGCCAGGCCCTTTTCGGCTCGCTACCGGCAGAACTTTCTCGACATGCTCAACGCACGGCGTCCTGCCAGCCCCGACGAATTCGATTTCGCCGAAAACAAAAAGGCGATCGACCAGCTGCAGAAGCTCGCGCGAAAATACAAACGCGCCGGTGACCGCAAGTCGCTCCGGGAGGTTGTACGGCTTCTTGTCGCCGCCTCCGGGCATGACATCCACGAAATCCGGGACTCTGCGGCGTTGCTCCTCGAACGTGTTTTTGCTCCGAAGGACTTTGATGCGCCGCTGGCTTCGAACTTTCAGACGGTTCGCCAGGGCGCGAACGTTCACTTCACGTTCCAGCTTGCCGCCGGTCGGCAGAGCTACCTTCTGAGGATCTTTCACGCAAAACCGCAGAACGGGCTGGTAGTTGAGGCCGATATTGATTCGGTCGACATTCCGCTGCGCCTCGACCGCAAGACCGGTCTGTTTACGGCCGACCGCGTTTTCAATGAGGGAGGTCACTTCGACTATCTGGTCTTTCGCAAATCCGAACGCTCGTTTCAGTGGGTAAGCCAGCGACGATGCAGCGGCCGGGTGAATGTGATCTCCGACGTGTCCGGCGAGATCGCGCTCGAAATCTTCCCGGACATCCACGGGCACACCCGAATGTACTGGCGTGACCCCGACGGGCACCCCGGTATGGTCTACAACGAAAACGGAGAGATCATTCGTCTCGGCCGATTTTCGGACGTCACAGCCCACCTTGAAGACCTGAAGGCGCGCTATCGTATAACCGCAATTTATCTTCTCGGCGTGCAGCAGCGCGGTTCCAACCGTGAGGATTGGGCGCCGGAAGCTACCTCACCGTCGCCCTTCGCGCCGATGAGCCTTACCACTCTCGAGCCGAAGCTCGGAGGAAACGCGGAATTCAGGGAGCTTGTCGCGAAAGCACATGAATGTTCCGTCAAGGTCATCGTCGATATCGTTCCTCATCTCAACCGTAAGGCCACCGAGATTCCCGACGACTGGCGTGTGCGCTGTTATGACGATGAAGGGCACCTGGTAACTCGCGCGTCAACGGACGGGAAGTTTGGAAGCTGGAACGACGGAGCCCTGCTCAATTATCGAAAGCTGGAAGTCTGGGAGTGGCTCGCGGAATCGGTCGTCAAGCTCATAAAGGAGTTCGACGTCGACGGAATCCGGTTCGACTCGGCGCACGCAGTCCCGATTATGATGAAGCGGAACAATTACCCGTTCCGTTACGGCGAGGCCCGCACCGCCGAGGAGATGGTCGAAGGCGGCATCATCGTGAATGACCGCGAAGACGATCACCTCATTACCACCGGGTACTATGACTCAGCGTGCCGCGACACTATTGCCAACCCTTTTCAGACCTTTCTTGTTGGTGCGATAGGGCAGACATTGGACGAGGTCGGGAAAAAATTCTTCGTCTATCTGGCCGAATGCTACTGGGGCCGGGAGCGTTACCTGGCCAGAAGCGGTATTATTCCCTACAACTCTGCGCTGTTCAAGATCTGCGAGAATATCATTCACGGTAAGACCGACGTTCGCGAGATTTATCATCTCTACGACAACTACTACCCGCAGGCGCTGCCTCCGGGTACCGAGCTCCTGGGAATACTCGGGAATCATGACGAAAGGCGGGCCCTGAACACCTTCGGCCAGCGCGGCTTGAGTGCCGCGGTCGGGCTCACGACATTCATGAGCGGCATGATATTGGACTACGAAGGGAGTGCCGAAGGCGAGGGCTGGAAGGTATTCCTGGACAACATCTACGTCAACTGGAACCAGTTCGAATACGCGTCTCATCGAAGCGTCGAACGTTTCTATCAGGAAGTATTCGATTTTCACCGCAACAATCGAGGGCGCGGCTACCTCGTCTGGGCCAACAACAACATGGTTGCCGCCGCGCTGAAGTTCGACGAGCGGGTGATGACCCTCGGCACGTTCAATTTTTCGAATGAGAACCAGCCTGTATCGATCCAATTCGACAATCCGTCGCTGCCGATCGCTGACGACGGGTTCTATCGCATTGTTGACCCACTCTATTCATCGGTCACGCGGCATTACAACTACTATTCCGGCAGGGAACTTCGCGTGTCGAGGCTGCACACGGTTGTGCCCTACACCGACAGGGTGAAGCTTCTCCGGCTCGAGGTTATTTCCGATCCGGAAAGGAATTATCCCGAGTTTCTTCGTGATTCTATGTTCCGGATGTGTGCAATTTCCGACCCGCGCCATTTCACTTCCAATTTTGCGTTCCTTCAGCTTGCCGATCACGTCGGGAGTTTCGAGGACTTCGCATCTTTCCTGCGGGACAGAATTGGCCCGCTGTTCGACGCGCAGAATCTTCGATTTCTGGAGCTGGGCCTCAAGCGCGCGCTCTACCACATGCAGCGCAACGGACTCAAGCCGGGAACCGAGCTTCTCGATTACGTGTCGAGGCTCTGCAGCGAGGACGATGCGCAGCTTCGCGGACTCGGGGAAAGTCTACGGCTGCACAACGAACGTGGCCCGATCGTCTTCATATCCGCAGAGGCAGAACCATTCTCGAAGTTCGGCGGTCTGGCCAATGTGGTGTACGAGCTCCCGCGTGAGCTTGCGCGGCTTGGAGAGGAGGTCTGCGTAATTACGCCGATGTACCGCTACGGAGACGACAAGTCGGTCGCCAAGATGAAGCGTGCAGTAAAGAAATACGGCGTGACCTACACGGATACGAACGTCAATTTCATGATCCACTCTACGAACTACAGTGTGGGAGTCCACTTCGGCGAGGTGGATGGGGTGAAGTACTATCTTCTGGACCATCACGAATTCTTCGACGGTTTGTACTGGGGGTACACATCTGCAGAAAAACTTCGGCGCCGAGTCGGATTCGCCCGGGCCTGTGCCGAGGTCATCAGCCGATTCAACCTGCGTCCGAGCTACACGTTTACCAACGATGCCTACTCGGGGGTTTTCAACGGAATCGTTCGGCTTGACCCCTACTACGCGGGAAACAGCGCTTTCAAGCGAAACTCATTTCTCCACCTCATTCACAACGGTGGGTGGCAGTATTTCGACTCCTACCACCGCTGGGAGAGTGGAACTGATCTATTCTCGAACTTCAATCTCCCGGAGCCAAAGGCCGCGGATTTCGTGGACCCGGTTCACGGCGACAAGATTAACTGCATGGCCGTGGGCATCCGATGCGCCGACAAGATTATCACCGTCAGCCCGTCCTACGCGAAACAGCTCACAGTGGCAAGCGACGGCCTCGAGCATCTGCTCCACGAGGTCACCGGAATCAACAACGCCATCGGGCGCGATTTTCTCTCACAGATGCAGCAGAGGTTCGACGACTCCGGGTTCGTGGACACGGTCTATCCCCGACTTCTCGAAATCGTGGAAACGGATCGAAAACTCAGAAGTACCATTGAAGAACGGTTTCCTGATTTGCTTTCCGGGCCGAGAGCCTGCGAAAACCTTTCGAACGTTCGAAAGCGCGACCTGCAGGTCCGGATGCGCAACAAACTGTTGCTGCAGATCCAGGAGGGGCTGGATGTCGACCCGGACCGCGTTGTCTTCTCCATGATCCACCGCATCGTAGAGCAGAAGGGCTTCCAGTTGCTTCTGGAAGCTTCCGAGAGGGTTTTCCGGGAACTCGGTTGTCAGGGTGTTATTGCGGGCCCGGTCTCGTTCGGCGATCAGAAGGCCGAGGAAATTGCTCGCGGCCTCTCGCTTCTGGGAGGCTACTACCCGGGGAAGGTTTCGGTCCATATCGGCTTTCATGAGATCAGCATACCCCTCCTCGCGAGCGATATCTTTCTCATGCCGTCCCAATACGAGCCTGGCGGCATTTCACAGCTCGAAGCCTTTGCATGTGGATGCCTGGTGGTCGCACGGGCGACCGGGGGTCTGCGAGACACCGTCTTTCCGATGCGGACTGTCGGAAGCGGGATCACCGGCAACGGGTTCCTGTTCACCGATTTCAACCCGACCGCATTTTTCGATGCTATGTCTCGCGCAATGGCGTTCTTCCGGGATTCGGACGATGATCGAATTCTTGCTGCTCGCAATAACGCGCGGGAATCGGTGGGATACTGGGACGCGTCGGCGGCCCGTTACATTCAGGAGATATACGGTCTGAAGGAAATCATACGCCCGGAGCTCGCACCGCTCGTCTTCTCCGGACGATAGCGTCTTCGCAAACGCGGGAAATCGGCTTCGCCTCGATTCGCCCTCCGTGGTAGAATGCCGGTACTGAAAAGCAACACTCAACAGCCTGGGAGGCAGAAATGTCCGCAATCCGAATCGGAGTCGTCGGCGTCGGCGGCATGGGAAGCAAACACGCCGAGGATATAGCAAAGAGTACCAATTTCTCGCTGTCATTCGTCTGTGACGCGAACCGCGAAAGGGCCGACGAGTGCGCCAACCGTTTGTCCACTCGCGCGTTCGGCGACTATGAGGAAGCCCTCGCCGATGGAGGCGCGGAGGCGATAATCATCGCGGCCCCGCACTACTTCCATCCGCCGATCACCATTGCGGCTCTCGCACGCGGCATTCACGTATTGGTCGAGAAGCCTGTTGCCGTTCATGCTGCAGACGCCAGAAAAATGAATCAAGCCTTCGAAGAATCCAGAAAACGATACCCGGGACTTGTCTATTCGGCGATGTTCATGCTGAGAACCTATGGATACTGGAAGAAGATCAGGGAACTTCTGGACGGCGGGGAGCTCGGGCGTCTCACACGCACAACCTGGATAATTACCGACTGGTTTCGAACGCAGTACTACTATGACACGGGCGGATGGCGCGCGACATGGAAGGGCGAGGGCGGAGGCGTCCTGCTCAACCAGTGCCCGCATAATCTCGATCTCTACCAGTGGATGGTCGGTATGCCCTCGCGGATTCATGGTTTCGCGTCGTTCGGCAAGTATCACGACATAGAGGTTGAAGATGAGGTGACCGCCTACTTCGAACACGACAATGGGATGGTGGGACACTTCATCACCACGACCGCCGAATCGCCGGGCACAAACCGACTCGAAATCGTCGGGGAGAAAGGGAAGCTCGTTTTTGAGGACGGCGCGATAACGCTCTACATGAACAGGAAATCGATGCTCGATGCTCTGCGCGACGACAAGATCGCGTTCATGAAAGTGGAGAACTGGAAAACCCAGATTCCGTACACGCATCATGGCGAGCCGGGGCACCGACTACTCATAGAGAACTTCGGCGCCGCCATCCGGGGAACCGAACCACTGCTCGTTCCGGCGGTTGAGGGAATCAATTCGGTGACGCTGGCAAACGCAATACTCTATTCTCAGTTCGTAGGTACGAGCGTGGAGCTACCCCTCGATGAGACCGCTTATCAGAAGAAACTCGAGGAGCTCGTTCGGACTTCTACGTATGTGAATAAGACGGCAGTGCCTTCAGAACCGGCAGACATGAACGCGTCGTTTCACGCGTGATGCCCGACGAGTTGGGAATCGCTGACCGCTCCGACGCATCCACGCGACTCATGCTCAGCTTCGCGGCGCGCCGGCTGTTGCAACGACGCGCTCTTTCCTTTATGAATTTCGAGTGTCCATAATCCTTGCCGCAATCTCGGCACTGCTATATGGAAGCGCGGACTTCGCGGGGGGTCTCACGTCGCGAACGAACTCCGTCGGCTCCGTGCTCGTAGTCTCTCAGATCGCCGGCACCGTAATCGCACTCGTGGCCGCGCCGTTGGTAGGTCCGAACGGTCCCGGCCTTTCAGATCTTTTGTGGGGGGCCGCCGCAGGCCTCGGGGGCGCGGTGGGCCTTCTCGCGCTGTATCGCGGAATTGCTTCTACCCTGGTTGCGGTAGTTTCCCCCACGTCCGCGCTCATCGGCGCCATAGTGCCCGTCGCCTTCGGTCTCGCATCGGGCGAACGCCCCACAGTCCATGCGTGGATCGGAATTGCGCTCTGCCTGCCCGCGGTGCTGCTTCTCACCGCGACGGGAACAGAAGCCGCCCCCGCACGCGCAAACGCGCGCCGGGCACTCGTGTATGGCGCGCTTGCCGGCCTCGGATTCGGTTGTTTCTTCATTGCCATATCCCGGCCATCGGCCGAGGCCGGACTCTGGCCGCTCATTGCCGCGCGGTTCGTCTCCGTAGTCCTCGTTGCGGTGACCGCGATCGCAGCGGGCAAGCAGCTGCGGGTGGCCCGCGGTACGATTCTTCTGGTTTGCGCCGCGGGAGTGCTCGACATGAGCGCGAACGTTGCGTTTGTCGTTGCGTCGCGTGGATCGCTGCTTTCGCTCGTCACAATTGTTGCGTCGCTCTTCCCGGCGCCGACGGTGCTGCTCGCATGGCTCTTTTTCCACGAAAGGGTCCCGGCGTTCCGGATCGCGGGACTCGCCATGGCTATTGCAGGCGTCGCTCTCATCGGCATCGGCTGAAAGTCGGAGTCGCGCCGAATGACTACATCGCGTCGATGAGCGCTGTGCCGAACTCGCTTGTCTTCAGTAATGTCGCGCCATCCATCAACCGGTGAAAATCATAGGTTACCCTTTTCTCGGCGATCGTCTGTTGCATTGCGCGGTCGACGAGATCCGCGGCCTCGTTCCAGCCCAGATGGCGGAACATCATGACGCCCGAGAGAATCACCGACGAAGGGTTCACCTTGTCCTGCCCCGCGTACTTGGGCGCGGTACCGTGGGTCGCCTCGAACATCGCGTGGCCGGTGTCGTAGTTGATATTCGCACCCGGCGCAATCCCGATTCCGCCAACCTGCGCGGCCAGAGCATCGGAAATATAGTCACCGTTCAGGTTCAGGGTCGCTAGCACGCTGTACTCATCCGCGCGGGTCAGAATCTGCTGAAGCATCGCGTCCGCGATTACGTCCTTAACGATGATGTCGCGATCGCTTTTTGGATTCTTGAAAGAGAGCCAGGGGCCCCCGTCAAGGTCCACCGCCCCGAACTCGCGCCTCGCGAGGTTGTACCCCCATTCGCGAAATCCACCTTCGGTGAACTTCATGATATTTCCCTTGTGCACCAGCGTCACACTCGGCAGATCGCTTTCGACCGCGTACTTTATCGCCGCGCGCACCAGCCGTTCAGTCCCCTCTCGCGATACCGGCTTGATTCCAATACCGGAGCTGTCGGGAAATCGGATCATCTTGTAGGATGCGGGGAACTTCTCCTTGAGAATGGAAAGGAAGCTTTTGACCTCGTCGCTTCCCTCTTTGTATTCAATACCCGCATAAATGTCCTCGGTGTTCTCGCGAAATACGATCATGTCGACCGCCTCCGGCTTCTTTACCGGAGAGGGGACACCGGTGTAGTACTTCACCGGCCGCACACACGCGTAGAGATCGAGCCGCTGCCGGATCGCCACGTTGATCGATCGAATTCCGCCGCCGATGGGAGTCGTCAAAGGGCCCTTGATGCCGATGAGAAATTCACGGATGGCATCCTGGGTCTCGCCGGGAAGCCAGACCTCTTCACCGTAGATCCGGTTTGCCTTGTCGCCCGCGTAGATTTCCATCCAGGCAATCTCACGCTTGCCCCCGTACGCTTTCCTTACCGCGGCGTCGAAAACACGGTGTGAGGCCGCCCAGATATCCGGACCCGTTCCGTCGCCCTCGATGTAGGCGATTATCGGATGGTCGGAAACGCGGAGCTGCCCGTTATGCGTCTCGATCCTGTCGCCTTTCGGCACTTTGATTTTGTTGTAACTCATGTTTTTCACCTGAGTAAGACTACTCTTCTCGGGAACCGCTGTCCACAATTATTCGCCAATTGACATTCGGCCGTCCGGCGTATACAACCGTAGTTACATAACGTTCGTTATTTAACTACCTGACGGGAGTGGATGTCCGAGGAGGTGTTGCCATGGGATCGGTGGAGACATTACGGTACTGGCCAAAACAGGTCTCGTGTCCGGAGGACGTTCCCGGGTCGTTTGCGGAGGAACTTCACGGGGAGGACCTTTCATCGCTTCGTGTGCTGTATGCCCCTCAGGCCGCGTCCCCCTTCGGTCCGCAAAAGGAACACCTGCTCCTTTTTCGTGGGAACGAGCTCACGGTTCATACTGCATCTCGCCGGGAGCGGTCCACCTTCGTGACCCGGTTGGGTGAGGTTCACCGGCTCGAATGGGGCCGCGTACTGCTGCGATCCTGGCTCGCGATCTTTGCAGGGACGAGCAAAGCAATGGTGACCTTCAATACGGTAAGGGAAGATCTTTTTGTACCGGTCGCTGCCGCTATTCGCGGAGGTTCATTCGGGGACGACGCCGACGAGGCCGGATCGGATCTCACAACCGAACGCGCAAAACTCGACTATCTGGCCTCCAGCGGATACAAGTTCATGAACTACGGGAGACGTTCCCTCATGCGCGACGAGCGCATTCTCTCCACGCTCTACCAGGAAACGTTTCCCCTCCATACGATTCGGTTCGGCGGCTTCAGACTCCTTACTCAATTCGCAACACCCTGCCTGCTACTCCTTACTGATCGCGAGCTGATCCTTATTCGGGAGGAGCAGGAGTTCACCTGGAGCCGGCGTCAGAACTACGGCTGCGTTCAGACATTCATCCCTGTTCCGTTGCTTGAAGAATCACAATTCGGAGAGTGTGATTCCGGACTCGAGCTCGCCGTCCGGACCTCCGCAGGCGGCGAGGTTCGCGCTCGAATGGCGCGGGACAACTCCCAACTCCCGGCGTTCACCGCGTCGCTTCAAGGGGTGATCCGGAAAAACCGCAGTGCGAGGTGATGCTTCTTGGCGCGACCCCAGCAGTTCAGTAAAGACGATATCGTAGGCGCCGCATTCACCGTTGTTCGCAGGAACGGCCGGTCGGCGCTGTCCGCCCGCTCCATCGCGCGCGAGCTCGGAAGTTCTACGATGCCCATCTACTCCTGCATGGGCGACATGGACGGGATTGAGGAACAGGTCGCGATTCGGTCGCTGGAGCTGATTCTCGCGTATCAGACGCGTCCCGTCACCGGCGATGCCATGCTCGACTTCGTGCTTGGACAGGTGAACTTTGCGCAGGACGAACCGCAGCTTTATCGTGTGATCTATCTTTCAAGCGATGCATCGCAGCAGGAACGGAAGGCGCGGTTGTCGACGATCGGCGGCACTCGGCTCCGTGCCGTACTGTCACGGGATCCGAAATATGCGTCGCTCTCCCCATCTTCGATGAAAAAACTTCTCGAGCGCGCCCTGATCTTTGCCCACGGCTACGCCAGTCTGCTCTCGCTCGGCCTCACGACTGAAATGGCACCTGATGAGCTGCGGCACCTCGCCGCGCGGGTAATCGAGTCTTCCCGATCGGATCTTCGTTAGAGCCGCTCCCCCCCCTTGAGTTTGACAATTCATGACACGGATTGTAAGATTATTTCACCCGACTCGTAAGTCGGACCCGATAATCCTGTCTTTCAAGGAGGCTACCGATGAGCTCAGCGGCAACCGACGTTTTTGACGATCTCCTCATTGAAGAGAGAGAGTTTCCACCACCGGATAATTTCGCGCGTGACGCCGTGGTGAAGGACGGGAGCGTTTACAAGAAAGCAAAGAGCGACGTCCTCGGTTACTGGGAGTCGAGGGCGCGCGAGCTTGCCTGGGTCCAGCCCTGGAAAAAGGTCATGGATTGGACGCCACCGCACGTAAAATGGTTCGTCGGCGGAAAACTCAACATCACCTACAACTGCCTCGATCGACACCTGTCGGGACCCCGCCGAAACAAAGCGGCGATCATCTGGGAGGCCGAAGACGGAACCGTTCGCACCCTGACCTATCTTCAGCTGCATCAGGAAGTGTGCAAGTTCGCCAACTGCCTGAAGGAGCTGGGCGTAGGCAAGGGAGACCGGGTGGCAATCTATATGCCGATGATCATCGAGTCGGCAGTTGCCATGCTCGCCTGCGCGCGCATCGGCGCAATCCACAATGTGGTCTTCGGTGGATTCTCACCCGACTCACTGGCTGAGCGCATCAACGACTCCCAGGCCCGGGTTCTCATCACCGCCGACGGAGGCTGGCGACGCGGCAATGTGCTGTCGCTGAAACACGGAGGCGATCGTGCGCTCGAGCACTGCCCGACCGTAGAGCACGTGGTTATGGTGAAGAACCTGCCCGGCGAACACCATTTGCTGCACGTGCAGGAGGGTCGGGACCGCTGGTATCACCGGATGATGGACCATCGAAGCGCCGCCTGCGAGCCGGAGGTGATGGACGCGGAAGATCCGCTGTACATTCTGTATACTTCGGGAACTACCGGGAAACCCAAGGGCATTGTTCACACCACCGGTGGGTATATGGTCGGCGCCTACGCGACTGCCTCCACGGTTTTTGACCTCAAAGAGGAAGACATCTTCTGGTGTACGGCCGACATCGGATGGGTAACAGGACACTCCTACGTCGTCTACGGGCCGCTCCTTTGCGGCGCGACGGTGTTCATGTACGAAGGCGCGCCCGACTACCCGGAGAAGGACCGGCACTGGGAGCTCATCGAGCGACACAAGGTGAGCGTTTACTACACCGCGCCGACGGCAATCCGGGCATTCATGAAGTGGGGAACCGAGCTCCCGGCAAAGCATGACCTCTCGTCTCTGCGGCTCCTCGGAAGCGTGGGTGAGCCGATCAATCCCGAAGCCTGGATCTGGTATCACACCCATATCGGAAAGGAGCGCTGTCCGGTGGTCGACACCTGGTGGCAGACCGAGACGGGATCGATAATGATCAGCGGTTTGCCCGGCGTTTCGTCGATGAAACCGGGATTCGCCGGTCAGCCGATGCCGGGAATCGAGGCAACAATCCTCGACGAAAAAGGCAACGAAGTGAAGGAAGGAAGCGGCCTCCTGGCGATCAAACACCCATGGCCGTCAATGGCGCGCACGATATGGGGCGATGACGAGCGTTACGTTCAGACCTACTTCTCGAAATGGGACGACAGGACCTACTTTCCCGGTGACGGGGCGAAACGCGACGCGAAGGGGAACTTCATGATCCTGGGGCGCGTCGACGACGTGCTGAATGTTTCCGGCCACCGCATCGGCACGATGGAGATTGAATCGGCGCTCGTCGATCATCCGTCGGTTGCAGAGTCGGCTGTCGTGGGGCGCAAACACGATCTCAAAGGGCAGGCGATCGTGGCGTTCGTCACGCTGAAAGGCGGCCTGAAACCGAGCACGGAGCTTCGGGACGAGCTCAAGCAGCATGTCGTCGAGAAGATCGGCGCGCTCGCCCGACCCGACGACGTGCTATTCTCGTCGGACCTGCCCAAGACGCGATCCGGAAAAATCATGCGTCGCCTGCTGCGGGATATTGCAGAGGGCCGTGCGCTCGGCGATGTCACTACCCTCGCGGATCCGGCCGTGGTCCAGGCGCTCCGTGCCGACTATGAGGAGAAATACGGCGGGTGACGCCCCCCGCCGCGCATAAACAAACGCATTCTCCCCACTGCCGCTTGAACGGTATTCTGCAACCCGGTAAGATCGAAAGCGAATCGGGACAATTGGACATCGGAGATTTGCCGCCCAACTTTGCAGAAGGGGAACGCGATGAAACAGATAGTCTGTTTTGGAGACTCGAACACGTGGGGGTACAACCCGGAATCTCAGTCGCGCTATCCAAAGGCGGAGCGGTGGCCGGGGGTTATGGCCGCAGCTCTCGGCAACGGGTACGAGGTAATCGAAGAGGGCCTGAATGGCCGGACGACCGTCTGGCAGGATCCGATCGAAGAACACAAGTGCGGCAAAGACCACCTTATCCCTATCATGAGAAGTCACAAACCCTTCGATCTTCTCATCATCATGCTCGGAACGAACGACCTGAAGCATCGCTTTTCGCTTACTCCGTTTGACATCGCGGAAGGCGCGGGACGCCTGGTCAGAATAGCCAGGACGATAGAAGACTCGGTTGAGGGCCCGGCACCCCGCGTTCTACTCCTCGCGCCGCCTCCGGTCTCGCAGTTGACGAGCTTCGCCGAAATGTTCAAAGGCGCCGAAGAGAAATCACGCAAGCTTGGCGAAGAGTTCGCGAGAGTTGCGCGGGAACTTGCCTGCCCGATGCTCGATCTTGCAAAGGTTGCAGCCTCAAGCCCCGTCGACGGCATTCACTTCGATCGGGAAAACCAGCAGAAGATCGGAACAGCTCTGGCGGAGAAGGTGAAGCAGATTCTCAAATAACGGGCGCCGGAGTTGCCGCACGAAATCATGGAAGAACCACAGCTGCAGAACCACAGACTATCTCTTCGTTTCTTCACGGTCGAAGACGCCGAAGCGCTCCTTCGACTCCACCGGAAGAATCAGGAGTTCTTTCGCAAATACAGTTCGACGCGGGCACCCGATTTCTATACGCTCGACGCGCAGCGGTCGGCGATCATTCGGGAAGAGCGCGGCAGGGATGAAGGCTCGCGCTACTCATTCGGGATATTCCTGAAAGAGACCGGAGAGTTGATCGGCGGCGTCGCACTGACCGAAGTTGTTCGTGGCGCGCTGCAAAGTTGTTTCATCGGATACTTTCTTGATCGCGAACAAAATGGGAAGGGTTACACCACCGAGGCGGTCAACCTCGCCCTGCGATTTGCCTTCGGGGAACTGAAGCTGCACCGGGTCGAAGCCGGGGTCATGCCGCACAATCTCGCTTCGATGCGCGTGCTCGAAAAGTGCGGTTTTCAAAAAGAGGGCATCGCGCGCAAATGCGTGGAAATTGACGGGGCCTGGCAGGATCACCAGATCCTCGCAACACTCGCCGACGAGTTCCATCCGGAATGACAGGGCGCATCGGGCGACTGTTCGGCCGCAGGCAAAGCCCGGACATCAGCGACGATCTATGGATGTGGGTCGTTCGAACACACCCGGTTCTCACCGGATTCGCGACTCAGCGGTTGGCGAGCCTGCGTGAGCTCGCCGACTCCTTCCTCGCTACCCGACAGCTCTACCCGGTGGGCGATACCACAGTTACGGCAGAATTACGAATCTCGGTCGCGGTGCAGGCATCGCTGCCGGTGCTCGAGCTTGGGCTTTCGTGGTACAAGCACTGGTCGACAATCGTCCTTACCGAAGAGGAGTTCGATGTGGAAATGTCGGATGTGGATGAAGCCGGTGTCGTGCATGAAACCGAGGAGACTGCAAGCGGTCAGTTCCTGCCGCTTGGCTCGATTATACTTTCGGTGGCAGACATTCGTGAGTCCGGGTGGTGCGACGGGTACAATGTGGTTATCCACGAAATGGCGCACGTTCTGGACCGCACAAACGGCGCGCTCGACGGCGCGCCACGACTGCACCGGGAAATGGACCAGAAAGTCTGGACTTCGATTTTCACCGAAGCCTACCGCGACCTGCAGCAACGGGTCTCCGGCCGCCGTGAACGCTCCGGTCGATCCACTCACGCCCCGGGGAAACGGAACAAGGGTCGCCAAACAGGCTCGCAGCCGGTGCGTTCGCGACCGGCGACCCGGCTCGATCCCTACGCCGCTGAGGCACCGGAGGAGTTCTTCGCAGTGGCAAGCGAAACCTTCTTCGAGCAACCCTGGGTACTCGCCGATGAATACCCGGGGGTGTACGACCAGCTTCGGTCCTTCTATCGGCGGGACCCGCGCGAGCGTATCCCGTCATTCGCGAGCTCGCGTGGGGGCGAGGGTAACCGAACGGGACGGTTCCGCGGAAGGGATTGACGGCTACGAAATCACTACGTTTTCCGATGCCCCTCCTCGCCTGGTAGCATTCGCCGCGTGATAGTTTGAGTAGTGCAACAAACCTTGGAGGTTTTAATGAAGTAACCGGGAGAAATGGCGGTAGTAGCAGGTATCCGTTCCTTGTGGAGAATGCCTGTGATTATTCCGCGGTTTTGTCCGAATCCAAAGTGCGTGTACCATGATCCAAAGTATCAGGAAGTCTCAAGGTACTTTGCTCCTCAACTCTGGTACATCCGTCGTGGGTACTACCGCACCGCCTCTCGGGGAATCGTACAGCGTTTCCGCTGCAGAGCCTGCAATGCCTCGTGT
>DATKUF010000023.1:0-2439 GCA_035530755.1 Spirochaetia bacterium | reverse complement strand
CTTGTCCAGGAGCTCGCGATAACCGGCGTCGTTGCCGTAGCGCTTTTTCTCGTTGGGTCGCCCGTTCTGGGCTTAGTCCTGGCAGGACTTTCCATCTTACAGCACAGCTTCGTCTATATCGCGGGCGATCGCCTCCTGAAGGAACGACGATAGACGCATCCGTGGGTTTTGCCGGTACAATATTACTCGCTGTTGCAGTGTACTTTTATTTCGCGTTCGCCTCACCGTTTATCATGCGTCGCGGACGTGCTTGACTGAAACAAACGGGCCATCGCTGCCTCTCGCAACTGGGGATATACTTTGGACTTCGGCGTGCTGCAACAATGCTTGTCGCGTATGTGGTTGCTACGCTGATCTTCCGCGTCAGCCGGTCGAATCGTGCCGCGCGGCGTCCTCGAAGTATTCGAAGGGGAAGGGGCTTTCGGCGAGCGTGTGGATGTCTGATTCAGAGTAATCCGACCGCAACTTCCCGGCCCAGCGCCTCGCTTCGAGCAGACTTTCGGTGCGCATCTGGGCAACACGTTCAGGGGCAGGAATCGCGGGGGGCGCGGCGGTTCCCTTCTCGAGCAATTCGTCGAGTCCGAAGCTCGGTTCTCGATGATCCCAGTCCGCATGCCTCCACGACCCGCTCGAGAGGTCGAAGGTGTAGAGCGGAAGGAAGTACCTCCCTTCGCGAGCTACGAACAACACTGCCTCACAGAGAAAATCCAACTCTTCGTCGGTCAGCAGGTAGTGGAGGGTTATGCGCGTCCAACCCGGCTTCACGCCGCACACGCCGTGCAGGATGAGCTGTCGGTACTGTTCGGAGCGTTCATCACCGATCGAGAGCAGCCGATGGCCGTAGGGCCCTGCACAGGAGCAGCCGCCCCGCGACTGGATGCCAAACAGGTCGTTGAGGAGCCGTGTGACGAACCGGGGGTGGAGGTAGGCGCCGCGGTGGCGAACGAGAAAGGAGAGAATGCCGATGCGATCAGCGGGCGCGGCGGTACCGATGATCTCGACGTTCGGCTCGGCGGAGATGCGTTCGTAGGCAGACTTGACCAGCTCACGCTCGCGACGCTCGATTTCCTCGGGATTCATCTTCTCCTTGAGCTCCATCGCAAGTGCGACCTTCCAGGCCTGCGAAATCCCCGGCGTGCCCGCCATCTCCCGTCCTTCGATATTGGTGAGGTAGTGCTGTTGGGAGCGGTTGACGAAGTCCACGGTACCTCCGCCGCCGTGGGTCGGCGGCAGATCCTGACGATAGATGCGATCGTGAATAATGAGCACGCCGCTGCCGCCCGGTCCGCCGAGAAACTTGTGAGGGGAGAAAAAGATGGCGTCGAAGTAGCTGTCCTCGTCCCGGTCGATATCGATTTTCACGTAGGGGGCGAGAGCGGCGAAATCGAAGCAGGCGAGTGCCCCGGCTTCGTGCAGCATGCGCGCGATTGTGTAGACGTCGGTGCGTACACCCGAAACGTTGGAAGCTGCCGAAAAAGAACCGATCTTCTGGCGACCCGCATACTCCGGGCTGCCGAGCTTTTCCGCGAGATCGTCGAGATCGATGAGCCCTGCGGCGTTCAAACCGATCTCGACTACCTCGGCGAAACACTCACGCCAGGTGACCTCGTTCGAATGGTGCTCGTAGGGTCCGACGAAGACGACCGGGCGCTTGTCCGCGAAATCGTGTCCAAGCAGCGCGAAGCGCTCCGCGTCGGGCTCGCCGGCGGGGGTCTCCCGGAGACGGGCGCGGGTTGCGGGAGGAAGGTACACGCCGAGGATCTGCTGGAGACGCTGGATTGCACCGGTGGCCCCGCTTCCGACCAGCATCAGTTTGTGATGCGGCCCGGCGTGAACGAGGTGCTTGATTCGCTCGATTGCCTTCTCGAGCAGCACGGTCGAGAAGTTCCCGGTGAAATCGTCGTCGGTGTGGGTGTTGCCGTAGTAGGGAAGCAGCGAACAGAGATAGTCCTCGATGAATCGCACCGACCGTCCCGACGCGGTGTGGTCCGCGTACAGCATGGCCCGCTCACCGAACGGAGTCTCCACGATAGCGTCCCGGCCGATGATGTTGTCTTTCACGAAACTCCAGAACTCGTTCATCCCTTTCCCCCATCCCTCTCGAAGAGAGCGCTCGGCCGCAGACCGGAGTGAAGAATGCTCCGTATTGTAAATCAAATTATTCATGATGCTGTAAATATTTACACGTCAAAATCTGCTCGAAAGACTGACCTGAAACTCGGAATGCTGTGCGATTTGCACCAATCAACGCGCCAAACACCTATCTATATGGGTCAATTCAAAAGTTCGACCCGATGATTCCTCCGTTCACGGCAATCAGGTGCAGCACTTTTGATAGTCTTGTTCAGAGCAAGCCCCCATAGTAGATTATACCCCGAGGCAGATTTCATGAACAATCGAGACATTTCAGCCGAGACAACGGCGCTTCGCGGCAGGCAA
>DATKUF010000022.1:0-19373 GCA_035530755.1 Spirochaetia bacterium | reverse complement strand
ACAACCTATAATTTAGCACATACTGTCCCGGATACCTTGCCCAAACGACCGAAACTGGATCCGTCCGGCGGCGACGGGCTCGGCCCTCCAGCCAATCCGGATGGGTTTATGGTAGGGTTACACTATTGCACACCCTGAAGCAGGGGAGGGGGAAGGCCGCTATGCCGTCGATGTTCGAGATCTACGAAAAGCACGCAGCCGAGTACGACGAGCTCGTGGACGCCGAAGACTTCCAGGGCAACCTCCACGATCACATTCTGCAGGTAGTCGACTGGGATCGAAAGTCCGTGATCGAGGCGGGAACGGGTACCGGCCGAGTCACGCGGATATACGCGGACCGGGCGTCGGCCGTGACCTGTTTCGACCAGTCCCAGCACATGCTCGACCGTGCGGCCGGCCGGTTGTCGAAGTCGGCCGCCCCGATCACGTTTCGCGTGGCCGATAACATGCACATGCCGCAAGTGTCTCCGAAGTGCGACATTTTCATTGAAGGCTGGAGTTGGGGCCATTCGATTATCGATGCGCCGGGGTCTGTTGAATCGGTCACCGAAACCCTTATACAGGGTGCCCGGTCGAATCTCGTCCGCAACGGGGAAATTGTCCTGATCGAGACCATGGGCACGAACACGCCTGAACCGACGCCGCCTCACACGAGACTCGCCCGGTTCTACGAGCTTCTGGTGAGCACCTGCTCGTTCCACCAGGACGTCGTTCGTACCGACTATCGGTTTCCTACCGCAGACGTCGCAATTCGCGTCATGGGATTCTTCTTTGGGCCGGAAATGGAACAGTCTCTCAAAAATTCCATGCTGACCGAAATACCGGAGTGGACCGGCGTGTGGCACCGCTCGATGTCGGAGATCTGACCGCGCGACGCCGGCTACAGGTCGTCCGTTTTGTCGGAAGCGGGCGGCGCCACATCGACGAACAGCGAAGAGAGCTCCGCGACCTTCCAGATTCCCTTGTCGTTCACCTTCATGGTAACCGGTCTGGGCATAACGCCGTAGGTCTTCACGAATACTTTGACCGTCCCGCCCGATTCCTCGCCGCTGTACGCATTGCGGGAAATCTGGTAGGTGTAGGGCGGTGTGCACCGGTACCCGTCGGCAGGAGAGGTCCCGGCCACGTATGCTGCCGGAAGATAGCTCCATCCCTTTTCCCGGGTTATTCGGTCGATGTGAAACATTACTGACGACACCGGCGCGTAGCCCAGGTAGGTCTTGCCGGAGGTTACGAGGCTCCGGTCGAGCATAACCGTCATCATCTGAAGACCAACTTCCGGGTTTTCTTTCATGACCATCATCGCGACGAGGAACAGGGAGGCACCGCCTTCCGGGGTTCTGGCAAGTGAATCCCGCAAGCTGATGTAACTTTCCACGGTTTTTGGAAGCGCGTCGACGGTTACGTTATTCCCCTCCGCGAACACCCAATTGACCTGCAGCGTGAGCAGAACGGCAGCGAGTATGACGACGCGTCCTGCGGCATTCAACCTGCGGCCGGTCTTCTGACTGCACTTGTTATTTTCCATCGATACCTCCTGTGCCGGACACCAGTATACCGCCCGCCTTCGCGATGGGAACGCGGGGTTGAAGGCAGCATCGGGATGCCGCTCGCTAACTTTCAGTCCCAATTGTCGTCAGATTCTTCTCGAACACCAGCGACGTCTTTGCCCGTCGATAGCCGGCCCTCTCGTAGAACCGGTGCGCATCTGCGCGAACAATGTTCGATCGCACGCGCAACCTGCCCAATCCCTGCGCGATCGCCCAGGACTCGGCTGCCTGAAGAAGGGCCGCGCCGATTCCTTTGCTGCGGTGCGTATCCTGGACAACCAATCCTGTAACTTCTGCCGCCTTCCCACTCTGCAGGTATGTCGTGTGGTGCACATGTATCCAGCCGACCACCTCTCCGTCCCGCGCGACAAGAAGCCCTTCGTGCGGAATCCCCGCAAGAGAGGCAATCCGCATTCGCATTTCATCCGTCGGCGTTGGATAGCCGAGCTGGCTGCTGAGTTCGGCCACCCGGGCAGCATCATCCGTGCGCATGGTGTCGATGACAATTGAATCCGACATTCCGATTTCTCCAATCCAGCCGAACGGTGGTTGATACTCGAACTTGCGCTGAATTCTTTCCGAACTGTCGACATCCGTCAAGCGGCCCGCTCTTTGCATCATATTGACGCTCGCAGGGTCATTCGGCACACTCGAGGAGCGACTCCAAATGGAGGCAAGTATGGAAAGCAGAAACAAGGGATATTCGTCAATCGACGAATACATTCAGTCCTTTCCGCCGAATTCTCAGATCAAGCTGAATGAGATGAGACAGATCATTAAGAAATCCGCCCCGGAAGCAGTTGAGAAGATAAGCTATCTGATGCCCACATTCTACTTTCACGGTAATCTGGTCCACTTTGCCGCATACGCGAAACACATCGGGTTCTATCCGGGAGCAAACGGCATTTCGCAGTTCAAGAATGAGTTGAAGAGTTACAAAAGCGCGAAAGGTTCCGTTCAGTTTCCACTGGAACAACCGTTGCCGCTCGACATCATCAGAAAGATCGTCGAATTCCGCGTAGAGGAGAATAGAAAAAAAGCGCAGAATCAGCGCTCGCGGACGTGACGACGGCGCAACGCCCGCGCATCGCCCGTTCGTTCAGACGTCGGCGCCTGGCTCGGGCTTTTTCTTTTTTCCGATGCGGGCACCCAGCGCACGGAAGTATCGCTTAACCAATCCGACCTTTCCGAATGTCACGAGATAGAGCACCCCGAGAACCAGCACCGCCGGGATCCCGAACACGATAATGCCGATCACGATAAAAAGCAGCACGTAGAGGAACTTCACGACAGATTCGGCAAGGCCCCGGAACCCGGATCGAAGCGACGGAAGATTCAGAGCTCCGGATTCGTAGTCGGGCAGGCGAAAGGCAATCGACAGCGTGGAGTAGGATATGAGGTGGCTCAGGTTCTTGAACGAAGCTTCGAGTGATTCAAGTTCGGTGGTTGCGTCGCTGAGCTCCCGCTCTATCTTGAGCAGGTCCTCGATCTTTCCCGCGCTTGAAAGGTAGCTTTGCAGTCGCTGTACCAGGATTCGTTTGTTCTTGATTCGATTTTCGAGATCGTAGAATTGCTGCGTCACATCCTCGACGGAAATCTGTCGCGAAAGGACTTTTCCCAGGTCGCCCGTTGAATCGACGAACGTATCGAATTTCGCTGCAGGGATTTTCACAACCATCGAGAGGCTGGACTCGTACTGGTTCGACTCTGCGACATAGCCGCCCGCCGCTTCAACCCGCTTCACTGTCTCCTGCTCGGCTTTCGCCAGGTCGGGGACCTCGATCGAGGTGGAGCCGGTCTTGATTCGCTTTCTTTCGATCGATGGATCGTCGGCCGCCGCGGTGGTGTCCGCCGGCGGACCGGGCGCCTTTTCCTGCGGCGAGGCGGCCTGTTTTGACAGGTTTCCGGCGAGCGCGGTCGCCGGGACTCCTCTGTCGGCATCGCGTACCGGAGATGGACTTTCTTTCGCGACCGCTTCAGACCGCAGCTCGCTCTGTCCTCTCTCACTGCCGAGACCGCAACCGGCCATGAGCAGCGCGGCCGCACATATCACACACGCCAACAGTACGAGATTCGTTTTTCGCATGTCCGAGTATTGTGCGATTTCGCGTCAGACCGCAAGTGGTCGCCGCGGGCCGGATCACGGAGTCGGGCCATGAAGCGGTTCGTCCCGGTGAGCTAGAACTTCCCAAAGACCAGATTCGGGATAAATGTTACCACGCCGGGCAGGAACACGAGTATTGCCAATTCCAGAAGGATGGCAGTCATGAAAGGAATCGATTCCTTCGCATACTCCTCGACTGGGCAATCAATGATTCCGCAAACCGTGTACAGTGCCGCTCCGATGGGCGGTGTCATGACTCCGAGGGTGACGACGGTGGCCATAAGCACGCCAAAATGGACGGGATCCACGCCAAGGCTCTTCACCATGGGCAGGAAAATCGGCGTGAGAAGCAGAAAGTTCACGTTGCTGTCCACGAACATACCGGTGACAAAGAGAAACGCGAGCATGACGAGCATCAGTATTTGAGGATTATTGGAGATGCCGAAGATGAGACTGCTCAGGGCGACGGGAAGCTGCACCCAGGTGAGGGCATAGCTGAATGGGCCCGACATGGCAATGATCAGCATGATGGCACCATTGTCCTTGAAGCTGGTAACGAGGGCTTTTTTGAACTTCTCCCACGTGAGCTCCTTATGAACGAACTTCCCGATCACGATGGCATAAATGACGGCGAAAGCTCCCGATTCCGACGGCGTGAACACGCCGAACCGGATACCGACGATCAGGAGAACCGGGAAAAGCAGCGCCCATACGGATTCTTTGAGGTTCAGAACCAGTTCGTGGATTGTCAGCCTCGGAGCCTCGGCCCGGGGGGGATCGTATCTTTTGATTCGGCTGGTCAGGGATGTGGTGGCCATCAGGAACGCCATCATAATGAGACCGGGGATGAGTCCACCCGCGAAAAGCCGACCGATCGATACCTGGCCGACAAAGCCGAATATGATAAGGCCGAGGCTCGGCGGAATCGTCGCAGTAATCAGGGATGTTGTGCAGTTCACCGCGCAGATATACCCTTTCTTATAGCCGATCCGCATCATTTCCGGGCCGAGAATGCGGGTTTCCATGGCCGCATCCGCAGTGGCCGATCCGGAGACTCCTCCCATCAGCGTGCTCATTACAACACTGACCTGGGCGGTCCCCCCGTACATGCGACGGGTCACAAGCCGCGCCAGGCCGAGCAGCCGGCTTGTAATACCCGACACGTTCATGAGGTTCCCGGCAAAGATAAAGAACGGTACCGCGAGAAACGCGAAGGACTGGCTCTGCAGGACAACCATCTGGACGGCGCCTTCGAACGGAAGCATAGGCTGTGTAAAGAAGTACATGAAGCCTGCAATGCCGATAACAAAGGCGATAGGCATGCCCATAGCGAGGAACAGAACGAATGAAAGGAGCAGCAGTGTCATTTAGATATCCTCATCCATCTTCATCTGATCGTCGGGGCCGGCGTTCGGATTCGATGCCGTGCTCTTTCCTGCCATCAAAAGAACAACTCTTCGGATCTTCTGGATTGTTGTGAAGACCATGGAGAATGCCGCAAAAACGAGACTGATCGTTACCAGAGAGTAGGGAATGGGCATGGACTGATAGGTGCTGACTCGCTCGCTCCAGGCGAGCCTGGCACCGAAGATGAACATGATGACCAAAGCGGCCAGTACTATGGCATAGACCGCGAGTTGAATGACACGCTGAAGCGCCACCGGCAGAGTACGAGTGAGGATATCCACTCCTATGATCTGGCCGCCGCGCCACGCAATATCGGCTCCCATGAACGCTGTCCACGCCAGTAAGAGCATCGCCAGGTCGATGTTCCAGGACATTGAAAACCTGAAGAACCGCAGGATGGCGGACAAAAATACAAACCCGACAAGAAACATAAAGCCCACGCCGCAAACCGCTTCCTCGGCCTTGCAGTACCATCGGTATATCTTCTTCATAGTTTCCCCATGGAAATGGGGCGGAACAGGCGAGATGTCCGCTCCACCCCTTGAACGTTTTCCTGTGATGCTAGATCCCGAGCTGTTTGAAGAGCTTTTCCTTGAGGCCCGGGGAGAACTTCAGGTCGTTGTTGGTGTAAAGCGGTGCGATCGCGTCCTGAAACTCCTTGATGTTCACGTCAGTGATGGTCACGCCGTGCTGCTTCATCTGGTCATACAGGCCGGCTTCGGCTTTCTCGCCGATGGTTCCATACTCGAGAGCTTTCTCGCGGATGGTCTTCAGGAAGAAATCCCTGGCGTCGGCAGGCATTCCGGCAAGAAGTCTTGTCGAGCATACGAAGGCCGTCTGGAGCATGTAGTGCTTGGTCATCGCGATATACTTCGTAACATCCCAGAAAGCATTTCCCGCGGCGGCGGAAACCTGAACTTCGGTTCCGTCCAGAGTCTTTTGCTGGATGGCCGGGAAGACTTCCCCGAATGAAATTGCGACATTCGCGAAGCCGAAGTATTTGGCCAGAGCGTTTCCGATGTCGTTGCCGAATCCCCGGATGCGCATACCCGAAAGATCCTTCACGTGTACCACCGGCCTGGTCGTGTAGAAGTTACGGAAGCCGTTGTACATATCGGCGATGAGGACGATGCCCTGGGCCTCGAGCTGCTTGGACCATTGTTTGAAAAGCTCCGTATCCGGCAGAGTCTTGAGGACTGCAGGATCCGTCAGGATGTAGGGAGCCATCAGTATGTTCATGTCGGGGATGGCGAACTGGCTGGCAAGACGTCCGGGATCCGACGGTACCACCAATGGGACCCCCAGCTTCGCCTGGGTTACCAGGGCATCAGTGTCTCCGGTCAGCGCACCCGCAACCAGGACCTTCGCGTCGAAGCGGCCGTCGGCATTCAGGGCGTCCGCGACCGCCTGCATCATCTTGCTCTGCGTCGTCGTCGCGGCTTCCGTACCCGCGAACGTTACGGTGATCTTTCCGGAAGACGCACCCTTTTCTGCCTGGCCGCCGGCGAAGGCCGCTGCCGGAAGAATCATCAAGGCGACAGCAAAGACCGTCACAAACCGAATCCGTTTCATATGTCCTCCCTTGAAGCGATTTAGATGATTGGAAAACCATCCAGGTGCGAATGATAGGTGCGAAAGTGCGGGCGCGCCTCCAGAGAATTACTGATTCTTCTACAAAATATTACGCTTGCCGTCCGATTGCCGCGTCGATATCGTGAGAGAGCTTGTCAAGTTCACGATGAACCGGGCTCGCGCCTGTGTCGAAAACTCTGCGACTGGACACTACCGCTTCCGCGTGGGTAACTTTCGTCGGGAGCAGTCTTTCCCGAAGGAGGCCGTGAAGAACGTGCGAACCCCCAGATCGATTGGACCTATTCTCAGATTCACCGCGACCATGCCTTTCGCGCTGTTCTCGCTTTTCGTGCCTGCCGGCGCTGCAGCGGAAGGCGCGCCGAGCTGGACGGATGTTCCGGGCGTGGTACGACCGGTTGCTCAGATCTATCCGATGCCGAACGACAACGCTATCGGCGACCCGAAAGCGCCCGTGCGCATTGACGAATACGGTGATTTTCAGTGCCACTACTGTCGTCAGTTTGCCCTGGACGTGGAACCGCAGATCGTCGATCGGTATGTAGCCACCGGCAAGGTCTACCTTGTCTTTCATTCGATGGGAAACTTTCTCTCCGACTTCTCGAAGACGCCTGACACCGAGTCGCAGGATGCCGCCATGGCTGCCTATGCGGCGGGCGAACAGAATAGATTCTGGGATTATCATGATGTGCTTTATGCAAATCAGAAACCGGCGGATACCGGATATCTGACCCGCGCCCAATTGCGGCTTTTCGCACAGGCGGTCGGTCTGGACATGAAGAGGTTCGACACTTCACTCGATAGCGGGAAGTACGCCAGGCGCGTGGAGGACGACCGCACGCAGGGAGAGCTGAAGGGTATCACCGGAATTCCGGTCTTCTTCATCAACAGTCAGGAGATAATCGGTGCGAAGCCGTTCTCGGACTTCCAGAAGGCCATCGATGATGCTCTCGCGGCCAACCGATAGCGGTCGGAAAACGATGCGCCTGTTTCGCCTTTTGCCGGGTACAATCGAAAAACTTCTGTTCAGAAGTCGTCGTTCCGGCACGACGGAAGCGGCAAGCTTCATTTCGCTCAACCTGATACTCATCCTCGGTGTGTTCTTCATCCTGCTCAACAACGTCGTCTACGACTGGACAGGGACAATGTATACACACGGATTCCATCTCAACACTTCCCTCGACGATGCCATCCCCTTTGCGCCGGCGTGGGCGGTATTCTACCTCTATCTCTTCTATCCTCTCTCGGCCGTAACGATGCTCTATTTCTGTTTCATAGAATACAAAGCCGGTTACGCGCTCGCATGGTCCCTTGTGCTCATCAACCTTATCTCCGATGTCGTCTACATTCTGTTTCCCGTGACGACCGACATATATCGGGCGACTCTTCTTGCCAATCCGATGGTCGGGAACCCGCTCGCGAGCGCAATGTACCGCCATTACGCGGCTGACCCGTCGTTCAACTGTTTCCCCAGTCTTCATGCAGCGGTCTCAGTCATCTGCTTCTACGCCTGGTATCGATACGCACGGGTACGGCCGAACCGGATCACCGGAACAATCGCTGTCGGGATGGCGATTGTCGCGCTGGGAGTGGTCCTCTCCACCCTCTTTGTCAAGCAGCACTACATTGCGGACGAAATCGCCGGAATCCTGCTCGCGTGGGGAATCGGCGCGTGGGTGTACGGGAAAAAGGGCGTCCTGGCAGAACGCGAATAGGAAACCTCCGCCCGGGACGACGGTGTCGCTTCTCGTTCCTCTTTACATCCGCGCTCGCGGATGTTACACTGCCTAATGTTATTTTCAGAAACTAAGTAAAGAGATCTGCCGAAAGGACGTATCCTATGGAACTCCAGACCATATACAAGATGAGACCTCTTCCAAAAATCGGACTGCTCTTTCTCGGGCGAAAGCGGCCCGGTTTCGATCCGGAATGGGCTGCTGAAGTCCGAGCGGCCACACGAAACCTGTTCGGAAAGGCCGGATTCGACGCGGTGATTCCGACGGATTCCGCGGCGGACGATGCTGCGGTGCGCGATGCGCTGTCCGCCTGCAGGGCCGCGGGCGCGGAGGTTCTGGTAGTCATGCAGCCGACGATCAGCGACGGCCGCCTCGCTCCGGTAATCGGCCAGCTCTGGGATCGCGGCCTCGTGCTCTGGGCGACGACTGAGAGGCCGGTGGGCCCGATGATCAGCGCGAACTCCCTGGTCGGGACACACGTGTTCGCGGCCACGCTTCGGCAGCTCGGCAAGTCCTTCGAGCTTGTCTACGGTCACCCGGAGGACGGGGAATGCCCGAGAGAGCTCGAAATAGCCGTACGAGTTGCCGGGGCGGCGCAGACTGTTCGCAACGGAAAGACGGGCCTGGTCGGCTATCACGCCCCGGGGTTTGTCGATCTGCATTCCGATCCGGCGGTGCTGAGCCACCTCCTTGGCGTTCAGCTTCATCACCTGGGGATAACGGAATTTGTGGAGCGGGTGAACGGCGTTGACGAAGCGGCCGTGACCGAAGACGTTGCTCAATTCAAGAGGTTGAAACTTCCATACGGAGTCGGCGTGACCCAAGATGTTCTCCCCATGCAGTCGCGCATCTACCTCGCTGTGACCTCCCTTATGCGGGAGGAGCAGCTCGCCTCGCTTGCGGTGCGCTGCTGGCCGGAGCTTCCGAATCTCCTCGGCCAGTGGCCCTACCTTGCTTTTACGCGGCTCGCCAGTGAAGGTGAGGCGGTTTCGATGGAGGGCGATGTGGATGGCGCACTCGGGAATCTGATGGCTGAGCTTCTCGGCCTCGGTCCGGTCTACATGAGCGACTGGCTCGAGCACGACCGGAGCACTGTTGCGATCTGGCACACCGGAGCCATGCCGCTTCAGATGTGCGATCCGGTCGGCAGCCCAACCGGTCCCGTAATATCGGTTCAGTTCAACAACAAGAGGCCCGCGGTCGTCGACGGCACGATACGGTCCGGGATGGAGGTAACTCTCTACCGCTTCTGGCGCTGCGACAACCGTTATCACATGGTCATACTCGAAGGCCGAACTGGAACGCCGCGAATCCACCTTCTCGGTACGAATGGGCTGTTTGAGACCGATGAGGTAGACGTTCACGAGTGGTTCGACGAGATGGTCCACGAAGGGATGCCGCATCATGTTCACGTCATCCGGGGAAGGCACCGCTCGACGCTCAGAAAACTGGCGCGATACCTCGGGATAACCGTGCACTGAGGCCTCCCGCGGGAGGAGTTGAAGTTGGCACCGGATCCCTTGCGTTGTGGTGATCCGGCACGCTTCGCGTGCTCAGGCGAACGGATCGGGGATGCCGCCGAGCGAAATGTGTTTGGTTTCGAGAAACGAGTCGAGACCCTCGCTGCCGAGCTCGCGACCAAGCCCGCTCTCTTTCATGCCGCCGAAAGGCGCGTTGCTTGTGGAGGGCACCGCATCGTTGATGGCGACGGTCCCCGCTTCGATGCTTTCGGCGAGCCGCCACATGCGATTCAAGTCGGTGGTGTAGGCGTAGGCAGCGAGTCCGTAGCGGGTGTTGTTGGCCGCGCGGATTGCCTCTTCTTCTGAATCGAAGGCGGCGACCGGCGCGATCGGCGCGAAGGTCTCCTCGGTCATGCACAGCGCCCCGTCGGGAACGTCGGCGATGACGGTCGGTTCGAGGTAATGTCCGCCGTTTTTCGTTATTGCCTTGCCGCCGCAGACGATACGCCCGCCCATCGATTTTGCGTTCTCGATGTGGCGGAGCGCAGTCTTCACACCCTCTTCATTGACGATTGCGCCGATATCGACCCCCTCGTCCAGGCCGTAGCCGACCTTCAAGGCAGCGGCCTTTCTGCTGAATAGCTCGAGAAACTTCGCGTAGATAGACCGTTCGACGTAGATTCGGTTCGCGGCGATGCAGGACTGCCCGGTGTTTCGGAACTTTGTGATCATTGCTCCTTCCACCGCAAGCTCCAGGTCGGCATCTGCGAAAACCAGCACAGGTGCGTGCCCGCCGAGCTCGAGCGAAAGTTTGGTGATGTTGCGAGCCGATCCGGCGAGAAGGCTTCGACCCACTTCAGTCGAGCCGGTGAAGGTGATTTTGCGGCAGATGGGATTCTCGAGAAACTCCTGCGCCATGGGCACCGCAGGCCCTGCGATCACCTGGAACACGCCGGCCGGGACGCCGGCCTTCTCCATGCATTCGGCCAGGTAGATCGCTGACAGGGGGGTCTGGCTGGCCGGCCTCAAGACTACCGGGCAACCGGCGGCGAGTGCCGGAGCGACCTTTCGCGCGGAGAGGACCAGCGGGAAATTCCACGGCGATATCGCAACCACGACGCCGACAGGGACGCGGATAACCAGGTGGCGCTTGCCGGGCGCCTGGTTTGGTATAATTCGGCCATAGGCCCGGCGAGCTTCCTCGGCAAACCACCGAAAATGGTCGGCGGCCACCATAACCTCTCCCAGGCTCTGCGAGAACGGCTTGCCGTTTTCGCGCGTCACATCGCGAGCTATCTCTTTCTGCCTTCGCAGCAACTCCTGAGAAACGGCAAGCAGGTAGTCGCTTCGCTTGATTGCCGGGAGGGCCTGCCACGCCGGGAGCGAACGCTGCGCCGCTTCAAGCGCATGTTTTGTTTCGGCGCGTCCTGCGGCAGGGATTTCTGCAATCGTCTCTCCGTTACCCGGATCCACTACCGCAAAATGGTCGGAGAGATCCTCCCATTTGCCATCGATGTAGAGTTTTTTCCTTTCCATTCCTGCGTCCCCTATTTTGGTACTTTTTCCCAGTCTTTCAGAAATGTCTGTATGCCGATATCGGTGAGCGGGTGGTCGTAGAGCATCGACAGAACGTCAAAGGCCATTGTTGCCACGTCGGCTCCGATCAGCGCGGAATCGAGAACATGAATAGGATGGCGCACGGCGGCGACGATGATCTGGGTATCGTAGTCGTAGTTGTCGTAGATCGTCTTGATCTGCTCCACGAGCTCCATTCCGCGATGACCGACGTAGTCGAGCCGCCCGACAAAGGGGCTGATGTAGGTGGCGCCGACCTTGGCGGCGAGGAGCGCCTGAACCGGGGAGAAGTTTACCGTTACGTTGGTCTTGATGCCTTCGGCCGCGAGCCGCTTTACGGCTACCAGCCCCTCTTTCATCAGCGGGACCTTGACCACCACATTGTCAGCGATTTTCGCAAGCTCTTTTCCCTCTTTGAAGATCTCATCAGCTTCCAGGCTGACCGTCTCGAGACTGACCGGTCCGGGGACGAGTTTGCAAATTTCCGGATAGAGATCGCGCGGAGATTTGCCGGTCTTCGATACATGTGTCGGGTTGGTGGTAACGCCGTCTATCACCCCGAGGCGCAGTGCCGTTTTGATCTGTTCAACGTCAGCCGTGTCTAGAAAGATCTTCATGATTTCGCTCCTTCCGCTCGAGTGCGCTTGACAACTCAAACGATCCGATGTACAAAGTTTTATAGTTTCTTATTGTAAGAAATAAATGAGAAGCCGTCAAGGCTGATCATGGCCGTCCACGCGGCGGTCTGACATGTTCCACAGGGGGCGAACTATGAAACACGGTGCGCTTATGCACGAACCCGAAGATGATGTTGCGGTGGTGGTCGCGGACACTCCCGCCGGCACCGAAATTCAGGCGGTCACACTGGACGGCAAAGAGGTGACCACGGTGAAGGCTTCACAGGATATCCCGCTCGGGCACAAGATCGCGGTTCGTGACGTTGCGGTCGGAAAGGACGTCATCAAGTACGGCAGACCCATCGGCCGGGCATCGGCGGAAATCAGGAAAGGGTCGCACGTGCACACACATAATCTCAAGAGCAAGAGGTGGGCGTAATGGCTAACGAAATGAAACTGACCGGGTACCGAAGAGAAAATGGCCAGGTTGGCGTACGCAACTACGTCGCAATCATTCCGGTTGACGATATTTCCAATTCGGCGGTGGAGGGCGTGGGCCATCTGATACGGGACACGTTGCCGCTTCCGCATCCCTATGGCCGCCTGCAGTTCGGCGAGGACCTTGATCTTCACTTCCGTACTCTCATCGGGACCGGACGCAACGCCAATATCGCCGCGGCAATCGTCATCGGAATCGAACCAAAATGGACCCAGAAGATAGTCGACGGAATTGCGGAGACCGGCAAGCCGGTCGCCGGATTCAGCATCGAACGCTACGGTGACCTGAAAACTATCGAGATGGCGGCGCGAAAGGCGAAAGAGTTTGTTCAGTACGCCGGAGAGCTTCAGCGCGTGCCGATCAAATGGGGCGACATCATCATGAGCGCGAAGTGCGGCGAGTCGGACACCACCCTCGGGCTGGCATCGAACCCAGCCATCGGGCGGTTACTCGAACGTTTTGTCGCGCAGGGCGGTTCGGCGATCTTTGGCGAGACAAGCGAAACCACCGGTGGCGAGGACGTCATTGCCGATAGCGCAATCAACGACACGGTCCGTAAAGAGTTCGTGAAAGTATTCCAGGACTACCAGGACTTCATCATGGGCACGGGCGCGGACCTGTTTGGCTCGCAGCCGACCGAGGGCAATATTCGCGGCGGACTTTCGACAATTGAAGAAAAGGCGATGGGGAACATCCAGAAGAAGGGGCGAAACAAGCTGACGTCGGTGCTGCAGCCGGCCGAGGAGCCCAAGGGTCCGGGGATGCACTTCATGGACAGCTCGAGCGCAGCGGCCGAAATGGTGACACTCTGCGCCGCCGGCGGATCGGTGCTTCACTTCTTCACCACCGGGCAGGGTAACATCATCGGCAACCCGATCATCCCGGTGATGAAAATCACCGCTAATCCGCTTACCATCGCGACGATGTCCGAGCACGTCGACGTCGATCTTTCAGCTATGCTCCGTCTCGAAATGAACCTCGAGCAGGCGGCCGACGCTGTTATGGACGTGATGGCGCACACAATAAACGGTCGTCTGACGGCGGCTGAGGCACTGAAGCACAACGAGTTCGTGCTCACGAAACTGTATCGAAGCGCGTAATGCGCACAGCCGCGCATGAAAAAGAGCTACGAGATTCCCTATGGCAGTTCTACCACCTTGTTCACGCTTCCCGGGGAACTGCCGACGGAAATCATAGCTCCGCGGGTGGTTCCCGCCGCCGCTGACCCCGTGGCGGAGGTGGTACGGGCGCTCCACTCTCCCTGCGGAAACCCTCCGTACGGGGGGACCCCGAACGGGAGCGGAGCGGAACCCATCGCGGCTCAACTGCGCCGACTTGCGGCCGTTGATGCCACGGTGGCCGTCGCTGTAAACGACAAGACTCGTCCGGTGCCTCACGGACATCTTTTGCCTCCGCTTGTCGCCTACCTCGAGGAACTCGGTTTCCGGAAGGAAAAAATAGTATTCGTCATCGCCACCGGAGCGCATCCGGTCATGACGGTGGACGAGTACCCCTCCATCCTGCCTGCGGAAATCCTCCGGAATCACCGGGTGGAGTGCCACGACAGTCACGACCCGGCACGCCTTGTTTCCCTGGGGTCGACGATTCGCGGGACACCGGCCTTTTTCAATCGCACGTACGCGGAGGCCGACGTTCGCGTTGTGGTGGGCAACATCGAGCCTCACCAGTTCATGGGCTACTCCGGCGGAGTAAAAAGCGCGGCAATCGGACTGGCGGGCACCCAGACCATAAACGTCAATCACGCCCGGATGCTTAACCCTGCAGCGCGCCTCGGCTCCTATTCCGACAATCCGGCCCGCGCCGATGTCGAGGAGCTTGGTCGGATACTTGGTATTCATTTTGCGCTGAACGCCGTGCTCAATGACCACAAACAGATAGTCAATGCGTTTGCCGGCGACCCGGTGGCAGTCATGGAAGCCGGGATCCCGCTTGTGCGGGAGAACTTCGAGGTGTCGATTCCCGTGCCCTTTGATCTGGTGATCGTCTCTCCCGGCGGTCATCCGAAGGACATCAACCTCTACCAGGCGCAGAAGGCGCTCGCGCACGCCTCGATCATTACGCGTGACGGTGGAACCATTATCCTCGCTGCCTCCTGTCCCGAAGGGTCGGGCAGCGGGAGCTATGAGAAATGGGTCCATGACCGGCATTCCAATCAGGAGGTGGTGGATCAGTTCCGAGCGGAGGGGTTCCGGGTGGGACCGCACAAAGCGTTTCAGATAGCGCGTGACGCGCTCAAGGCACGGGTAATTCTCGTTTCGGACATGGCGGATGAGATAGTGAGAGGTTTTCTCCTCGAGCCTGCCGGTTCGGTCGAAGAGGCTTTCGAAATGGCAACCGGGCACTCGGATAAGCCGCTTTCGATTGGTATTATGCCATATGCGAACGCGACAATTCCGCGTCTGTCGGGCGCGTAGTTTCGCTTTCTCAAGGACAGGGAGGGCTTGTGTCAGATAGGCATCCGCTGCGAAGCAACGACATTCGTGAGCAGAACGAGAAACTCGTTCTCCACCTCATCTACTCGAATCGTGGAATCTCTCAGTCGGAGGTCGCGAATCTCACGGGCCTCAAGCCACCCACGGTCTTCCGAATTTTCAGCACGCTCGAGGGCGAACTGCTCATTCGGCCCGCAGACGAAACAGTCATCACTCCGGACAAGAAGGGCCGCCGACCTTCGCCCTACGTCGTAGTTCCTGAAGCACACTTCAGCATTGGTGTCGATTTCTGGGCTCGCACCGCGGCGGTGGCGGTCTTTGATTTTTCCGCCAGAGTCATCTATCAGCGCAGCGTGAACTTTCCCGCAGGCGTCGATGCCGGGACGGCCGTCGATCAGGTCATCGCCCTCATTGAAGAGGCCGTCGTGAGCTCCCTTATCCCACGCGACAAAATCCTCGGCATCGGGATCGGAGCCCCGGGAATCGTCGATATCGAAACAGGCGTGGTTGTCGCCTATGACCGTATTCGCGGGATGAATCGATTTGATATCAGAACCCGGATCGAAGAACATTTTTCCGCAGCAGTTGTCATTCATAACAACTGCTCGGTGATTGCGCTCGGCGCCTACCGGTACGGAAGTGTGCACGGAGAAACCTCGCTCGTGGCATTTCTCATCCGGTCCGGACTCGGGGGCGCATTCATCCACGACGGTCACCTCTACGTGAATCAGGGAAGAACCGCGTTCGAAATCGGACGAATTGCGCCGATCTTTCCGAGTGCGAAAAGCCATGCCCACGGCGGATTGCCGGATGACAGGAGTCTCGAGGACTACATTTGTGAGGACGCAATCCTGCAGACGGCCCGGGATTCGGCGGGAGCCGAGAGCTGGGAAGATATCGACCGCCTGCTACTCGAGAAGAACCGGGCGCTGACCGAGGGCCTGTCGGTACTTGGTCGGATATTTTCGCAGACGGCGAGAAATCTGACCCATCTGCTTAACCCGGATGCAATTCTCATCATTTCACGCTCGCAGCCGGTATCCGACTATTTCGGCCAGGAACTGCGGAATCAGATGGCGGCTGCACACGACGAGGTGCTGGTCGACGTGAAGAGAATCATTCCAACGGCGTACGACCCGCTTCCCGCATGTCGCGGCGCGGCGGATCTTGTTTTCGACGACTACTTCGCGCTGCCGCACTGAGCGGCGTCACCCGGCAATATTGACGGTTGACAGGGACGATTAGACGTGCTTTTATTTAGTTATCGAAAGAAACTAATAAGAAAGGAGTACACTATGCGAAGACGGTTGGTAACGGTTGGCCTTATCGCTGCTGCATTCATTGCGCTTCCACTTGCCGCGCTGTTTGCAAACGGTGCGAAAGAAAGTGGACCGATCACCCTGAACTGGCCAAGCATCTGGGTCGGCAAAGATTCGAAGGCTCCTGCGGTCGCGGCCCTGGTCGACCAGTTCAACAAAGCGAACGTGGGAAAGATTCAGGTTGCGGTGGAACCGAATCCGAATTACGATGCCTATCGGGACAAGATCAACACGCAGATCGCCGCCGGTCAGGTCCCGGATATTTTTGTCTTCAATCCCGATCCCACTACCTTTCAGTACTACCAGGGCAACGTGCTCATGGACTTCACAAAGGACCTGCAGGGTGACTGGGGCAGCCAGTTCGTGCCTGGCACCGTGAAGCAGGCCACGCGTGACGGCGCAACCAAGTCGATTCCTTACGAGATCGGTGTCACACCCATCTGGTATAACATGGCGCTCTTCCAAAAAGCCGGGATCGCGGCGCTTCCCAAGACGATGGACGAGTTCTGGGCGGACTGTGACAAGCTGAAGGCTGCCGGGATCGTCCCGACGTCGCAGATGACCGGCGGGTCTAATGCCTGGACTTCGATGCTCTGGTATTCGCACATCCTCGCCAGTATCGGCGGACCGAATATCTGGGACAAGCCGCTCTTCGAAGGGCAAGTCTACGTAGACGCAGCGAAGATTCTGCAGCGCATGTATCAGGAAGGAAACACGACGAAAGATGCGGTCGGTGCCGATGCCAATGTCGCCGGTGGGCACTTCCTGTCGGGGCAGGTTGCGATGTTTCTCAACGGACCGTGGTACATCGGACGCGTGAAGAAAGATGCACCCGACGTCTATGCAAACACAAAACTTGCGCCACTTCCGCAGGTGGCAGGCGGAACGTTCGGTGGAACTATCGCTTTCCCGCTGTCGAATCTCGCCGCCGGAAACACGGACAACGCAACAAAGCGGGCCGCGGTCGTTTCCTTCCTCAAGTTCATGACTGCTCCTGACAACGTGAGAGCAATATCGGAGTCGTCCGGTTCACTTTTTGCGATCAAGTACAAGGTCGATACGTCGAAAGTTGATCCGCTGCAGGCGCAGTTCACCGACAGCCTGAACAGCGCCGCATTCGCGATTCCTCACATCCAGTTTCAGCTGCCTGCGAAAGTTACCGCCCAGCTTGGTCAGGGATTTGGCGCAATGGCGCTCGGCAACATGACGCCGCAGCAGTTCGTGGATTTCATGCACCAGCAGCTGCTGGCCGCCCAGTAGGCGAGACCCGCATTTAAGGAAAACGACCCGGTGTTCTACCGGGTCAAACATATCCGGCCGCAGGTTTCTGCGACCGGCCGGGGCCGGCCGGCGCCACGCGTTGGCGGCCGCACGGCTCCCCGTCATACGCGGGAAATATGAGGAAGCGCAACAAGCACTGGAAAGGTATCATTCTGTTCATTCTGCCCGTGCTCATTATCTACGGGGCATTCTTTCTCTATCCGCTCGGTTTTGTGGGCATTGTAAGTCTGGTGAAATGGAACGGCGTCACGCCGATGAGATTTGTCGGTCTGCAAAACTACATCAGCAACTTCGCAAACCCTGTATTTCAGACGGCCTTCAGAAACAACTTCATCTGGGCATTTTCGCTGGGCTTCATTCAGGTGGCCTTCGCTGCGCTCGTTGCGCTGATTCTTGCCCGCCGCCCGCCGGCGTGGAAGATGCTGCGAACCATCTTCTTCCTGCCCAACGTCATCTCAAAAGTGGCGATCGCGATGATGTGGCTCGCTCTCTACAACGCCGACTACGGGTTGATCAACACACTTCTGGGCAAGCTCGGTCTGGCCGGCCTCGAGCAGAACTGGCTTGGTCAGACTACTACTGCGCTTCCGGCCGTCATCTTTCAGGAGGCGGTATACATCGGCTATTTCATGATCATCGTCCTCGCCGGCGCCATGTCGATTCCCGAATCGTTCTATGAGGCCGCGGAGATGGACGGCGCAAGCGTTTTTCAGCAGGAGCGGTTCATTACGATCCCCATGGTGCGAGGAATTCTGGTGACCTCGATGACTCTTGCTGTTGCGTTTGGGCTGCGGCACTTCGAGTCAACATTTCTGATGACGCGCGGGGGACCGGCAAACAGCACGCAAACCATGGGGCTTCTTTTATACGAAAACCTCGGCTCGCTAGACTACGGGCACGCAAACGCGATCGGCGCTGTGCTCATCATTGTCGGCGCGGTGATCATCGTGATTATCCGAAGGGTATTCGGTGACCGGGAGGCCGGCGCCGAAGCGCGACAGTAGGCACAGGAATGAAAGATCGAAGGCTCACCCCGACCGACATAATAGCAAAAACCGGCAAATGGTTTCTTCTGATGTTCTTTCTTTTCATAACATTCGTGCCGCTGTTGTGGCTCGTCATTTCGTCGTTCAAGACAAATATCGAGCTGCAGACGAAACCGTTCAATCTGCCGGCGGTGTGGCAGTTCTCGAACTATGTCGAAGCGATTCGAATCTCGGGACTGCCACAGCTCTTTCTGCACTCGATCATCATCGCGCTATCCGCCACATTTCTGAATCTTCTCGTGACCTCCATGGGGGCATTCGCCTTTTCCCGGGAGAAGTTCCGTTTTCAGGGTGCCCTGCTCAACCTGATGCTCGCGGGCGTGCTCGTACCAATCATCGCCTTCATGGTGCCCTACTTCAAGTTGATCGGCGCCTTGAAGATCTACGACACCCTCTGGGGACTCATCCTGACCTACTCCGGGATCAACATTCCGATCTCGATGTTTCTGGTCACGGGCTTCATGCGCTCCATTCCGGCCGAGTTGGAGGAGGCCGGTGTCATGGACGGGTGCAATTTCTGGCAGCGGTATACGCGGATCGTGATGCCGCTCTCCAAAATCGGACTGGTCACGGCGGGAACCTTCGTCTTTCTCTATGCCTGGAACGAGTTCATCTACGCTCTGCTTCTTACCTCGTCGATGAAAGCGCGCACGCTCCAGCTCGGCATCCAGTTCTTCAAGAGTCAGTTCGTCACCGACTATACATCGATGTTTGCAGCGATTACGCTGACCATCAT
>DATKUF010000021.1:0-7464 GCA_035530755.1 Spirochaetia bacterium | reverse complement strand
GACACCTACCATCACCATGAAAATGGACGCTGAAACCCACGTTTTCATCATCTATGCGTTCCTGATCCAAATATCGGCACAAGTGACACGTGCCGCAACCGGAAAGCCCGATCAGAATCGCGCGAATCTCATGTTTTGCTTCCAGTTTCCACGCGATGCGTGTATTATGAGCGGATGAGTAGGAATCATTACGTCGTTTCGGCAGTGATTGCGCTCGCCAGTATCTCTTTTCTGCTTACCGGGTGCGCAACTGAACACGGATCAACTTACTCCTCGACGGTCTCAGCTGAACAGCAGCGCAAGTCCGAGGCAGCAAGCCAGTCTACCGATTCAATGCGCGGGAGCAAGGAAGAGGTTTCTTCCTCGAGTTCGAGCGGAGAGAACGGTGAAAAGGTTGACAGCGTAACCGAGACGCATACGACGACGCGAATAGAAGTCGACACCTCTCCAAGCGGTGCCGCGGTCTACCTGAACGGGCAATTCGTCGGGTATACGCCGGTGGTCATCGACGGCGCGGCAGAGGGCGCGTACAGTCTCCGGGTCTCGAAACCGGGCTTCTATACACTGCACAGAAGGCTCTCGGTCGGTCCGGACACGAGCGTCAAATTGGACATAACACTCGCGAGGCTCATGGGATTTCTTGCTGTCGACAGCAATCCAGCCGACGCTGAACTCCTTGTCGACGGTGAGCGCGTCTACTCGCTGCACAGCCGCGTGCCTGCCGGGATGCACCAGGTTACGGTACGGCGTTTCGGTTATACAGCTTTCGAGCAATCCGTCGACATACAGCCTGAACAGACAACGCATCTTCAGGTCCAGCTCGACAAAGCGCCTTTTGAGCTGCAGAGCGTTTCCGCATCGCGTGCTCATTTCAATCCCAATAACCCCGGTCCTCTCGGCACAACTACCATTCGGTTTCGCGTAACCTCGTTCGGGAGTGGAACGGTCACGATCGAGGGGCCGGGGACCAGTTCGGGGTCACCGGTTCGTACGATCGTGATCAACAGCTTCACCACCTGGGATCAGGAGGCGGCGTGGAACGGCAAGGACAATGCAGGAAACGTCGTGCCGGACGGGACCTACATTGCGGTCGTGGAGGCGCAATCGGCCGATGGAGGTCCGCTTCGCCAGGACACTGCGGTCGTCTACGTAAACTCGGCCCTTGCGATACGTTTTCGCGATATGCTGAGCGGCAACCCGGGTCTTGCCTACGGGCCGATTCCGGATACGCTGCCTGATGGAAGTTTTCAGGTCGCAACCGAATTCCTCGGACACGTGGGACAGGATTCGGCAGGCACGCTTGTCGGACGATTTCCGGTGATGGCGGGGATTCGCTACGGCCTTCCCTTCAACCTCGAGGCGACTGTGAGTGCTCAGGGCGTGCTGTACAGCGATCCGAACCTCGATGACGGGTCGGTAAGTATTGGATTGCGCTGGCAGTTTCTTGATCTCCCGCTTGGCGGACCGGTCAGTGCGAGTGCGATGCTCGCCGCGAAGGGAACCTTCCTTTCGAATGCCGCTACCGATACTCTTACCAATTTTGACAGCGTTGGATTCAGCCTGCCGCTGGGCCTGCGTATCGGACCGGTCGGTCTGTCGGTGACCCCGGAAATAGTCGGCAACAGTTATCCGGTCTACCCTGTCTCCGGTCCATGGACGCCCGATCTCTACATCTGGGGCTACGGGCGCGCGGCACTTTATGTGGATACCGGAACCATCCTCACCGGCATTTCGGCTGCGGTGCGGACGCGCCCGCTCTCCGCCCCGCCGGGAACAGTGGTTCCTTTCACCGAGTACTATCAGTTGCCGATCCTGGCGGCGGCGGAGTTTCACGTCCTCATACCGGGAACGTCGGTTGTAGTTGGGATTACCGGCGCGGCAGAGATATCGAGCCCGAGTGACTACTATATCATGGCGGGAGGCGGCATCGGCTTTCTCTACTGAGAGTGGAAATGCGATGTGAAGGGTTCACCGCGACATCGTGAGGTAAACGATTACCAGCACGGTGAACGTGGTCAGGAGTATTCCGATTGCCAGCGGATATACCCAGGGCGGAATCCGAGTCCCGCCGCGTGTCGCGGCGGCGTCAAAAGTCTCAAGCGGGTATGTTTCTACATCCGGCCCCGGAGCAATTGCGGCCTCGCGACTGATAAACGCCTCCCCTCCTGCGTATCCGCAATTCGGACACCCGAAGACGAATAGACGACTTTCGCCGACGAATTCGCATGACGGGCACTTCACGGAGGAGAAGAACCTGCCGCAATGCGGGCAGACTTTGGCGTCCCACCGTACCTCGTTTCGGCAGTTCTCACAGAAGAAACGAGCTCGTTTCACGCCTCACCTGGGGATGTCCCGCACGAACAACGTGCTGAAGTAGAACTCTTCGATGAGTCCTGCATCGCGCATGAGCGTTGCCAGGTCTATCGACCAGCCGCTGGTCGCGAGGTCGACTGGAAGCTGGTCGAGCCGGATTCTCGCCTCGATGAAGAAGGTACTGTGCACAAAATCCCCGATCACCCGTGGGGTGCGCGTGCCATTTTGCCACAGAACGACCAGTCCGGACTGTCCGTCGACCGGAATCTCGACCGTGTACTTGCCGGGTCCGGACGTGCGGTCGTGGAACAGGTAGAGCATGTAGGAAAGGCCGGGCGACAATTCGCTCGCCGATGAGAAAAGAAGATAGAGGTAGGATTCGGACCGCACTGCCTTGAAATACTGGATCTGGGTCCCGCCCTTTTTCCAATAGAGCGACGAATCGATCGGCTCGTCCTTTCGGTTTCCGGCCTCTTCGCGGACGAAGCGGCGGGGAACAAAATAGTCGGGATACCTCGCCATCGTCGGGACCTTAAGCCAGTCGAGATAACGGTTGTCGATCAGGACCGGTTCGTTTCCCAGTGTCACGTCGATCGCGCGCACAGAAACGTTTCCCGCGGCATCCCGACGGTTTTCGTCGACTGTGAACGAGGAGGAGGTGTCGGCCGCGCTTACGAACACCGCTGCTACCGGGTAGCTGCGATCCCCCGGATGAACGAAAAAACCAAGCACCGCGAGCGGGCCCGCGCCCGCATCGATATCGGGCTGCACGCCGCCGGGGGGCACGTAGGCGAGCGCGTTCTGATGCGAAAGGATGTACTGGGCGATCGCCTGCGGCGTATCCTTCAACGCCTGGAGATCAGATTGTGCCGCCCGGTCGAGCACGAAATAGAACACCCCGTCGGAATTGTTCTGAATGGTCAACGCGTGAAGAGCGACAGGCAGCACGCAGAGGGCAAGAAGAGTGAGCGACGTGACTACAGCTTTTCTCATCATATCCTTCCTATCGGCACCGGGGGATTTCCCTGTTACTTCTTTCGGATCCCGACGATGGTCAGATCGTCGTACTGCTCGTCCTCGCGCAACCTGGCGAAAGTAAGGTATTCCGCCGTATCCGGATCCTTTTCCAGCGGTTGTGAGAAGTAACGATCGTACTGCTTGAAGCACTTCCTGAGAAACTGATTGATCTTGCTGTCTACGACAATTCGGTCGTCTGCCGAAGACCGAGGATCCGGATAGATGCGGAAGATCTTTTCTACCGCTATCAGTCCCATTACCGTGTTTTCCACGGTTGGGTCGACAGACGCAAAGTCGAAAACAAGCTCCTCATCCTCAAGGGGATTATTCTTCTTTTGCAGTCGAAAGATGCCGCGGTTCTGGATTGCCTCGGCAATCGCCTCGATTCGGTCAGGACCGATTTCCTCCTCGGCCGGCTGACCGAGCATAGTCGCCTCGTACTCCTTTCTGTCAATCTGTTCCTGCGTGACGATCACCGGGTCAAACTCGGAGTTACGTACGATTCGTTTCGCTTCTTCCAGACCGTCAGTGTAGAGCAGGAGTATGTCTCCGGTCTTGAGCTTAAGCGGCACCTGGACGAAACCTCCCTTGACCAGCATGGTCGCAAAAACACCTGCGGCCGGCTGCTCCGGAAGGACGGATTTCATCATTTTTGCCGCCGTCGCGTCATAGACGTGAACGATATTGTCACCGGCGTGACAGATACTGCAGGCACCCGTTTTGATGTTCATGATGACTACCATCAACGCGGCAAACCTTCCCTTGAATCCGCGCTCTTCGAGCAGATCGTTGATGGTGCCGACAAGCTCGGGGAGAGTCGAATTTATGCTCTTCGCCGACCAGTTTCGGAAATGGTTGAGAAAAATCGTCGCGACCTCGACCATGATGAGCGCGGCCGGGACTCCTTTTCCCGCGACATCGCACTTGATGATCGCATAGTGCTCATCGTCGATCCGCTCGTAATCGAAGTAGTCCCCCGAAACGCCCTTCGCGCCTTCATAGTATCCGAAGAACTCAGCGCCGGCCGTGTCCGTGCGACCGGTGGTCCCCTTCGAACCCTCATTGTTCTTGTCCAGAGGAATGAACATCTTCTGGACTTCCTTTCCGACGGTGAGCATTTTGGCGGCCTCGGCGGCGTGCACAAGACCGGTAGTCATCTGGTTGATCACGTCCGCGAGTGTCGAGATCTCATCCCGGGTACCTACATTGATCACGTGACCGGCGAGCTCGCTCTTGTCCTCAGTATCGCGAATGATCTCGATACCCCGTACCAGGCGCCTGATCGGGATAACTATGACGGTCGCAAGCAGAAGTGCTCCCACAATCCCGATGCCGACTGCGATCATTGCGATGATCACCGTGTTGCGAATCAGGTTGTTGGTTGCGTCCTGAATTTGCGTCAGTATCCGGTCCGTCGAAACTGCTATGCGTACCAGACCGTGGTAGTAGATGTCGCTATTGGGCTGCAGGTAGACTATCGGTTTGTAAAACTCGAAAATTGTCTGACTCCGATTCAGGCTGTTCGGATTGAAGTCAGGCACGCTCCCGATAAGACTTCCGATCTTGTTCAACTGCTGGTTCGCGCGGCGCTCGAGCTCGCTGCGAGTATTGTCGACGCTCGTCCGCTCGGCCTCCGCCTGTGGACCCGTCTGCTGCACCAACTGGAGAATCCTGCGCGACAAATCCGCGAGTTGTTTCGGTATATCGCCGAGAGCCTGCCGTGACTCGGTGTTGATCTTCTGTTCCAGGCTTGACACGAGCGGGGTTACACCGTCCTCGATGCGGGTACGCCCTCTCTGGAATTGCTCGGGAACCAGTTTCAACTGGCCCATGCTCTGCACGGACTTCGGATCGGTGATTCGGGGATCGTTTGTTGCCCAGATGTAGTCGTTCCCGTTCGACGCGGCGGCGGCGGCGCCGCCCGGACCGGTAATGGTGACGTACTGCGCCTCCTGAACCGCCGACATCTGCTCCGTCAAACCGCTCAGCGCCAGAACGTTCTGATCCGCATTCGGAAGGTACTGGCCCGCCCCGGTAGCAATGCTCTGCAGGAGAACCTCGACCCGGTTCTTCAATCCGTCGGCGAGCGTGCTGCGCTGCGTGTCGAGCATGAATCGGCCGAGAATCACCGCGACCATGAGAACTACCGCTATTACCAGCACCACGACAAAGAACGAAAATTTGATCCGAATCCCGAATCCCTTTTTCCTCATCATTTGTATCCTTTCCGCCTCGGGGGGACCGAGGGCCCGTCTGCCAACGAGCAGCACGTGGACCTCATCTCGAAGCATCCGTCCTTCCCGCGCGAGAGCCACTATTCTCGTTGAAGAGAACAGGATGACGAGCGCCAGAAAAATGAGTGTCGTCCACAGGAGCAGTTCGCTCACCGGGACCGAGAAGAAACGCGGCGGCGCAAACACGTATTGCGGCGAGTAGTGCACGGTGAAATCGCCGAACTTGATAGTCCCGGAGCTCTCGAACGTGAGTAGCGGCTGAGTCATATACAATCCGCGTTCTGAATGAATCAGTCCGACGCGGTAGGTACCCTGATTAATCAGATCGATTACCGGTCCCGAGATATTCCGGTCGCTCGTTATCGTGTAACTGCCGTTCTTGAGCGAGAAGGTATAGTCCCACGGCTCTTTTCCGTCGCGGTCGAGGATGACCTCATCTATGACGCCGTTCGCGTCGAATCCGCGGCCGATTATGTCCATCGTAACACGGCCGAGCGAGTCCTTTTTGGTGTCTACGAAGGAAATGTAGGTGACCGGGACATACTTGTTCAGTCGCAGCAGCACCGTCGACGGTTTTCCGATGTTGCCGACCGAGTCGATCGCCGAAACCGTAAGAGACCAGAGGCCGTTGTCGAAGTTGGTCTCAGAAAGCTCAGGCGTCGCGGTCAAAAGCCGCGCCGGCGGGTTCGGAATCTGGTAGTCGACTGGAACAGGTCTTGCGAGAGGGCCGCCCAGATAGTCCAGTGAATAGGTGTACCCGGCAACATCAGGGTCTGGGGGCGGCTGCCATTTTACCGTGAAACTGTTGGAAACCAGGAATCCCGACTCATCGAGCGCGGGCGGCAGGAACGCAACCACGCCCGGCGGCGTCGTATCGCGAAAAAATTGCAGCGTGGCAACGGTCGACCAGTTCCCGGCAAAGTCGGTGGTGCGCATCCGAAAATACCAGGGCCCGTCGGCGCCGGCTCTCAGGTCGACTGAATTCTTGTCCGGTCCCGACAAAACGGTCTCGGGAACCGACGCGTTTGGATCCTGCGTCCAGACATAACTGTAGCCCGCAATTCCCGACGGATCCTGCGGTGCGGTCCAGCGGATTCGCACGTCGGTCGCTGCCGAACGTCTACCGGCGACGAAGTTGACCGGCAGGGGGGCGGCCGGGTTTACCTGAGTGTCCGGTGGCTGGTAGACAAGATTGATGTCGGTAGCGCTTCGTCGATTCTGCCAGAAAAGGTATATGCGGCCCTTGAGCACCACCGGCGAAGGAAAGGTTGAATCACCAGGAACGGTACCAACCTCGCGCTGACGAAAGAACACCCCCTCTTTTGTCGCGAACATGATGCGATCGTTGCCATACCGATTATCGAACCAGACGAGGCTGGTCTGGTCGCCATCCGCAACAATGATGGGGTAATTGGCGGTCTGGGGTCCCCGTGTCGCAGGAATCGCGTCGCCGGCAATGGTTCCACTCTTCGTGAGCAGAGCAAAGTCGATCTGGTTTGATTCTCGGCCCCTTCGACGTTCCCAGGCAATCGCAAGCCCTTCGCCCGTCACGGCCAGATAGGGGCGTTGATTGTCGTAGGAATCTATATTGTAGGTCGCGCGGTTGTCCCCCGGATCCATGAAGTTGCTGAGCCTGTTCGCCTGGCTCCAGGTGAGCCCCCCGTCGTCGCTGTACTTGAGATAGACCTGATAATTGCCGCCGACGGAGGGGTCTGCGCTCTGAAACGCGACATACTGCCGTCCGTCGAAAGAAACAAACTCCGGGTTGAAATTCAGGCTCAGCCCCGGGTCCTGTTCGAGAACCTTGAAATCCGGCCAGTTCTGACCGTCATTTGACACGGAATAGAGGATGCTCAGAGTTCCCTGGACATTCCGGTTTGCGAAAAGAATGTATCCACCC
>DATKUF010000020.1:0-7097 GCA_035530755.1 Spirochaetia bacterium | reverse complement strand
GTTCCAGTAGAAATGGGGTGCCCGCGAGCGGTTGACCCTGCTCTGAGAGTAATCGTGTTCTTTGAATCCTGGCATGCTGTTTTCCTTTGTCCCCGTCTTGTCAGCCACCGCCGTTTCGGTGCATTTTTCCTTCAGGCTCGTGAGAACGACAAATCGAATGAAGACGACGTGCCCTGTTCGTGTATCTTCCAGGCAAGCTTGGAATCGCGATAAGGGAGGCTGCAGAGATAACCAATGATACTTCCAAAAATCAGGGACAAGAGATTTACTACGCTCCGTCGGGGCGGAACGCTAACCGATGAGGATCATCATTTGTTGGCCCTTTGGGCTGCCCAGTGTGCAAACCACGTTCTTCATTTTTTCGAAAAAGCTCGTCCGGATGATGGTAGACCGGGAAAAGCTATTGCATTGACCGATGCCTGGGTTCGCGGCGAAACCACAATGACAGAGGCAAGGATAGCGGCATTTCACGCAAATGCTGCGGCACGAGAGGTACAGGGTGCAGCAAAATATGCGGCACTATCAGCTGGACAAGCCGTGGCGGTTGCTCATGTTGCCGCGCACTATTTAGGAGCAGCAGCTTACGCAATAAGAGCTGTTCTTGCCGCGAGTGAGGAAGATAGCAAAGACGAAATGGGCGGAAAAGAGTGGACGTGGCAAATAAAACAGCTACCCCTGAAACTGAAAGAACTCGCTTTAGAGGATCAGAAGCATAGAAACGGAATATGCTGGAATGTTTTCTATGTCTAGGACAGTACTGCTTTCCAATCCCTCACTTGTTTCTTTGTGCGACGCGTGATCCTGACCCGGAACCTCCCGGCCGCGCAACATCGTTCCCCTTCATTGCGACGAAAATTGACAGCGGAGAGGGAAAAATCTATAATACAGATATATTCTCCGAAACGGTCGATCCGTTTGGTACACATTGGAGAGCCCGCGTGAGCATTAGAAACAAACTTCTCCTATTGAACCTCACCGTCCTCGTTGGTTTTGTGACGCTTATTGTTGTCACGTATGTCTCCATCGGCAATATCCGCCGCCTGAACGAACTCACCAGGGATGGGCTGAATGCCGAATTGGACTTTCAGATACTTACTTCTTATGGCACGGATCTCCTGGTCACCGCCAACCTGGAGGACGCGTTGAGCACCTGGGTAAAACAGCGGGATACTTTCAGCAAAACGCTCAATCAGTTTGTCTCTTCGAAGCTTCTGCAGCAGCTGTTGACTCACGACAGAAAGACGGAAGAACTCGAATCGTTCGCCTATACGTGGCAGGTGACTCAAGGACAGATCGACGAGACCGGAAAAATGATTCAAGAATTGGTCACCGTGCATAAAAAGGACACGGTAATTGTGACCGGACTGATGTCCGGGTATGCCACCTATGGCGATTCAAAGTTCGTGTCTGCGATGTCCAGAGTGACAACACTGTCCAAAGCCCTCCATGAGACTGTGATGAACGGTCTGACGGGGATCATCGGTGACGTGACCGCGAGCGTTGCCGCTGCCGAACGCCGGTTGGTCGGTTTGGTACTTGGGCTTTCCTTGATTGTCACGATCGTTTCCCTCGCCATCTTCCTGTTTTTTGCACGCAGCATGAGCCGACGGTTGCACCGCCTGGGCGGTTCAATGGAGACACTGAAGAGGCGTGACTTCAGCGTTGTTCTGGATGTACGAGGTCGGGACGAGCTTGGTTCCATGGCTCAGGCGATTCTTGGTTTTGTCGGTGATTTTTCCAGCGTGATCACCGGTGTGAAGACAATGGGAAAAGAGGCTGCGCTGCTGAAGAACGAAGTGAGCAGTGCCGCGGTCGAGTCAGCCGCATCTATTACGGAAATGACAGCCAACATTGGTTCGATTGCGCACAGCATCCGGGATTTCGTGGAACACGTAAATCGTTCAAACGAGGCCCTGCGTGGCATCTCGGACAGCATCGATGTTCTGGTCACGCGCGTGGAAGCACAGTCGGAGTTGATCGAACACTCTACCGCCTCTGCGGAGCAGATGAATGGGTCAATCGGAAGCGTTGCCGATATTGCAGCAAAACAGGAAGCCGCCGCGAGGGGGCTTGTGATGCTGACAAACACCGGCGGGGCAATGATCGGCGAGACCAATGAAATGATCCGCAAGATTGCCGAAGACATCAGGCAGATATCCGAAATCCTGGGCATTATCAACAACATTGCAAGCCAGACCAATCTGCTCTCAATGAACGCAGCGATTGAGGCGGCGCACGCCGGGGAAGCCGGTCGAGGCTTTGGGGTGGTTGCCGAAGAGATTCGAAAACTGGCTGATTCCACCAACGCGAACTCGAAACAGATCAAGGTGATGATCAGCGGCATATGGCGAAAGCTGGATGAGGTACTGACAAAGAGTGATAAGAGCCGATCGGCTTTTGTAGACGTCGACCAGGAGGTGAACTCCACGAGTCGAGCCATGAGCGAAGCCGCCTCGGCCACGCGTGAACTTTCAGTTGGCAGCAAGGAAATAACTGACGCAATGCAGAGACTGCTCGGGATCGCAAACACGATCCGCGAGGAGACTCGCAGCATGCGGGAGAATACGGCTGCCGTTATCACCGGCATGCAAAGCATGGAAGGGATCGGCGCGATGGTGAAAAACGGGGTCGAGGAAATAGAGCTTGGAACAAAGGACGTGAATACCGCGATGACCCACGTGATTGACTTGCAGACGCAAATCGGCGATTCGATCGAGAAGCTGAATACCGAAGTCTCCAAGTTCAAAACAAGCGATATGCCGGTCGATTCGGATTCCGACTGATCCCGTTCTTCACAGAACCGCCCCCGACGGACACTTTCCTCTATTCACCATTTACTCATCGTAGTTACACACTTCTCTAACGCGAACGCCACAGGAAACGAATGTCTTGCACGGCAGACTCACAAACGTAGTTTTCCTCGGTGCAGTCGTCCGCACGATGGTTAAAGTCGACGCGCAGCTTCTGTTCCCGCCTGCGTCCTGTTTCCCGCTTCGGAGTTGCCGTTCATGAACGCGTCGACCTCGCCGAAATCATGAATTCCCTGCGGTTCAATACGTTCATCGAGGACATACGCACCGTGCTCACGCCGGAGAATAAGAAGCGTTCTTCCGGTAACTCCTGAGTCGCCGAACTGGATCACGCCGGTCGCCCCGCGAAAAACGCCGAGGCCCGCGAGCGCCTTTCGGACCTCCGCCCCTGTGCGATGCGGCGCGTCGGCCGCCGCGGTGGCGAGGGCCGAAACCGCATCGTATGAGAGGGCCGCCGCGAGGTCCGGCGAGGAACCGAAAGCGGCCCGGTAGGCAACGAAGAATGGGCTTCGGGGGCCCGCGGTTCCCTGCGTCCAGGCGGCACTGACGTAGGTGTCTGAAAGCGGGTCGGCGGCCGCTGCGGAGGCCGTTTCCGATACGGCACTCTCCAGCCATCTGTTCGTCCCGAGCACCGGGATCGGCGGCCCACCGCCCGACGCGGATCTGATTGCGCCAAGAATGCGCATATCCGGCGCGGGCATGAAAACGACGTCCGCACCTGTCCGGGCGAGGAGCGAATGGACCGCCTGCATGTCGCCCAGATCGCCCGATGCCGCGAAATCGACGGAAATGCCTCCCGCGGCAGAGAACGCTTCCCTGAATCGTCTCACCTCCGCGGGGAGGCTGCTCGTGGACGCGGAGATTACCAGGGCGCGTGACCGGTGAAGTTCCGACCGCGCGAACGAAGCGAGCGCCAACGCCTGCATCTCCGGCGTGGCTCCGATTGAAAAAATCCCACCGCCGGCGGCGATCGTACTGTCTGCAGTAACGAACCCGATGACGCCGTGCGCCGCGGCTTCTTCCATCCGTCTTTTCACCTCGGAGGGTGAGGTCTTGAGTATCGAGAGCTGAAATTGCGGGCTATTCCCCTCGCCTGCCCGATCTGCGGCACGCAGAGCAAGCTGTGCGCCGTTTTCTGCGCCGGTTTCGGCCGCGGTCCGGTCCACAGGAACAAGAAGCCCGAACTTCACGGCTGGTTCTTCGGAGCATCCTGCAGCGAAAAAAAGCACCGCAAGCACGGGCGCACATCGCAATCCGGCACTTCGGTAACGTGACGGGCGAATGTTCTGCTTCATCGGAAGTACATCGCAATAGCCGCCCGCTATCGTCCGCCGGATTGCGAGGAATCAAAGTGGTCGACAAAGTCCACTATGCCAAGATAGAGCCCACGGGCGAGCTTTTCGAGGTACGAATCGTCGTGAAGGAGCTTTGCTTCGTCCTTGTTGGTGACGAACCCAACCTCTACCAGCACCGCCGGCATCCGCGAGTTGCGCACGACGTACCAGTCCTGCGCTTTCAAGCCCCGGTCGGTTTCTTTGTCGCCAACAGCTGCGTGAATACCGGCGAGGATGTCCCTGCCGAGCAGTGAGCTCTGAATGGTGTACTCTTCCTCGCGCATCGCGTTCAGAATCGGATAGATCTCTTTCCTGGATTTCACGAGCGACTTCGGGTCGATGACATCGCGTTCGAAGGCAGGCGGCAGATACCACACCTCATATCCGTTTGCTTCGTGATCGAAGGAGGCGTTCGCGTGGATAGAGATAAAAACCTTCGCCTCGTTCGGCGCAAGTCTGACGCTGTTTGCGATCTCCGTGCGCTTCTCCAGACTCACAAAGGCATCGGTTTGACGCGTCATGATGATCTGTTTGTCCGGATAATTGGCCTTGAGCGCCCGTTCGAGGTCGAGGCCAATCCTGAGCACGATGTTTTTTTCCATCAGGTTGCTTTTCTTCCCGCTGAAGGGGTCCTCCAGCGTGCCCGGATCGATCCCGCCATGTCCAGGATCGATGATTATGGCGGCGATGCGGGGCCGATCGGCTGCGACAACCGATGTCAACGCCGTTTCGATCGCATGCGCGCCGCCGTCGGTGAAAAGGATATCACCCTTCGGATCGGTACTGACGCTCCCGATATCGATTTTTTCCCGGTAGTTCACGAGCGCCCAGGGAACACCGGGGCGAAACTCTATCGCGGTTCCCCGCAGAGAGATCACACCGGAGGCCAGAAACGGATCCCATTCGAGGGAGCCGCCGGTCTTCTTGAGTATCGTGCTCACGCTGACTTCACCGTACAGCGCGGTTGCGGCGGAAAGGAGCAGAAAAAAGAACAGTATCGATCTCGACCGGATTGGTCTGCGCGAGCAACTCATATCTTGAGTATCGGTATGCGACCGGGAGTCTGAAATCCAAACGCGACGCAATGGGCCCGGCCATTCCTATTGTCGGCGAAAATTATCTGCGTATGCAATTACACGAGCCGTATTATCAGATACGGCTCACAATGGTAGAATGAAGTGGTGAACCGACGAATATCCTTCCACCTTCTCCTCGCCGCAGCGGTTCTTTCGGTGACCGCCTGCGCCCATCCGGTTATCGACTTCAGCTTTCACCGCGATCTGCCGTCAACCTCCGGATCTTCCCCGGGCGCCGCGGCGGACTCGCTGCCGCTTGTGATGGATCATCGGATTGCGATTGGCAGCGAAGGCTCATTCCTGCCGGCGGTGGATCAATCCGGAAAAAAACCGGCCCGTTCAACGGCGCGCTTCTCGCTGAAGAATGAGGCGACCGTCGCCTCAGGCGAGGTGTTTTCGATCACCTACAGCTCAAACGGCGAGCCGCTGCGGCTTCAGTTGTTTGTCCGCGGCAGCGGCTCTACCGCGCCGGGAGAAATCGCCACCGATCTCCCCGCCCCGGAGGCCGGCGATAGTCACACGAGCTACCTCGTCCCGCTCGATGCCGGCACGCGGCTGACCGGGTTTCGGGTTACAGGCGGAACGCCGGGTGCCGTTGTAAAGATACTCGGAGCAAGGCTGACCAACGACTATCCGGGCGTACGACTGGAAAACGGCGGGCTCGTCATCCGTGCCGGCGTCGGGTACAAGTCGGTCCGTACCGGAGACAGCGAATCATCGACCGTAAGTTTCGCCTCGCTTTCAAACGGTGCAGCAGGCCGGCAGGTTCAGGTTGCGGTCACCTACGCGTACCAGCCTGGCTCCGGCAGGGTAGGCGCAACACTGTGGAATGCATCTGCAACAAAACGATTCGTTATCGAACCACATTCGGGCGAGCACACCGACTACTTTTACACGGCGATGTGCGGATTCGTCCCGGAGAATCTCGAAATTACGTCGAGTCGGTCCGGTTTTCGGCTCGAATCGGTTTCCGTCACTGCGCCGCAAGGCTCAACACCGATACCAGCCGATCTCGGCGCGGTGCTTCTCTACGATCCCGCCTCCTGGCGGCAGCCGGACTACGAGCTGTTCTCGTGGAATCTCGTGCCATCGGTGCTCGTTGTCGACTTCCGGAACCTTGCCGTACAGGCGCGCTACATGAAACGACTTGCCTTCTTCGTCGAGAAGGCGGGCTACGCGGGAAAACTGTGGCCGAACTCGATTCTCGATTCGATGCACGGCTGGAACGCTCACGACTACCGGCCGGAAGATCTGGCTCGCTTCTTCACCGCAGCGGTCGCCGATCATTTCTCGCTGAATCCGGAGGAGGTCCGACTGGCGGAAATCCTCTCGGCAAACGGAGTGATCAGGAAAGTGGGAGCCGGATTCGTTCCGGGAAACGGGGCGATCATCACCGCATCCCACGACGATCCCTACTGGCTGCGCTACCTCCTTCTCACTCATGAAGGATACCACGGCATTTATTTCACCCATCCCGCCTACCGGGAGGCGATCGCGGGAATCTGGGCTTCGATTCCGCTTCAGGAAAAGGAGTTCTGGCAGCTCTTTCTCGGGTCGAAAACCTACAATTCCCGCGACAGCTACCTGGTGGTCAACGAGTTTCAGGCCTACCTTATGCAGCAACCGGTATCGGCGATCACAGCCTACTATGACCGCAACGCCCGGGAACTTTCGCGTTCGCCTGCGTGGAATCGCCTCGGGATCGGCCCCTACCTCCAGGGCCACCCGGCGATGTTCGCAGATGCAGCGCACGCCGTCCAGGCGGCTGTCTTCGCGGCCGCCGGAGTCGACGCCGGGGCGCTCGTGAGTATTCTTCCCGATTCAAAATAGAGTTCTATATTCCCGGATACACGAAAGAGAAGCCTGGGGCGGCCGTC
>DATKUF010000019.1:0-3668 GCA_035530755.1 Spirochaetia bacterium | reverse complement strand
ATGAAGCAGGCGGGGAATACCGGCACGACGAAGATCGTAAACACAGCGGCGGCTGCGACGAGCGGGAGGGTCAGTGCGACTATTCTGTCCGTCGTGCGGCTGCGTCGACGAACTATCCCGAGAAATACCAGAAGTGTGAGCGCCTCGGTCGCGCGCGACACGATCCAGATCTGGTTTGCATAGAATCGGTCGTCCGGAAATACTCCCATTCCCGCATACGAAATGGTATGCATAACGTCGAGAAATGCAACGCAGAGATAGCCGGCGCCGATGTAGAAAAGCGATGATTCGGCGTTGTAGCGACGCGTGTTCCAGGCGACGACGAATACACCGGCGGCGATCGTAATACTGAAAATCTCGGCGAGACTGTGAAACAGCAGATAACGGTATCGGCTCAGTAGGTAGAGGGCCACCCCGGAAACCAGAATCACCAGAGCCGTCCGAATCGGGTGTACTATCGAGGATTCATCCCGCGGAGTCGGCGGAAGCATGAAGCGCGATGTGGTTGGCGATCCTGTGGTCTCCACACCGCGATTCTACACTATCCTTACCGAGTTCGCCACTAAGCGTCGACGGCCCCCGAGTCCGGTCCGTGCAGCTCGATTCTCACGCCGCCGAGATCGTCGGCGTGCTGGGGGTGGCAGGTAAAGACGATTGTTTGATGCCGGGTGGAGAACTCTCGGACTGTGGCCGCGGCGAAATTCCGTCGCTGGGGATCCATATCTACAAACGGATCATCGAGGACGAGGAATCCCGGCTTGCCCCTCAACAGGTACTCTGCAAGGACGAGCCTGAGGGCTAATGCTACGACGTCTCGCGTCCCCCACGAAAGTCTGTCGAATGGCAGCTTGACGGTCGAACTTCCGGTAAAGTTTCCCGGGACCCCTTCGTTCATCTCGGCTGAGACGAAGCGGCCGCCCGAGAGCCTCTTGAGGTACTCTGCGAAGCGCAGCGTGTATTCGGTGAATGTTCCCGAATCGACCTCTTCGAGAATCGACGCGGCAATTCGTTTCACCAAATCGAGCGCCCCCGCCTCGCGCCGAACGCGCTGGTACAGTGCTCGTGCATGGCCTGCTGCCAAAGCGAGCTGCTCTGAGGATTCCTCCGGCAATCCCGCCTCCGCGCGCGCGCGGTCCTGCATCAGTCCGCTCAGATGCGCGCGTTCGTCCCGGAGTTGCTGATCGAGCGCGTCGAGATGAGAAAAGAAACTTGCGGCCGAATCGAACTCTTTGGGCAGCGCCGGTAGTGCCGCGGAGTCTTTGACGAGCTCCTCGATTCTCGCCGCTTTTCGTCCGACCGCCAGAACCAGACTCTCGTGAGCACCGAAACGGTGGACATAATCCGCGAGCTCTTCGTCCAGCTGTGTAATGTCCGAACCAACTGAATCCAGGCGATGGGTTGCCGCGGCAATTTCGCCGACAACACTCTCTATCGGGCGGACCGCGGCATCCGGCTGCATTTTTTGCGCCCGTGCCGTGAGCTCGGCAAAGTCGTCTGTTCCCAGGGCTTCCTGTAGCTGCGCCGCGGAAAGCTGAGCCTGCTGAGAGGCGCGGTAGTACTCCCGGGCGAGCTCATCAAGCGCTCCTGCGTCCTCGACGCCGAATTGCGAGAGGTTCTTCGAAATTTCCGCTTCGGCATCCGCCAGATCGCGTGCAACTTCCTCGAGGGACAATCCGCCGGTTTCATCCCCCGCCCACACCGCCAATGAGATATCGGCAACCTCGACCTCGAGGCGTCCCCGGGCAGCTCGGCGGTGGGTCGCTCCCGGTTTTACCGAAACCTTTTCTGCTGCCGTGCTTCCATCCCGAACGAGCATCGTGGTCTCTTTCGTCGCTTCGACGGAAAGGGTCAGTCGTGAAGCCTCGAGCGTGGCGCGATCGTGACGCACCCGATCACGCAGCACGTTCATGCGGGCGAGATCTTCGTCGGTCACCGGGCGCAGGAGCGACAGTGCCGCCGCTGTCCGCTCGGCCTCCTTTTTGAGCGGGCGGACGAAGTTGACCCGCCTCATGAGCTCGCGCGCAACATTTTGATTCTGCGCGGCTCTCTTCTCCTCGCTGAGGAGGGCAAGAGTCTTGCCGGTCCGTTCGCGCTCTGCATTCAATGAGCGCAAACGCTCCTCTTTCGCCGGCCAGTCTTTCACGATCTTCTGAACGGTTTCGATTTCCGCTCGCAACGCTCGCAGCTCGCTTTCGCTTTCCTGCCGAAGCCGGATCGAATCGCGCAGTGGGAACAGGCGCGCCCGTTGCGACTCCGCAGACTCGATCGACTCCTGGGCGGTGCGTATGAGCGCGTTCAACTCGTCGATCGCGGTCTCCGCCTCAACTGCCTTCCGATGCTGTCCTTCGAGCCTGCTCATCTCATAATAGGTCTTCAGAATCGTGCCGAGATTCTTGCGGTGCGGATTGTCGATTTCGCGGCCGGAAGCCGGACGATTAACGGCTGCGTCCCAGTTACGGAACGTCTGTCCGTGCCGGTCGTCCAGCAGCGTTCGAAAACGGTCGATCGATACACCGCCGGCCTGCATGAGGCCCCGGCGGAGAATGTCGCCGATTTCACCTCTCACTGCGGGCCCCGGATCGAGACTCTCTTTGAGTGAAACCAGGGCCGCCTGGCCTGTCAGAAGAACTTCGCGCACCGAAGCGGGTCCCGCGGGAAGCAGCGCAGCCAGGCGTTCGTCTACATCTGCCGTTCCGGTTAACTCGGCACCGGCGGGTGTCACCAGCCGGGAGATGCCTTTTCGGTTCCCCGCGGTCCACACTTTTTCGATCGAGAATCGGCCGGCGGCCGTGCTGAGCTCGACGCTCACCCGAACCGTGTCTCCCTCGGTCGCCGGAAGGAATCTGCCGATGGCTGCCGCGAAAGGCGCGGGAGTCAGACCAGTTGAGGTGAGTAACGCATGGAGCAGCGCGTGGAACGCCGTCGATTTCCCCGCCTCGTTTGGTCCTGTGACCACATTCAAGCCGGCCGAGAACGTGATGAGTCTGTCCTCGGTGCCGGCAAACGGATGCAGGCGGAGGCTTTCAATGATCAACGCGCGCCTCCTCGATCAGGTTGAATGCGATCTCAAGCGCGGTTTCGTCGCCTGTCTCGAGCACTTTCTCAAGAAGACGCCGGGGGAACGAATCGTCGGCGAATTCCCGTGCGATCCGTTCCTGCGTGATTGCCTCCCGCAGCCCGTGATAGTCGATGTCGAGGTAGAAGGCACGATTTCGCAGGTCGGACTCCAAAGGCGAAAGTGCCGCGCGCGATTCGGCCGATATCGAGCCTTTCAGGGCTAATCTGAGCAGCACCTGGGAGCCGAGATCTTCCCTGATCATTCCGGGTATCTCGTCGGGCTTTGTCTCGGGAGTCAGGGTAATTTCCCGATCGGCGAAGCGGTACTTTCCCGTCGCGATGGCTTTTGCCGTCGGAGGCGAGCCCGGTTCGAGCTCAATAACGAAGGCGGAGCCGCCATGGAGGCAATCGAACCCATCGGGCTCCGGTGTCCCGGGATTGAAGATTCGGTCACCCTTTCGCGGTGTCCCGGGATAACGGATGTGCGTATGACCGAGGAGCCACAGGTCCACCGGAAGTCTCTGCAGGCTTTCCGGAGACATGGGGTAATATTGCATATCCGGGTCCGGAGACAGCCCTAGAAGGCTCCCGTGCGCGATTCCGATGTGGTG
>DATKUF010000018.1:0-46924 GCA_035530755.1 Spirochaetia bacterium | reverse complement strand
AGAATACCATTCCACGGGATGCCGGTGCAGGCGGGCGGCAGGGGGAAGTTTCATGATTTTGGAGGAGGTTGAGTTGGATTCAGAAACTGGGTGTAATAGAGATTTCGGTACAGTCCGTCGCGTGCGAGAAGCTCTCCGTGGGTTCCCTCCTGCACGATCGTGCCGGAATTCACGACGAGGATCCTGTCGGCCGTGCGGACCGTCGAGAGCCGGTGCGCAATCACCAGCGCCGTCCGTCCCGCGAGAAGCACTTCGAGCGCGTGTTGAATGATCATTTCGGTCGTCGTATCGATGTTCGCTGTCGCCTCGTCAAAGATGATAATTCTCGGATTTCCGATGATCGCTCGGGCGATACAGATGAGCTGGCGCTGCCCGATGCTCAGGTTGGCCGATCCCTCCTGGACAAGGGTTTGATACCCGGCCGGCAGTCTCCGGATGAATGAATCTGCATTGATCTTTCGGCAGGCCTCTTCCACCTCCTTCACGGGTGCGGTTGGAAGACCGAAACGGAGATTGTCGAGCACGGTCCCCGCGAAAAGGAACGGGTCCTGTGGAACGACGGCGATCTGACTTCGATATGATTCCGCGGTTATGGTGCGGATGTCTATCCCGTCGACGAGCACCGCACCCGTATCCGGGTCATAGAACCGCGCAATCAGATTGGCGATCGAACTCTTTCCGGCACCGGTCGGTCCCACAAGCGCCGTGGTGCTTCCGGCCGGGAACCGGATCGACACGTCGTGCAGAATCTCAACGGTCTTCTGATAGGAGAAGCCGACATGCACAAACTCGATCTCCCCGCGAACCGGCCCGATTGTTCGCCCATCCTCCGGGTCCTTCAACTGAGGTTCGGTATCCAGAAGAGCAAGGATCTGTTCGCCGCCCGCCATTGCCGATTGAGCGGTATTGTAGATCTGGCTGAGCTCACGAATCGGCTGGAAGAACTGTCCGACGTATGATAGAAATGCGACCACTATTCCGAGAGTAACCGCGTGGTGCGCGACGTGAATCCCCCCCGCAAGCAGGACGATAGCCGTGGCGACCACACCGAGAAAATCGACACTTGGAAGGAACGTGAAGGACAACGATACGGCACGGATATTCGCGTTCCGGTTGTCCTGATTCAGACGGTCGAATCGTTCCCTGGATTGCGGCTCCCTGGCAAAAGCCTGGATCACTCGCATGCCCGATATGTCTTCGGCCAGGTCACCCACGACAGAAGCGACCGACTTTCGTGTTTTGCGAAAGGCAGATTTTGCCCGCAGCGCGAACAGCCGTGTTGCAAGCAGCATTATCGGGATCACGGTGAAACAGAGAAGCGCCAGCGATGCGTCCAGCGAAAGCATAATGACTATCGTTCCGGCGAGAAGGAGACTGTCGCCCACTAGGGTAACCAGCCCCTGCGACATAAGGTCATTAATCACGCCAACATCGTTGATAACGCGAGAAACGGTCACGCCCACGGTGTGGCGATCGTGGTAGCCAAGGTGAAGCATCTGAAGGTGCACGAAGAGCCGATCACGCAGCGACGCGAGTACGCGCTGCCCGACCCAGGAGAGCTGGTATCGCGAGCCCATGTCGCAAAGGAATAGCCCGCCGTAGGCGGCGATCAGAAGCATGCACGTCTGCGCAAGTCCCGGAAGATTTCCGCCGCCGATATCGCGGTCAATGGCTATCTTGAGCAGATAGGGCGCAAGCAGGCTGAAGCCGGTGGTACCGACGGTCATGGCGACCGCAGCCAACATGCGGCCGCGGAAGGGACGCAGGAACGGGAGAAGTCTGCGTACGGTCTTCGGATCGAATGCCCTGCCGTCCTCGTCTCCGGCAAACCCGTCCAACGCTCGCCTCGGACCCATCGACCCTGTGGAACCGATCACGGCATCACCTCATCGTAAAGTTGTTCGCGGCAGATGCGCGCGTAGAGGTCGGAGGACTCGAGAAGGGATTCGTGGTTTCCCATCGCAAGGATGCGGCCGCCTTCCATGAGTATGATGCGGTCGGCGAGCCGCACCGTGCTGAGCCGATGGGCGATGATGAACGATGTGCGACCCTTCAGGAGAAGCGCAAGGGCTTTCTGGATCTTTCGCTCAGTCTGCGTGTCGACGCTGGAGGTGGCATCGTCGAGCAGCAGAATCCGAGGATCCTTCAGCAGCGCGCGGGCAATGGCGATGCGCTGCTTCTGACCGCCGGAAAGCGTCGCGCCCATTTCGCCCACCGGCGTATCATAACCCTTCCCCGCTTCGACTATGAACTCATGTGCCTGAGCTGCGGTGGCCGCGGCGATGACCTCCTCGGAGGAGGCGTCGGGCCTTCCGAGGCGGATATTTTCCCCGATCGTCGTGCCAAACAGGACTGCCTCCTGCATCACTATCCCAACCTGATCGCGGAGCGAAGCAAGTGGGACTCCCCGGATATCGATGCCGTCAATTGTGATACTTCCGGATGTCACGTCGTAGAATCGCGGAATCAGGTTCATGATCGTTGTCTTGCCGGACCCTGTTTCGCCCAGAAGTGCTACCGTCATTCCCGGCTCGACCGCAAAGGTAACATTTTGAAGTGTCTCTTCCCGCCCGCGGTACGCGAAATGAACATTATTGAAGCAGACCCGACCGATGATCCGAGGCAGTTCACGCACCTGTTCGGGTTCACGGACCTCGGACTCTGTGTCCAGGATCTCGAAGATCCGGTCGCCCGACGAGGCGGCGATTCCCACGACGGGCGCTATCTGTCCCATCATCCTCACCGGCTGCGACAGCTGTCCGAGATAGGTCAGAAACGCCACGAGAAGCCCTATCGTGATAGTTCCGTTCACGATGAGATATCCGCCGTAGCCGACCACGATTACGGTGGAAAGGTTGGCGATCACGTTCAAGAGCGGGCCATTCACGGCCTGTATCCGTGACGAAAGGCGCGAGAGCTCGAACCATCGGTCGTTCTCCGCTCTGAAGCGTTCCACCTCGGCTCTCTCCTGTGCAAATGCCTTCACGATTCTCGCGCCGCGGAGGTTCTGTTCAACGCGGGTGGTAAGCACGGCGAGCTGTTGCTGAATGTCGTAGGACAACGGACGAATCAAGTTCCCGTACCGGATCGCGCGCCACACGAGAATCGGCATGAGAAGGAGGCTGAGAAACGCGAGAAGCGGGCTCATCGAAATCATCACAGTCGCGCTGGCGGCGAGAAGAATCGCGCCTTCCACCATCCGTTGACTTGCGCGTCCGGTGAGAAATCGGATCCGTTCAACGTCCTGGATCGTGCGTGAGAGAAGCTGACCGTTCTCGGCGGTATCGTGAAACGAAAACGAGAGGCCCGTAAGCCTGCTGTGAATTTCCCGCCGGAGGTCGTAGGCAACACCCTGCGAGTATGTCTCGACGATGCGGCCCTGGAAAAAGGTAAAAATGCTCTTCACCAGTGCGAGCGCAAGCACGGCGCCCGCTCCGGCCGCGAGGAGCGCCAGGTTTCCCGGCCGCATGCCCCGGTCGATGGTGATGCGGACTGCCTGTGGAATCAGAATGGAGATGAGGTCGATACCGAGCATGAAAGCGATGCCGACGATGACACTGACACGGTAGGGTCGTAGATAGGTGTAGATGCGGATAAGAACGGGAAAACCCGGATGAGGCCTCATGGATGCACTCCCTTCGTGATATCACGAAATCGGCGCAGGAGGCAACACAACAGACGATCCATTCGCCACCCCGGGACGGCGACGCCGGGGCCGCGTTCGCACAAACTGAATCGTTGTGCTTCACGGTCCGTTCCATCTCTGGTAGAGTGCAACGACAACTTTCTTCCGGAGGCAACGCGTGAAACTGCAGACTCGGTACCGGCAACGGTTGGTTTTTTTGTATGCGGCAGCAATATTTGCTGTGGGATTTACTTCGGTTTCCGCACAGGAAAATCTCGCGGCTGGACTCTACGCCCGAATGGATACTTCACGCGGAACAATCGTTCTGCAACTCGATTTCAAGAGAGCACCGCTTGCCGTAATCAACTTTGCCGGTCTGGCGGAGGGTAAACTTGGAACTACTCGCGGTACGGGGACTCATTTCTACGACGGGCTCGTCTTTCACCGCGTAGTGAGAGAGCCGAATCCTTTTGTGATTCAGGGAGGCGATCCCTACGGCACCGATCCGGCACGGGCGGGATCCGGCGGCCCCGGCTATACATGGCCGGACGAGATTGTACCGGGACTCAACCACGACAGCGCCGGCGTTCTTTCGATGGCGAACAGCGGCCCGGACACCAACGGCAGCCAGTTTTTCATCACCCTGGCTCCCGCGCCCTTTCTCGATGGCCACTATACCGTCTTCGGTCGCGTCGTGAGTGGAATGGAGGTGGTGAACAGTATTGTCAAAGGCGATGCCATAAACAAAGTAACGATAGTCCGGGTTGGGTCCGAGGCGCAGCAATTCCGCGATGACCAGGCCGCATTCGTCGCCGCAAAAGCCAGAGTCCTCACAGCGCGTCAACAGGCGTCACAGAAGGCCCGCGAGCAGAATCTCGCCGAAATCGATCAGAAGTGGCCAAATGCCGAAGTCGGGACCGACGACATCAGGTACATCGTCGAGAAGCAGGGGGCAGGGCCAAAGCCGACAACCGGAGAGGTTGTCACTATGGACTACTCCGCGCGCCTCATCGACGGTACTGAGTTCGACAATTCCACGAAACACGGTCCGGTGGTGTTCCCGGTCAATTCGGGCGCCATGAAGCTTCCCGGGTGGGACAAGATGGCCCAGGACATGCGGCCGGGGGAGAAACGGCTGGTGATTCTTCCGCCGCAGATGGCGTTCGGCACCGCCGGTATACCGGGAGTGATTCCGCCGAACTCGGTTGTTGTATTGGATCTTACCCTGGTGTCTGTGAAATCGAGATGATTCCCGGCGATACCTCGAGCTATTCGAGTTGCCGGTAACCTTCGCGCAGGTCTTCCAGGTACTGGGAAAGTTCCCCGGACTTCTCCTTCAGAAGCGAGAGGGAACCTGCATCGCTGCCTGACGAAATACTCTTCATTCGGGCAAGGTCGATCTGCATCTGTTTGAGCGAATTCAGGGCCGAGTTGGTTCGCAGGTGCAGCATCTCCTTCTCGTTCCGCAACTCACGGAATGAATGCTGTTGACGATGGATCTGCTCGATGGAGCGTCCGTACTCTTCGAGTACCCGTTGGTCCGACGCCTCTTTCTTCCGCTCTGTGAGGCGAACGAGATCCTTCTCCAGTTCGCCCATCGGGATGGAATTGATGATCTGTTCGAGCTCACGGTCTTTTTCATCGAGTTCCTTGATCTGGTTCACGTAGTTCTCAAGGAGTGGCAAAAAGTCCTCACCGAGAGGCGATTCGCCTTTGCCAAAGGTGGAAAGCTGGCTGGTGATGGCAATGCGCACTGCCTCTGCCTGGGCGGCCGGAGACGGATCGCCTGTGCCCTGAGTACCCGGAGCGGGTACGGGAGATCGATCTCGGAACCTCTTTCCGATTTGCGCGCCGGCAGCGGCAAGTTTCCTGCGCAAATCCCGCAGCTTGCCCGCGTACACCGGAAAGTGGGAGAAGAGGCCTATCGCCATTGCACCCACGGGGAAGACGAACCAGGGAAAGCCCGGGGAGGTGATCATGTTGAGCATGACGAGAAACCCGCTCACCGTGAGGTTGGAGACCAGATGTGATACCCACGAGGAGCGGACTCGGTTCAATTTCCGAATGATTCGCAGGTGCTCCGGGTTCAGGTTTTCGATCGACTGAATCTCGTCGGCTTCCCGACTCCTCGTTCGAACGTTTGCCAGGTGCGTTATCAGGCCTATGGCCCACGCTCCCGCGGGGATAAGAAACCACGGAAACCCCGCCCCGGTCGTGAACCAGATGACTGCGAGGATACCGTTCACGGCGATGTACGCACCTGCATGCCCGCGAAATCCCGCCCGGGCCCGTTCGGCGCCGGCCACCGCGTGGTTGCGGTAGTCCTCTACCAGAGTGTCACTCCCCTCCTCCTGGATCCCTTCGTCCCAGTCGGACCAGCTGCCATGGCGTGCCTGGTGACGAACATCCCGTCTGGCATCGCGCATTGCATTAATCGTCGCGCGGCGACGGGCTCTATGGTCGGCGGGGCCCCCACGGCTTTCGGTTTGATCTTTCACGTGCGACTCGATCTCGCGTGCAATATCCCGTGCCCAGCGGTCCCATCCGCCCCCCTGTGCCTCGGAGCTGCCCGGACGCACTGAACCGGCCCCGGTGCCGTCTCTCGCCGGACCTTGCGGAGCGTCCTGAGATCGGACCGAGGCACTCCCGCGTGTGGCGATAATGCCCTTCTGCGCGAGGGACTGAAGCTCCATTTCTCCAGCCGCGGACTTGACGTGGAGGATCGCGCGTGCTTCGTCGACGGTGATTCTTCTGCCGAGACGTTTGATTTCCTGGAGGATGCGCGGTTTGAGCTCTTCCGGGGCCGGTTCCACGGCCTGACGCGTCTGCGGGCGCGAGGCCGGTGCTGCTGCTGCCTCGACATCCACGACAATCTCGTATGCCTGGATCGCGCGGGAGATGTTTTTGAATGTTACTTCGCCTATCGGCACTATCTGCTTTTCGACCTTGTTGGCAACGAGGTTGTAGACCTCCTGCGAGATGCAGATCGTTCCGGGCCTGGCGAGCTCCTGGAGTTGGACAGCGATATTGATGCCCTCGCCAACCGCGTCATCCTCGAAGAAGTAGATGTCGCCCAGATGCACCCCGGCGCGCAGGGAGAATTCGGAACCAGGGTGAGAACCCCGAAAACCGGCGACCGACTGCTGAATGGCGGTCGCAAAACGCACGGCGTTCACGGTGCTGGAAAAATCGACGAGCGCGGTGTCGCCGACGGTCTTTATCACTTTACCGCCGTGCTCGGCGGCGAGTGCCGCCACCGATGCGTTGTGTTGCTTTATGAGCGCAACCGTGGCCATCTGGTCGCGCTCCATCATCCGGCTGAACCCGACAATGTCCGTGTGCACAACTGCGGCGAGACGGTATTCCTTCTGGTCCATGACGTTTTTCACAATAGAACGCACGCTTGCGTTCGTCAACGGTGACCCGGCAGCGCGAGGTCGACCATTTCAGGCGACATACCCTGATTGTCCCTGCCGGAAAGGCCGGAAAGTTTCTATACTGTAGTGGGAGCAATTCGTGGGAAAGACGAGGACGCGGTTTGTCTGCAGTGTCTGTGAGCATCAGGAACCCAAATGGCTCGGACGCTGCCCGGTCTGCAACGAGTGGAACACATTCACGGAATCTGTCGAGCCTGTGGGGGGACAGAGAAAGGCGATACGGGCCGGCGCCGCAGCAAAGGCGGTAGCTCACCAGGTTGTCGCTATGGGAGCGGTCGAAACACTCGACCAGATTCGCTGGTCGACCGGTATGTCGGAACTCGACCGCGTGCTTGGAGGAGGAATAGTCCCGGGCTCAACGATCCTGGTCGGAGGCGAGCCGGGAATTGGAAAGTCCACGTTGATGATCCAGGCCGCCGGCCTTGCCCGGGTTCCGGCCGGGCGACTCTATCTCGCGGGAGAGGAGGCGCCGGCACAGCTGAAAAGTCGTGCGGAAAGGGTTGGCCTCGCGAAGGCGCCGATCAGCATCACCACAACCACGGAGCTGGACCCGGTTCTGCGACTGCTCGATGAGCAGAAACCATCGCTTCTGATCGTCGATTCGATTCAGACGCTTCATTCGATCGAAGCCGGTGACGTCCCCGGCACCGTGAACCAGATAAAGTACTGCGCGCTCGAACTTTCTCAATGGGCGCGTGAGACCGGTTCCGCCCTGTTTCTCGTCGCGCATATCACCAAAGAGGGCAGCATCGCCGGTCCCAAGATACTCGAGCATATGGTAGATGCGGTCCTCTATTTCGATCAATCGGAGGGGGACGTGCGGTTTCTTCGGACAACCAAGAATCGATTCGGTCCAACCGATGAGGTGGGGATCTTCACGATGCAGAGCGGAGGGCTGACACAGGTCGTCGATCCTTCGTCGCTCTTCCTGATCCGGCGCAACGGCACTGTTCCGCCGGGCGTGGTTGCAGCACCGATATACGAGGGCAGCAGAATCCTCCTGGTTGAAATTCAGGCCTTGACCGTTCCCGCCAAAGGCGGTATATCGCGGGTCTTTTCCGACCGCATCGATTCGGGACGGGTATCCCGGCTCGCCGCTGTGCTGGAAAAGCACCTCGGACTGCGATTCTCCGACCAGGACATCTATGTGAATGTCGCGGGCGGAATGAAGATAAGCGAGGTTGGGGTCGATCTTCCGCTCGCGCTCGCCCTCTATTCGGCGCGAACCGGCGTTCCCCTGCCCGCGGAGGTTACGGTAACAGGCGAACTCAGCCTGGCCGGCGAAGTTCGCCCGGTGCAGGCGTTGCGAAGACGGATTCGCGCGGCGATCGATATGAACTACCGTCGCTGCGTTGGTCCTGCCGCACTCCGTGAGGGTGAGCAGTGTGAGGATGCATGGGTGGAAACCGGAACCATCGCCGAAGCAGTGAAGGCGGCGTTCGCTGAGGTCGTGCGATGATTGTCCCCGGTCTACCGCGCGATTTGCGGTCTACCGCGCGAGGAACGCGGTCAGAAACGGAATGCCCACGAAGGTGCCGATCGCACTTCCAACCGACGAGAGAAAGAACACGAGCAGAATGTGCGTAATCCGGTTGCGAAAAAAACCCTTGAAAGTCGTAATGGATTCCTGAAGAGTTTCGACGTCCTGCACGCGCGGTTTGCGCATGACCGCTTCGAGCAGCCCTGTCACAAACCCGACGCCGATCGTCGGGTTGAGCGAGGTGATCGGCGAAGCGACAAATGCAACCAGTATCGTCACCGGGTGCGCGAGGGCAACGAGAGCACCTAGCGCGGAAAGTGTCCCGTGGACTACAACCCACAGAAGCATCATGTTCAACGTCATCTGCCAACCGTGTCGGGCAAAACCCATAGCCAGAAGGCCGAGCACGAGCGCCGGTATGATCCACGGAATAGCCCGGGCAAACTTGTTCCGCTCCGGGACCGTGCTTATATCGGAAAGATTCCGGTCAGCATCTCCCCCCTTCAGCTTTTCGATCCATTGGACGATGCCGGGAACGTGTCCTGCGCCAACCACGGCAACCACCCGCTCTTCGGTGGTTTCGAAAATACGCGTGGCCAGAAAGCGATCGCGTTCGTCGATCAACACCTCCTTGACGGAGGGCAGGTAACCGGCAAGCTCCTGCATCATACTCTCCAGGGCGCTCTTCTGTTTGAGAGCTTCTATCTCCTCTGAAGAGAGCTTTTCGTTGGTAAAGACTGCGCTGAGAAGCGCCGCAATCATCTTGTTCTTGCCCCAGAACCCGGACTTGGCCCATGCACGCCGGAGGGTCACCTGGATATCGCGATCGCATAGAGAGACCGGTATTCCGCGCTCTTCGGCGATCCGTATCGATTCGATCATTTCTTCGCCGGGTCGGACGCCGAGATCCACACCGAGGCGTTTCTGAAAGGACGCGAGAACAAGATTCCCCAGGAGCAGGAAACCCTTGCGTTCACGAATCACCTGATAAATATTGATCCCGGACCAGGCTTCGCCCTGGACAATCGACTGGTACCTGGCGTTGTCGATCTCCACGCAAACCCGTCCCGGGTTCTCCTCTTCGATTACCCGGGCCACCTCGTCAACACTCTCGCGAGACACATGCGCGGTACCGATGAGTATGATTTCTCGGGCCTCCACGCGGAGCCGGGTAACCGTTTCGTTTGTTGTTTCCATCTACACTATCCTTAGCTGATTCGTCGCCCAGCCCAGTTTCAATCTTCCCGCCCCATAGCTCTCAGGAATCGATTTCTGAGGCTCTGTTCGCCGGGAAACAGATCGCGAGGAATGCTTCCGCCACCCATATGAACGTGTCCGCCGCCGGAACCGATCCCGGAAAGCGCGCGTCGTATCACCACGTCGGCCGGCCTTGCGTTGTCCTCGCTTCTGACCGAAAGCCTGTAGGCGTCCCGATCCGGTTCAAGCACCACGACAAAATGAATCTCTCTCAGTCCGAGAAAGAAATCTGCGACCAGCGCCATCACCTCAGGCGTACACTCCTTCTGGACTGGAACGAAACAGAAATCATCCGCGACCACGCACGAATTGATCGCTTCCCGAAACACCGACAGATCACTCAATGAAAGGGAGTTCTTCAGCAGCCTGCTGCCCGTTTCCCAGTCGCCTCGAAAGAACAGGTCCGAGAAAGCTTCCATATCGACCGGCGCGACTCCGCGCGTCATAAACGCCGTGTCCATCATGATACCCATCAGCAGCATGGTCGCCGTGTTGGGCGCGAGCTCCACTCCTGCCGCTTTGTAGTACTGATAGAGGATTGTGGAACAGGAACCATACTCCGGCCGAATATCAAAGTAGGGTGTCGCGGGCGCATCCGGTGGTTCGTGATGGTCGATCACGCCGATTACATCCAACGCGAGTCCAGTCACGTTCTTGTTGCCGACAAAACCATCCACCACAATGAGTTGAGTGCTCTCGGGTACCGAAAGATCGCTCAGCGCGCTGATCGGAATTTCGAGCAGGCGGATTGTCTGGTCGAGGGAATTGCTCTGAATCGTACCGCCGTAACAAAGGCCGTTTTCGATTCCACGCGAACCAAGCAGAAGTCCCAGCGCATACGCGCACGCCACTGCGTCGTGGTCGGGAAAATCGTGCGCCTGAATGAGCAGTCCGCGACCTGGGTCGATGTGCGTGATGAGCTCGTCGAGGCCTTTCATCGGGAAGCTTCAGCCTTTCCCTTCACAATCCACGCAGCGAGTCGAGCTTCGAGCAACGACGGAAATCTGTGCGAATCGATTGAAAGAAGTACGGTCTGCGCCAGGCTGGTCTGGCCATTCAGGTCATATTGGGCGCCGAGAAAAAAGAGCATTTTTGTCTTCAGATAGGCATCCTTGGTGTCCATGATTCGCTGGAATATCGTGCTGTCGTTGTTCGGCTGCATATAGTACCGACACATTTCATAATAGAGGGAATCCCGCGCGACATCGTTGATGACCCCGGACAGATAGTTTCTGGCGCCTCGTTCGTCGCCCTTGAATTTGTAGCAGAGCGCGATGAGCAGCGGGTAAGCGTATTCCTTGTTCTGAGCCGTGTATGCCTTTCGGAACATCTGCGCCGCACGCTCCCACTCGGAATTCATGAAATAAATTGCTCCCGCAAGAGGATAAACCGGATCGTAGTCGGGTCGGATCGAGAGCACCTTCTCGTAGTCGGAGAGCGCCTCGCCGCTCTTGCCTAATTGATCGTAGGTCTCCCCCCGATACGCATAACCGAGAAACAAGGTGGGATCGATCTCAACCGCGCGGGTAAAGTCAGCGATTGCTCCGATCGAGTTCCCCGATCGAGCCCGCAGACGACCGCGGTCGATGTAGTGCCAGGTATAATTCGGTTCGAGCCGTATCGCGGCATCCAGATCCTTTTCGGCGCCGGCGAGATTCCCGTTGTCGGCACGTTCGCGACCCCGACTTACGTAGGCGGTCGGTGAAGTGGGCGCGAGCGAAATTGCTCTGCTAAGTACCTCTTCCGCCTGATTGAGCTTTCCCTGATACATATAGGCGGTGCCCAGACCGGTAAGCGCCTCGACATTCTCCGGATTCTGCTTCAGGCTCCCCCCAAACGCGGTTTCGGCGCGGGCGTAATGCTGCTGTCCGAGATAGATCCGGCCAAGCGAGTCGAGTGCGCGCGTGTCGTTTGGTGAAACCGAAAGCATTCTGTTCAGCAGCTGCTCCTGCGTCTCCGGGGTGCCGCGGGCGCCGGCGACCAGTGAGAGATCAAATAGTACGTCGGCATTGTTCGGATCCTTCCTATTCAGATCGGTCAACACTTTCTGGGCGCCGTCGAGCTCTCCAGCGGCAAGATAGAGGTTGGCGAGAAAGAGGACACTCTCGGGCCTTTGCGGGTCGAGGAGATGAGCGCTCTCGAAGACCTCTATCGCTTTTTGCGGTTCCCCTTTTGCAATCAGGCCCCCGATTTCATCATAGGCACGACGCTTCTGTTGTTCGGGCGTCTCGGACGGGGTCGGTTGCACGGTCGTTGAAGCGACAGCCGCGGAAGACACCGCCGTCGGCGCGTTATGCTGCGTTGCGCATGAAGCGAGAAACGCCGCGCACGAGACGAAGAGCACCAGGATGCGACGGAACCAGGGCCAGGCGGCGGCGGATAAGATTGGTCCCTGTTCTGGTGATTTGTTTAAAAAAGCGCTCATGTCGGATTGTGCCCGAGCAGCGGTCACGGGATGCCCCGGTGCGCAAGCGGTGTTCATCATAGCCTGCCCGCATTCTTTTTACAAGAACGAGGGTAACCAGGGCGTTCGGGCCAATTGAATGAGAGGCCATTGTGTTGCTACAATCGCCGCATACATGGAAAGCAGAGTTAATAAAGTCTATTTCCTGATTCCTCTTCTGTATATCGCGGTGATCTTCGTCCTTCTGTTGCTGCAGTTTTCCGGCGGAAAGCTCTTTCGAGCCAATGCAGGACAGATATTGCTGCGTGGTAATTTCGCGATGGGGAACGGGAACGGCGGGTCGACGATAACGGACCTGAGCATCGAGTTTCAAGGACTTCGATTCCCGTTTACACCGGATCGAAGCCTCGTCGTTGATACTCGCGACGGCAAGGAATCGGCCCTGAGAGCCACCGGATACAACAAACTCGACAACGGATTTGAAATCCTGTTCGAGCACGGTGCCAAGCTTACTTTTGCCCCGTCAGGACCGAACAATGCCGGGATGGAGATCATTCCTGCGATGCCTGAGTCCCTCGGGCAGGTTTCCTCCCTCACTCTCCCGTTCGGCCTGAATGACGCGTCGATTTCGAAACCGGACAAGAATATCCCGGTCTTTTCGGTGCGTTATGGATCACATGACTACCTGCTCACACTGCCGGCACGCAGCAACATCACTTCACGGAAAGACCAGTTGATCGTCGCCGGGAGCAGCGAGAAGCTGAACATCCGGTACATGCTCGCGCCGCCGTCGACGAAGGATTTCTTTACGCTCTGGTTCGAAAGTCAGGACATGAAAGTCTCCGAAACAGAGTACGCCACTGCCGTGCAGAACTACATCAATGTCGCCTACTCGGCCTGGGTCGACAAACGCTACAATCCCACCGCGGGAACCTGGAACGGCCGGGATGGCACGCAGGGCTTCAGCGAGTCGATTCTGGCAGCAAGCCTCGCCGAAGCATGGCGTCGCGATGACTACACGCGGATTTTTACGGAAATGCGAACTGCAGCCGACAAGCACCCATCCGGTCTTACCTACCTCAGTTCCGTCTATCTGGGCAACCTCATCGAGATGAACCAGAAGCTTCAAAACTCGGATCAGCAGGAGACCGCCCGACTCGCTTCGCTTGTCGCGGGGGAAGATCGAGACGCATTCCGAAGCGCGCACGCGGTGAAGTTTGCCGCTGATCGCGGCGGCGCCGGGCTACTGCAAAGCCTGTTGCAGCTCGCGGCCAGGGTCGACCTGAACGGCGTCGATGTTGTCACCGCACTCGGCATGCTGCAAAACGCTTTGGAAGCCGACCAGATCTCGCCCGAAGCCACGACGTCGCTCTCTCGATTTTTCGAGCTCATTTCCAGCACGCTCGTCCCCAACATCGTGAAGACCGATCAGGGATTCTTCCTGCAGGTCAGACCCGGACGGATTGAGCTCTACTACTCCATACTCGGCGGCCGGCTGCTCATCGAGGCCGGACAGAAGCAGAACGACGAAAAGCTGCTGCTCATGGGCCGAAGTCTGGTTTTGTCCGCACTGGATTTCGCCGACGATCAGGGGTTCCTGCCGCAGATTCTCTTCTTTGACAATAGCACGATAAAAGAGTCTCAGGGCACCATCGCTCCGGAAGACATCTACCCGCTGATCAATTCAAACCCGTACTACCCTCGCGAAGTTTCATTCTATCAGTCCGCAGGACCCGGTGCCTGGATGTGGACGATCATGGGAATCGCAGACACGAGTTTCACGGCCCGGGAGTGGCGCATCAAGCTCAATTACCAGCTCGGAAGAACGCAATACATCCTGATCGAAGGAGTACCCAATTTCACACAGATGTTTCTCTTCGGGTTTGACGGCCCGTGGCGCGCCGACCCGAGTTTCGAGTCCTACAGCAAGGGCCGCTACTATATTCCGTCGACCGAATCTCTGCTTGTCAAATATCTGGACGACACGGCCAACCAGTCCATTATCATCGACTTCTGACGCCGGCGGGTTCAACTCGACCGCCGGCAGGACCGCGGAAATGTGAGCACAGATGGAACCGAATCGCCAACCCGATTTCAGCCTCCTGCAGCAACACACCGATTTCTACTTTGTCCGACACGGAGAAAGTGAAGCCAATCGAGGCAGTGTCATTCAGGGAAGGCAGAACGCCAGACTTTCTGATCGCGGGCGCGAACACGCCGACGCTGCCGGTAAATGGTTTGCAGGAAAGAGGGTCGACGCCGTTTTCAGTTCACCCCTCGACCGTGCGATGGAGACGGCGACCATAATGTGCAAAGTGGCCGATCTTCCCGCCCCCGTACCTGATGAGAGGATCATCGAGCTCGACACAGGTCTGTTCTCCGGACTCTCCTACGGAGAGATTCGATACCGATATCCCGCCGAGTGGAACAGCTTTCAGGCGCAAAGCTGGGAAGCGGTTCCGGGCGCAGAATCGGTGGCTTCGCTTCGAATGCGAGCGGTTGCGTTCTGGGACTGCCTGATCGAAACCGCCAACAAAGGAAACCGCGCTATCGTAACCGTGAGTCATGCGGGAATTCTGCAATGGATGATCAAGGCAACACTCTCGTCTCCCGCGTGGATGCCGCTGTTCGCCATATCGAACTGCGGGATCTTCCAGATGTCCGCGCAGCCGGTCCGCGCCGGGAAATTGGACGAAACCGGCAGTGTCATGGCGGTTACCGGCGTTGCGACCGCCCGGGAAATCGATCCGGCGGATCTGTCATCCGCCGGCACACGTGTCACTCCCCAGGACGCGGGTGAAACCGGCCCGGTGGTAAGCGCGTTCGCTGAGTGGCGCCTCGTGAATTTTGTACCCTACTGAGAGTACTCAGTTTGAGAGTACTCAGTTTGAGAGTACTCAGTCTGAGCGTGATGAGTTACCGGGTCGCGGGAAGCATATAATGTAGCCGTTCGAGCCATTTTTCGTACGCGTCCCGGTATGCGGCTGCACCGCGCTCTACCGGATCGATTGTCTCCTTGCGCTCCAGGCCTCGAAACGCCTCCTCGCGGTTGGAAAAAAGACCGGCTCCAAGGCCGGCACCTCGGGCGGCTCCTTCGGCCCCGTCAGTTCTGTAGAGCTCGACGCTCGTCCCGCTGACCGTGGCAAACGCCCGCGCGAAGAGCGGGCTGAGAAACATGTTCGCGTACCCCGCCCGGATCTTTTTTATCGGAAGTCCCATCGAACGCATCACCGCGAGCCCGTAGTTCAGCGCAAAAACAATGCCCTCCTGCCCGGCGCGCAACAGGTGATGACGCGTGTGTGTGTTGAAATTGAGACCGTGTATGGACGCCCCGGGATCTGCGTTTTCCAGAGTCCGCTCCGCTCCGTTTCCAAACGGGAGAATCATCAGCCCGCCGCTCCCAATTGGAGCCTTTTCGGCGAGAGCATTCACGGTTGCGTAGTCGACCGGCTCACCATCTTCGGGATCGAGTGCATTTTGCTTGAGCCACCGATTGAGGATACCGGTGCCGTTGAGGCAAAGCAGAACTCCGTATCGCTTCCGGTCCGGTGTGTGGTTCACATGGACAAACGTGTTGACGCGAGATCGCGGATCGTATGCAGGCGAGTCGATTACTCCGTAGACGACGCCGGATGTTCCCGCTGTCGCGGCGAGTTCACCGGGCTCCAGGACGTTCAGCGAGAATGCGTTATTCGGTTGATCTCCCGCTCGGTAGGAAACGGGGACAGCGGTCGGAATCCCCAGCTCCTCGGCAACCTTCGCGGTGACAGTGCCCTGCACGGCGAAAGTCGGCCTGACGTCGGCGAGCACGCTCTTTGGAAAGCCAAAAGAATCGAGGACTTCGTCGGCCACTTTTTCGGTCTTTCCGTCCCACAGAATCCCCTCGGACAACCCGCTCGCGGTTGTGGTGATCTCGCCGGTAAGTCGGAAAGCAATGAAGTCACCGGGGAGCATCATCTTGGCGACTTTGCGGAAGTTATCCGGCTCCTGGTCCTTCACCCATGCAAGCTTCGCGGCGGTGAAATTTCCCGGCGAATTGAGCAGGTGCTCGAGACACCACGCTTCACCTAGTCTTTCGAATGCCTTCTGCCCGTAGGGCACCGCCCGGCTGTCGCACCAGATTATCGAGGGGCGAACGACTTTCCCGTTGCTGTCGACCAGAACGAGGCCATGCATCTGGTAGGAAATACCGATGCCGGCCAGCTGCAGGAGCTCTTTCGCGTGTGTCCTGCGAACCATGGCAAGCGCATTTCGTACGTGATTCCACCACTCGTCGGGTTCCTGTTCGGCCCAACCGGGGCGTGTCGCGGTAATGTCCATTTCAGTCGAGGGGGAGGACGCCGAGGCGACCGACTTGCCCGTAGCGCTGTCGAGCAGCGACGCCTTGACGGAGGAGCTCCCGATGTCCAATCCCAGCAGAAATCCCGGCATGATATCCTCTTTTGTTGCGGTTAGATCTCGACCAGTCGCACAAGCGCGTCTTTTGTGAACCCGAAGTATTCCGCCACCGCGTCTCCCGGACCCGACGCTCCGAAAGCATGGAGCGTGAAGAGATCCTGTTCGCCGGTCGCGATACCCTCCCAACCGCAGCTCACGCCCGCCTCGACGACCACAGTTCTGATGCCTTCCGGAATCAGGTTTCTGCGGTACGCAAGATTCTGTGACTGGAACAGCTCGCGCGAAATCATGGAAATCACACGAACCTTTCGTCCGCATGAGCGTGCGGCCTCAATCGCGAGGCTCACTTCCGAGCCGGTCGCGACGATGATCACCTCGGGCGTGCCTTCACAGTCTTGCACCACATAGGCGCCTTTTCGAATATTCGCCTTCCACTCGACGTCCGCTTTTTCATATACCGGGAGTTTCTGACGCGTAAGCGCCATTGCAGTCGGACCGTCAAACCGTTCAAGTGCCATGAGCCAGGCCTCTTCAGTCTCCTGGGCGTCACCCGGGCGAAGCAAGCGAAATCCGGGAATGGCGCGGAGAGAGGCCAGATGCTCTATCGGCTGATGGGTCGGACCATCTTCTCCGAGGAAGATCGAGTCGTGCGTGAAAAGATATAGGGTCGGAATTTTCATGAGTGACGAGAGGCGGAGAGAACCGCGCATGTAGTCGGAGAAGACCAGGAAGGTGGCACAGAACGGGCGAAGACCTCCGTACACGGCCATGCCGTTGCTTATCCCACCCATCGCGTGTTCGCGAACTCCGAAGTGGAGTGTGCGCCCCGTTGGATTTTCAACGCTGAAATCGCCGTGCGCCGGCATCGCCGTATCGTTTGAAGGTGCGAGATCCGCGGATCCACCCACAAGGTTCGGGAGTACCTTGGCAATGGCCTGGAGCACTTTTCCACTCGCCGATCGGGTCGCGATCTTTTCGCCGGGCTTGAAAACCGGAAGCTGCGCAGACTGGAGAACCGAAAGGTCGTTCGATCCGTACCTGTCCCACTGCTCTTTGAGCGCCGGGTTCGCCTTGGCCCACCCGCGGAAGCTCTCCTGCCACTCGTCGTACGCTTTCTTCCAGTCTTTGCGCCGCTCGGCGAAGTAGCGCGGTGCCGCAGGATCGATGTAGAAGCTTGCATCTTCCGGAATGCCCAGTTGCTTTTTGCTCGCCTTTACCTCCTCGGGCCCCAGCGCACTTCCGTGGGCATCTGCAGTTCCGGCTTTGTGTGGCGAACCTTTCCCGATAATTGAATGGAGAAGTATCAGCGACGGCCGGTCTGTCTCCGCCTGCGCCTTCCTGGTCATCGATGCCAGCGCCTCAAAGTCGTACGCATCGCCCTGTTGAGTATGCCAGCCGTACGCCTCGTAACGTTTCAATACGTCCTCGGTAAAGGCAAGACTCGTTGACCCCTCGATGGATATGTGGTTTGAGTCGTAATAGACAATAAGTTTGCCCAGTTTGAGATGTCCGGCCAAAGAGCTTGCTTCGGAACTTATTCCCTCCATGAGATCGCCGTCGCCGACAACCACGTAGATATGATTGTCGATGATTCGTTGCGTCGCGGTATTGAAAGTACCGGCGATCATCGCTTCGGCTATCGCCATCCCAACTGCATTGGTGACTCCCTGACCCAGCGGCCCGGTCGTGGTCTCGATGCCTTCCGTGTGACCATATTCGGGATGACCGGGCGTGCGCGAGCCAACCTGTCGGAAATGTTTGATATCGTCAAGTGTTACGTTGTACCCGCTGAGATGAAGCAGGGAGTATAGCCACATGGACCCGTGGCCGGCTGAAAGCACGAGACGGTCGCGGTTAGGCCATTTTGGGTCGCCGGGATAATGCCGCAATACCTCCCCGTACAGAAAAGCGCCCAGCTCCGCCATTCCCATCGGCATCCCGGGGTGACCGGAATTTGCGGCCTGCACTCCGTCCATCGAGAGCGAGCGTACCGAAAGGGCAACAGCTTCAAGTGCCTTGATATTCATCGGGTTTCCTCCAAAAAAATGCGTCGCCGCCTGTTGTGTGTTTGCCATGATACCGGAAAGAAGGCTATTCACTCAATGGTTCGCGGGTCGATCGGGGTGATGCAACTTGTCCAATCAGGCCGATCTCTATACTCTGTGCGGCAGAGAAAGGGTCGCGCGAGGAGTTCACCGATGAAAAACAAGAGAATTGCCCTGCTTTCAGGAGACGGAATTGGCCCCGAGGTGATGCGGGAAGCGGTTAAGGTTCTGCAGGCCGTGTCGAAAACGTTCGGGACGGGTTTTGAACTCGAAGAGGCAGACGTCGGCGGGATCGCTATCGATCATTCGGGAACGCCCCTTCCGGAGAAGACCGTAGAGCTCTGCCGCGGCGCAGAGGCAATTCTGTTCGGGTCGGTGGGCGGCCCGAAGTGGGAACACCTGCCTCCCGAAAAGCAGCCTGAGCGGGGAGCGCTGCTTCCTCTGCGGAAGACGTTCGATCTATACGCAAATCTCAGACCCGCAATCATTTTCCCGCAGTTGCGGGAAGCCTCACCCCTTAAGTCCTCGATCGTCAAGGACGGAATGGATGTGCTGGTGATTCGTGAACTCACCGGCGATGTCTACTTCGGACAGCCGAAAGGGAGGGACGCGGACCGAGGTTTCGATACCATGGTTTACACCGTTCCCGAGATCGAACGGATCGCGCACGTCGCGTTTAGCGCTGCCCGGACGCGGCGAAAGAAGGTAACCAGCATCGACAAAGCGAACGTCCTGTCATCGATGGTTCTCTGGCGTGAGGTGGTGACCCGGGTTGCGAAAGCCTATCCGGACGTTCAGCTCGCGCACATGTACGTCGACAACGGAGCCATGCAGCTGGTACGCAACCCGAACCAGTTCGACGTTCTTCTCTGTCCGAACATGTTCGGTGATATACTTTCCGATGAGGCCGCGATGATTACCGGATCGTTGGGAATGCTGCCGAGCGCCAGTATCGGTTCGGGGACCTTCGGACTGTACGAACCTGCCGGGGGAAGCGCGCCGGATATTGCAGGTAAGGGAATCGCAAACCCTCTGGCGCAGATACTGTCGGTGGGGATGATGCTGAAGTACAGTTTCAATATGCCCGAAGCGCACGATGCAATCCGCGGTGCGATCAACCTTGCCCTTGACGCCGGATATCGAACGGCGGACATAGCGGGTGCCGGGGATCGGGTGGTCGGAACTTCGGAGATCGGAAGTTTTATTGCGGATGCCCTGTCGAAGACTGTATAAGACGGCGCCACCGGGATGCCGTCCTATCGACCCCGCTGCTCGAGCTCGGAGAGCACGTCGTCCCAGGCGACATTTTCGTGTGCCAGCAGGACCAGGAGGTGGTAGATGAGGTCGGCGGTCTCCCGGGTGAGCTCCGCGTTGTCCTGGGAGAGGACAACCTCGACGGCCTCTTCGCCGGTCTTCTTGCGGATTTTCGCGCCGCCCTCCCGGAACAGGTAGCTCGTGTAGGAGCCTTCCGGCATCTGTTCCCTGCGATCACGAATGAGGTCATTAAGACGTGAGATGACGTCGGTCGAGCGCTCTTTCGGCGGCTCACCCGCCCCGGACGAAGCGCCGGTAGCCGCCCCGGATTTGCCACCCTCCGTCGAGACTCCCGCGGAGGAGATGGCTGCCACGTCGAGTGTCGCGACCGCGAACTCACCGCGCTCGATGAGCCCGACAAGCGGCGGGGTTTTCTCAGCGCTGCGAAACCTGTAGGGCAGAAGCCGTCCTGTCTCGGGGTGCAGCACCCACAGGGAACCATGCTCGAGGCTCTTCCGAAGTCCCTTGCGATTGATCAGAGCAGCGTCAATGAGCGCGCCCGCTCCATCGAGCATTACCAGCGGAATTACGCGATTGTCGTCGGTCACCATGAAACCTCATCTTCATCGTCCGGTCGGCTTGCCTCGGCCATTTCGAGCGCAGCCGCCAGATCGACCTTCCCGGCGTACAGTGCCTTTCCGACCACTATTCCGCGGATTCCCGGTTCGCCGTGCTCAATCACCGCAGCGATGTCGGAGGCGGAGGAAATGCCGCCGGAAAGCACGACCGGCAGGTGTGCGGAAACAGCCACCATGTTTGTGCGCTCGATGTCCGGGCCCGAGAGCATACCATCCCGCGATATGCTAGTGTAGATGATGCCGGCACAACCAATCTCACGCGCCTGCCGTGCGAGCGCTATGTCCTCGATGCTGGTTCCCGACTCCCAGCCCTGGACCATCACGGCTCCGTCTCGTGCGTCGATCCCGGCTAGAAAAATCGCCTTCCCGCCGGCACACCAGCGCGCGACCTGTTCAGGATCCCGCGCCAATAGCGTGCCCACTATTATCCGATCAATTCCCGCGTCCACAAGCTCAGCGACATCGTCGTCGGTTCGCACCCCCCCGCCGACCTCGATTACCGCAGAAACGCTCCGGCGGATCCGGGAAAGTAACTTTCGGTTATTGCCGCTGCTCCGAGCCGCATCGAGATCAACAACGTGAATGCGGCGCGCGCCGGCTTCTTCGAATCTCTTTGCCACGGACGCGGGATCATCATCGTAGACCGATACCGCGGTGTAGCTTCCCTGGGTGAGCCGAACGCACCGACCGTCAAGCAGGTCCAGGGCGGGAATGATCGTCACGTTCACGCTCGCCACTACAGGATCTCGAAAAACGCCTTCGAGTACTCTTCGAGGCCCTCGAACTCCACTGCATCAACCTCCCGGTCTTCGATCTCGAACGTGTGCGCAAGATCGGCCAGGGTGCCGCCTTCCACGGCGAGGCGGGAAACGAGTGCCGCACCGAAGGAGGTTGCCTCGCGGACATTCGTGAGAAAGTGCGGCGAACGTGGAAAGCAGCTCGAGACCAATGCATTGTAGTCCGCATTGTTCCGGAACCCGCCTTCGGTGAAAAGCTTCACCCCGGGGCCGAGGCCGACCCGTTCGAGCGCAACCCGGGTCTGCAGTGCAAGTGAAAGGTTGAGCACGGCGTAACCGGTCTCAAAATCCTTCATGAAGTCAGGAATCTTCTTCCCCTGATGCAGCTCCTTGAGCGGGTAGACCGTGCCGTTTTCTACCACGCGGGGCTTTGAATGAGGAAACTGCCCCGAGCCCGCCACGACTCCCGGCAGGATGAAAAGCCTCTTTTCTCTGATTATTCGTTCGTAGATCTCACGGTTGAACGAAGGGAATGCGGTGCGGGTGCAAATCTTCTTCAGAAGATCCGAATAGACTTCGAATTCGTGTCCTCCCATCAGAATTGACGTCTTCACCGGTTTGCCGAGGGGAGATATGTTGTAGAACACCGCCTTGCCGATCTCGTCGGGCGCAAACGTCACCTTCTCCACCGGATGCATCGCTACGCACCACGTACCCGTCGAGTTGAGAACGAAGCTGCCGGTTCGCTTTATCAGGTGCGGTAGAAGTGAAGAGTTCGAGTCGTGCAGGCCGAGGGTAACAACCGTCGACGGATCCAGGCCGGTCGCCTCTGCAACCTCCGGTGTTACCCGACCGAGGATCTCCCAGGGACCACCGATCCGCCTTGGGAGCAGATCGCGCACGCCGAGCCGATCGGCGACCGCAGACCAGGTTGCTGCCGCGAAGTCCCACAGGTAGGTATGGCATCCCACGTAGGTGTAGTCGGCCGCTATCTCGCCCGTCAGGCGGAATCCCCAATACTGCGGGTAGAACAGGATTGTACGGACATTTGCGAACTCGGCCGGGTAGCGTTGTTGCGCAAAAAAGAGCCCTTTACCGGGGTTTATCAGCGCCTTGAGCTCCAGGGTGGCTGTGGTACGTTGGAGCTCGTCCCGGTCGCCAACCGCGCGATAGAACTCTTCGTGGAATGCTTCGCCCGGCTCGAATGTGTAGGAGAGGACGGGCACTGCGGGAAGCCCGTCTTTACCGACACAGACAAACGAAGCTCCGTGAGTCGTCACCGTGAGAACTTTGATCGGGTATTTTGCGGCAAAAATGCGCAGCTGCTCGCGAAGCCAGGCTTCGACGCTCTCCACGTCCTCGAGTTCCACTCCGTCTCGATCAATTGTCGGGAACACGCGGTAGGTGGAATTGAGGATATTCAAGTCGCGGTCGTAGATCAGAAGCTTCTTGTTGGTTTTGCCCACGTCGAACACGGCGATCGCGTACTCCATGCTGCCCCCCGTTATCCCGCTACTATAACACGAACCGCAAAATCAGAAGAACTTCTTTCGCACGAAGAACCAGGTGCCAAACGCGGATGCGGCGACCGAGAGGATCATAACGCCGAGAAACGCAAATGGTGAGTGTTGGAAGGGGAGGCCTACATTCATGCCGTAGACGCTGGCTATCAGCGTCGGAATCATGAGAACTATGGAAATTGTCGTCAGCCTTTTCATGACCACGTTGAGATTGTTCGAAATCACGGAAGCGAAGGCGTCCATCATTCCGCTCAGAATGTTGCTGTAGATGTTCGCCATTTCAATTGCCTGCTTGTTCTCGGTCATGACGTCCTCGAGCAGGTCCATTTCATCCTCAGAAAGCCGCACGAGCCCGGTCTTTTGCACTTTTTCGATCAGAAGCTCGTTGGATTTGAGCGATGTAGTGAAGAATACCAGGGATTTCTCCAGCGAAAGCAGGCGGATCAGCTCGTTGTTTCGGATCGACTTCTGAAGCTCGAACTCGACACTGCCCGACTGGCGGTTTATGTCCTTGAGATGACCCAGGAAATGAACTGCCAGGCGAAGGAACATGTTCATAATGAAGCTCGGCCGGTTACGTACGTCGATGTTCCTGATGCGGTTCTGGGTGAAGTCGCGCAACACGTCGGCCTCACGAACGCTGATCGTAATGATGAGATCCGAGACGAGAATGATCCCGAGCGGCATGGTTTGGTAGGGCACCTCGGCCGACGCGTCATGAATCGGGACGCGAACGATGAGAAGCAGGTAATCGTCTCCGCGCTCGCTGCGCGACCTTTCGTCCATGTCGAGAATGTCGGTAATGACATCCGGCTCGATGTGATATTCCCGTTGGATAGTTTCGATCTCGAGGGGCGTCGGGGCAGTAACCTGGATCCAGCAGTTCCTTTCGAGGATGCCGGTTCGCACGAGTCCCTTACCATCCTGTTTCCACATTGTAATCATGATCACCTCAACCTTTTCCCGGCAGACAAACCCGTAGGCCGGCAGGCGAGGTGCGTCAGGCGAGAGTGATTGCCGTGATGCTGCCGTGTCGGCGCGTTGAATTAGCAGTCAGGAAAGAACCGGTATTTTCGAGTATCGTCAGGGTACGTTCGTGATACGTACCATCACCTTGCGAGTTGCCCCCGCTGTCGCCGTCGGCAAAGTTACCGTCGGTGGAGCTTTCGCGGCGACCGTTGAAAATGCATAAACTGGCGTTGGATTCGCCCATACAGTCCTGATTCCTCCTTCGTTTGGATGATCGGCATGAACGCTGCCGATGAGTGAATTATAACCAATTCCGGTAAGAGTGGATACCGAAAACCGGGCGAATTCGCGCGGGATTCAGGTACCGTCGCCCATTGTCACGGGAGCCTTTCGACGAACCAGTTTGACCCAGATCAGAACCGTCGCGCCACTTAAAAGCAACGCTCCGAGCACGCCGGGTGCCCACGTGCCGATTCCCCCGATCATGAGTCCGCCGATGGCCGGAGAGATTACCCGATTGAGGCTGTCGAGCGAATTGCTGAGGCCTAGCGTGCCGCCAACGTCCTCGGGCGCGACGGATTTGGAAAGGACGCTCCGAAGAAGGGTCGTAATGATTCCCGCCGCCAGGGAGAGGGGTGCGAGCACAATCAGAAGGTAGAGGATCGAAGTTGAAAACGCCCATAACCCCACCGAGATTGACATCACGGCTGCCGAAACAAGAATCAGCTTCCGTTCTTCGAAGCGCTTTGTGAGTAATCCGATTCCGCCGCCCTGGACCAGCGCGAGCAGCACGCCCACGTATCCCAGCACGTAGCTTCTGACCTGAGCGGAGAGACCGAGCCGTTTTTGGGCGAACAGCGAGAAGATCATTTCGAACATCGTAAATGCGAGCCCGTAGACGAACGTCACCGCCAGCACATCACCCACGGGTCTTTTTCGAAGTGTTTCCCCGAGCCGGGCGAGCGGGAAGAGCCTTCCGGAACTCCTGGTCCGCGTGCCACCCCTTTCGGCCGGGAGCGACTCGGGCAGAAAAACCGAAACCATCAGCAGGTTGATCGCGGACAGACCCGCTGCGACGAGTGGTGGTACCGAGAATCCAAAGTTCACCAGAATCCCGCCAAAAAGGGGCCCGACTACAAAACCCATTCCGAAGGCCGCGCCTATCACCCCAAGCCCACGGGCGCGATTCTCCTCGTCTGTCACATCCGCGGCGTAGGATTGCGCAACGGTGAAGTTGCCGCCCGCAAGACCGCCCACTACTCTGCTCAGAAAAAGGACGCCGATACTGCGTGAGAAGGCCAGAATCACCATTGAGGCCAGAGACCCGGCGATGCTCAGCAGAAAAACCGGGCGTCGTCCGAGTCGATCGGAGAGCCTCCCGAGCAGCGGCGCCGCGACGAATTGCCCGGCGGCGTATACAGCCATGAGCAACCCTACAACCATCGGCGTCCCGCCGAACCGTTCCGCATAGTCCGGGAGTAGCGGTATGATGAATCCGAAACCGATCATGTCCATGAAGACGACCGGAAAAAGAAGCAGGAGCGATCCGTTCGTACCCGGGTGTGTAGCCGGCCCGCCACTTGGCTGCGGCCGCTTTCGATGTCTCATAGTTTAGTTTCCCACTATCAATGTACGGTTTGGTTCGCGGACGGACAACGTCGAGCCTCTATTCGACGGCCCAGCGCAATCCGGTTCCCGAAAGGAACGGAACCACTCCGGCGATTTCCGCGGGAACGCGCCACTCGTCTGAAATGAGCGTGACCTCTCCGGCGTTGCGCGGAAGCTCGTAGAAGTCTGCCCCGAAGCCGGCAATGAAGTCTTCGAGCCGTTCGATCCGATCGGCTTTCATGAAAAGCTCAACAAGCGCAGGCAGCGCGACCGGTGCCGAAAATACTCCGGCGCTCCCGCTCGCGGATTCCTTTGCCTCGCGAGGATGAGGAGCGCTGTCGGAGCCGAAAAAGAACCTGGGATTGCCGGAAAACACCACTTCGCGCAGTGCGTCCCGATCTGCTGGGGTCTTGACGATCGGCTTGCAGAAATTGTGCGGCGATAGCAGACCGCCGACCAGGTCATCGAGGGTGAGAAGAAGATGATGCACGGTTATCGTGGCGGCGATCCGTTTCGGCAGCGCATTCACGGCGTCGATTCCAGCGCGGGACGAGACATGTTCCAGAACGATGCGCAGTCGGGGAAAATCGGCGGCAATCCGGGACAACAGGGGGAGAAACTGCGCTTCGCGGTCGAGACAGAACGCTTCCGGATCCTCGCCGTGAATTGCGAGCACGGTTCCCGCACTCTGCATCATGTCGAACAGTGGATAGAGCTCTCGAGCATTCCGAATCCCGTCTTCCGCGTTCGTCGTAGCCCCCTGCGGGTAGTACTTTCCGGCCACAAGCCCGGCCGCATGGCGAAGTTTTTCGACGTTCCATGTCTCGGCGGATCGTGATGAAATCTTGAAAGCCATGAGCGGTTCGAATCCGTGCGAACCCGCCGCATCGATGATCTGTTCCCGGTATTGTTCAACGTCCTCCGCTGCAGCCACAGGCGGGATGGTGTTGGGCATGATCAGAGCGCGCGAGAAAACGCGTGCGGTCTCGGGGACAACTGCGGTGAGCAGCGCACCCTGGCGCACATGAAGATGGAAGTCGTCCGGGCGCCGCATGACTATCTGGTGCTTGGCAATCTTCATCGCAGGCAAACCATACTCCGGAGCGGACTACCGCAGCAACAGCCTGACAGGCGACACAATGCGCTGGTAGAATGCTGTCATGGACCCCGAGAACTCTCACTTCCTGAATGAGATGTCGCATTCTCTTCAGATCGGCGGCGTGCGGTTGAGCACCGGGTGGTTCGACCGTCTTCGTTCAGAAGCTCTCCGAAGCAGCCGTTTCCGGCTCCGTCGAATGAGCGCCTCGGAGCGTCGCCGCCTCAAGCGGCAGGGAAACAGTGCCGAAGACTGGGATCTCATTCTGGTAGCGGAGGACTTCTCACCGGATCAGATAATCGGAAACCATTTTGCCGGTGCCTGCGTATTCGGCCAATTCACGAGAAAGCGTCCGCCGACGAGCATCACCGAAGAAAACGATACCGTCCCGCTTCCTCCCGGAATCTATCACAGCACCCTCCGGCACACAGTTGTTGACGATCTGGCCGCGGTTCACCGCTGTCCGCTCGTCAGCGGATACCGGATTGCGTCGGGGGCATCCGTCCTGGCGTCCACGCTGATCTTTTCCGGATCTTCGGCGTGCGGCAACGACGGCGTTGCGCACGTTGGAGTGGAAAGCGGCGGACGACCGATTCCCCTGCTGGCGGAACTCACTCTGTCGGACGCCGGACTCCTTGCCGGATTTCCGCCCGACGCTGAAAGGGCCGGCCGACTCATGAGTGCGTCCAGCGACTATGCGGCCCGGGCGACCCGCGAATTTGGCATCGTCGGCGCGGGAGCGACTGTTCGTAGTTGTTCGATGGTGCGAAATGCCTGGATCGGATCGGGAAGCGTGATAGACGGAGCTTCCCTTGTCGAAGAATCGACGGTCCTCTCTTCGCCAGGGGAGCGGACATTTGTCGGCACCGGGTCGGTCGTGCGCCGCTCGATCCTGCAGCCGGGAGTTGACGTACGAGACGGAGCGATTGTCGACCGGTCGCTCCTGCTTGAACATTCACACGTGGAGCGCCACGGAAAAGTCACGACCTCCGTTATCGGTCCCAATTCCGGTGTTGCAGAAGGTGAGGTAACGGCGAGTCTGGTCGGACCGTTCGTTGGATTTCACCACCAGGCACTGCTCATCGCAACCTGCTGGCCGGATGGGAAGGGTAACGTCGCCTATGGAGCGAACGTTGGTTCCAACCACACTTCCCGACTTCCGGACCAGGAGCTGTGGGCCGGCGAGGGTATGTTCTTCGGGCTCGGATGCAATGTGAAGTTTCCGGCCAACTTTCTGCATTCACCCTACTCGCTCATTGCAGCCGGCCTGACTACGCTGCCTCAGAAGCTCTCGATGCCCTTTTCACTGTTGTGTGAACCGGTCGGCCGACACCCTGAATTGCCGGGTGGTTACGCGCAACTTATTCCCGGATGGGTCCTTCGTGAGAATTTCTACTCACTCTGGCGCAATCAGGCAAAATTCAGGGAGCGCAACCGGGCGCGTCGTCATAACATCCCGTCGGAAATTTTCCGCGAGCCGATTCTGGACGATGTTCGGCGTGCGTGCGACGCCCTGGAGCGCGTCGTGCAGCGGCACGGCCCGGTCGACCCGGAACTCTTTCTTCCGTCCGATATTTCGGAAATCGGACGAAACTTCGTAACCACGGCAGATCTGCGCGCCGGGATCGAGATCTTTCGTTTCTTCCTCGAATGGGCCAGGATCCGTGCAGTCCTCGATCAATGGAGATCGGGCACCGTAGGTGCTCCGTTGCCTTCGGCAGAGGAACGACGATTCTACCTCAACGCAGTGAAACGAATTGCTGAAATGACCCTGCATAGCCGTGAGAAGGATTATTCCCGGGGTCGACGTATATTTGATGACTATGAGCGCGTGCACGGGACTCTGGCGGACGACCCTGTGATTGCCGAAGTGCAGCGGTGGGCTGCTTCAGAGTCCGACGGCGCGCTGGACTGAGCGATTGCCGAAAGTTATCTTACCTGTTATGACCGTGTTCCAAGAGCTGGCCGAAAGCCGGATTCCATATTACCTCACATCCTTCTCGGCGCTGGACCGTTTCTTCCGGAAAAAAACCCGCGAAAATGTTCACCTGGCCGTCGGGTGTTCGCTGGTTGACCTGGCGAAATTGTTTCCCGATCTCGAGTTCCCCGCCGTGGAAGGAGTAGATGCCGCAATTACGCGAGATGGAACGCGCATCCATCTTACCTGTCGGGACGAACCGGGCGAAAAGTTCGGTCGACACACGTTCCCCGTACTCGACATTGTCTACGACCCGACTCGCGACCTGTTTCTCGATCCGCACGGTGTCTACCCGCAGCTTCGGGAATCATCCATCGAAATGCCGGCCAATCCATCCAATCCGCTGGATGTGGTTATGTACGCGGCAATTCTCGCCGCGCGTTACAATTACCGGCTCAGCGGACCGATTCCTCAGCTGACGCCGGACGTCCCTGAGCCGTCAACCGAATTGCATCGGACCTTCGTGCGAAACCTCTTCGGCAGTGATTCGCCGTGGAACGGCCTGGATTTGCTCATGGAGTCCGGCTTTGTGGAGCGCTTCTGGCCTCAGTTCGTCCCAATGAACGCTACCGATCAGTCAAAAGGTCATCATCCGGAAGGCAATGTGTGGGTCCACTCACTCGAGACTCTGCGTTACCGAAAAACGAACGACCTTCTGCTCTCCCTTTCTCTATTCCTGCACGACTGCGGAAAGCCCTACTCCCAGCGCAAAGGCGAGCGTCGCTTTGACGGGCACGCGGAAATCGGAGCCGGTATCGCGCGAACCTTTCTCGGAAAAATGGGCTTTCAGGCCGAGTTCATCGAACAGGTCGATTTTCTTGTTCGTTATCACATGGTGCCCGGAGCGCTCGCGGCGCTTCCGGTCTACCGGACCGAAAAGCTCATGTCCTCACGGCTCTTTCCCATCCTCCTCGAGCTGTACCGCTGCGACCTGTCTTCAACCTACCGGGGCCCGGACGGCTACTACGAGGCGTGCAAGGTCTATCGGGCGTTCCTGCGCAACGTGCACAATCCGTTCCGCGGTGCTGATGGGAAGAAGTTGGTCAGGCTCTACGTCGAGTAGCGGGTCAGGAGAAATTCCCGAAGCGCCTCGAAGCTGTTTTCGACCTGTACTGCCCGCTTTTCGAGGGTAAGTACTTTCGCAAGCTCTTCCGGAATGGGGGGAACCGCACCCGTCGCTTCTCTTACCACCTCTGAAAACTTTGCCGGGTGTGCCGTCGACAGGATCACGACATCGACGGCTTTGGCAAGCTCACGGTCGAATCGCCTCTCAGCGGCGCAAACACCTACGGCCGTGTGCGGATCGAGAAACAGACCGTGACGCTCATAGTAGCGCCGCATAGTGTCAACCGTTTCGCGGTCGCTCACCGACTCTCCCCAGATCATGGATCGCATTCCGTTCCAGTTGTCGTGAAATATGGCGCGAAGCCGCTCGAAGTTGCTCGGATTCCCGACATCCATTGCGTTTGACGGTGTGTGCACTGAAGGACGCGGCTGGTAGAGCCCGGAAGCAAGGTACTCAGGAACGACGTCGTTTCTGTTCGCCGCGGCCACAAACCCATTCACGGGAAGTCCCCATCGCCACGCGAGAACGCCGGCGGTCAGATTGCCGTAGTTCCCGCTCGGCACGCAGAAGATCAGTTCGTCATTCAGCCGACTCTTGAGTTGGGCGAAGGCGTACACGTAATAGAACGACTGCGGAATCAGTCGCCCGAGATTGATGGAGTTCGCCGATGTAAGCGGCAGGCGCGCCATGAGGTCGCGGTCGATGAAGGCATCCTTCGCCATTTTCTGACAATCATCGAAAGATCCGTGGACCTCCAGCGCCGTTACATTCCCGCCGCAGGTGGTGAGCTGCTTTTCCTGCAGCGGGCTCACGCGGCCGGAGGGGTATAGAATCACAACCTCGATATTCCTGCGGTTGTGGAATGCCCGCGCAACCGCACTTCCGGTGTCCCCGGATGTCGCCGTGAGGATAATGGCGCGCCGGTCGCTTCGCCGCAGGAATGATTCCATGACGGTGGCGAGAAACGATGCGCCGAAATCCTTGAAGGCGCACGAAGGTCCGTGAAAAAGTTCGAGCAGATGCAGACCGTCGACGTTGTGTACCATTGAAGGCGAAAAGGAAAACGCGCGCTCGGCGATTTCGCGGGCGTCATCGGGAGTGAAATTCTCCGGAAACAACCTCGCGGTCATCGCGGCTGCGACGTCGACGAAGCTGTGGGACTCCGTGAGGCTGAGGAAGAAGGGCCGCAGGTCGGTCTCCTCCATGGGGTGATAGAGTCCGCCGTCTTGCGCGAGTCCGCGAAAGACGGCTTCCTCGAATGTCACCGGGACAAGTGCCGCCCGGGTGCTGGCAAAAAGCATGTCACGTTACTCCCTGGCCTTGAACGGATCGCCTTCGGGAAAGAAGGCCCGATGCACTACATTGAGCACCCGATCGCGATCCCTCCGTTCGACCACAAATGAAATGTTCATCTCGGATGAACCCTGTGCTATTGCTAGTACGTTAATGGAGGCGTCGCCGAGCGCAGCAAAGAGTTTGCCGGACATCCCCGGGCGACCGCGCATATTCTCACCGATAACCGCAACGATTTCCAGGTCGGTCTTGAGGGTGAATTGTTGTATTTTCCGGGCATGCAGCTCGGGCGCGAGCTCGCGGTTCAGGCTTTCGGTTGCGTCTTTGACGTGGACCTCGGGAAATACTATGCAAATGCTGTGTTCCGAGGAGGCCTGACTGATCATGATGATGTTCGTACGCGCACGAGCGAGGGCGCCAAAGACACGTGAGGCGATGCCGGGGATGCCTACCATACCGCCGCCTTCCACGTTAACCAGCGCTACGTTCCCGACCGAGGCGATGCCGGTAACTGCAACCGGTTTCCGGGTTGCAACCTGAAGAATTCGAGTTCCCGGCGCGGCGGGATTCAGAGTGTTCTTGATGATAAGCGGAATGTTCTTGTCGACCGCGGGCAGCATCGTGTAGGGGTGAATTACTTTCGCGCCGAAATAGGAGAGTTCCATAGCCTCGGCGTAGCTTATCTCAGGTACGACGAAGCTTTCCGGGACGTATCGAGGGTCGGCGCTGTAGACACCGTCGACGTCGGTCCAGATTTCAATAACGTCGGCTGCGACACCCGCGCCGATGATCGATGCGGTGTAGTCAGACCCATTCCGGCCGAGGGTTGTGGTGATTCCCTCCCGGGTCGCGGCTATGAATCCGGTGATCACGGGGGTGGTATCGAGGGATGCTGTCGCACGCTGGATGCGGGCGTAGCTTTCGGCGAAATCGACCTCAGCGTTGCCGTGAGTGTCGTCGGTAAGGATGAGGCCACGCGTGTCGAGCATGCGGGCGGGAGTTCCTGATCCGTTGAGGTAGGCCGCGAAGAGGTGATTGTTCAGCAACTCGCCAAAACTCAGCACGAGATCCAGCGTTCGGGGCGAACACTCGCGCACGAGTTCCACGCCGTGGAGAATCGCTTCGAGCTCGTCGAGCAGCCCCCGCAGGAGCTTGGAGACCTGTGCCCCGGAATCGCCGGGTAACAGGTCCCGGACCGCTTCGTCCTGCCGGTTCCGGATATCGGCGATCTTCAGGGCATACCGGGAGTCACCGGCCTCCGCTTCCCTCGCCGCAGCAATCAGCACGTCGGTTACACCGCGCATAGCGGAGAGGACCACGAGCACCCGGTCACTCTTCTGGTGCTCACGGATTATTTCGGCAACCGCCCTGATCTTTTCGGCATCCTTCACCGAGCTTCCGCCGAACTTCATCACTTTCATGGCGCGCATCATAGCATGATTGAGCGAGAAAAATCATCGGTTCCATTGTGTTAATTGCAGCCGGCATAACAGAATGCTGAACGTCGGAGGAGGGTGGAACTGAAGTTCCCATTGAGCAGCCGCGACTTTGCGGGTTATAGTGGGCTCGTGAAGCTCATCTCCATCCTCGCTTGCTGTTTCATCTTCGGGGCATGCGCCACAACTCCGGGTGCGGGCTCTTCGGCAGAATCGCCGATTGCGGGTTCTCCTGCGTCGATCGGCGCCCAGAGTCAGGATGGATCTCAAATCGCGAGTTCGACCGGCCCGGAAAAACAGGAACAGGAGTTGGCGGCGCCGCCGCTTGCGCCTTCCATGCTCGTTGCGCAGGCTCTCGGGCTTCTGGAATCCGATCGGATGCATCCGGGGACGCTCCCGGTTCGAAAGAACGGCGTCCCGCTGAGCGTTGTGACTGACGTGAACGGTGACGGATTCCCGGATGTCGTGCTACTGACCGTATCCGCGGGGAAACCGGCCGACGCGCAGTTCAGCGCTCTTTCGCGGCTCTCCCTGCTGTTTTCGCAGACGATACCCCCGCCTTCTTACGATTTCGTGGTGTATGTCCAGAAGAACGGAAGCCTGCGTCAGTTCGCGACTATTCCGCTGGGGGAAAAACCGGTTCTCGAAGGCATGAGCGCCCTCCCGGTTGGATCTGCAACCGCTCATCCGGAACCCGTTGTAGTGACCGCATCCTTCCAGAACAGCCAGGGAGAAGAGCAGGAGTGGGCCGTTTTTTCCGGTTCCGGCAGCTTTTCGAGGCTATCACTCATCAACACCACCACTATCCACTCGGTGGTCCGCGATATCGATAACGACGGGGTACCGGATGTACTGGTTTTTCACGCCGGGGCGGAAGCGGGGGTCGGGTACGAGACGCTAATTACGTGGTACAAGTTTCATGACGGTTCCTTCGTGGAGTTCAAAACCATCAACATTGTTCGTAATCTTCGGGAGTTCCTCTCTGAATCGCGTCGGAAGTTGGCGGACTCGGACTGGGGAGGCTTCCTGGAGGAGGCGGTGGCCCCGGAAATCCTGGCTGGAATGCGCCAGACCCGTCACGACGACAGGACAATCATCGCATCGCTTTTTCGTCCCGTCTCAAACGGGGTGAACCCGGCCGCGCCGTTCGACTACTTCCTGCCGAAACGCGTCATCCGCAACGTGGTGTTTCCCGAAATCCGCGAGAACCCATTTCCCGATCCAAATCATTCATCCAGTTTCGCGATGACTGTGCGCATCGTGTGCTGCGAGGGTGAAAGCGAGCTCTATTCCGCTACCGTCTCGATGCTCCCGAATCCGTTCGGGAACCGCGAGTTCTCCTTTACTGTCGACTGATACATGCCGAATGAACAGATATACCGAGAGGTTCTGACCCAATGGACAAGTACGTAATCGACGGCAGTTTTCCGCTGAAAGGCCGCGTGAAGGCCAGTGGAAACAAGAATGCCGCCCTCCCCTGCCTCGCAGCCACATTGCTCACCGACGAGACGGTGCTGCTCTCCAATATCCCCGACATCGAGGACGTCCAGGTGATGATCGATATCCTGAAAGCGCTCGGTTCGAGTGTGGAGTCGAAAGCGCCCGGTGTCTATTCGATCACGACCAGCGACATCAGCAGCAGCGAAATTCCGCTGGACCTTGCAAGAAGTATTCGTGCGTCGCTGCTTTTCGCGGGCCCACTGCTCGCGCGCACCGGCAAGGTGATTCTGCCGCCGCCCGGCGGTGACGTCATTGGCCGCAGACGGCTCGACACGCACTTCCTGGCATTGCAGACTCTCGGTGCCCGCATAGAAGCCGACGGGCTTTTTAAGATAACTGCAAACAAGCTGGTAGGCGACGAGATATTCCTCGACGAAGCGTCGGTTACGGCAACCGAAAATGCGATCATGGCAGCCTGCCTCGCCGAGGGCGCGACTCGAATTGAAAACGCGGCCTCCGAACCCCATATCCAGGACCTTTGCCGCCTGCTCAACGCCATGGGGGCGCAAATCGCAGGAATCGGCTCGAACATTCTTGTCATCGACGGTGTGAAAAGCCTGCACGGCACGGAGTACCGCATCGGTTCCGACTATATGGAGGTCGGCTCCTTCATTGGTCTCGCCGCAGTCACCCGGGGCGACCTGGAAATTGAGGACGCCTGTCCGGCTCAGCTGAAAATGACCAAACTTGCCTATGGGAAGCTCGGAATCCACTGGGAACAGGAAGGTAACTCCATCCGGGTGAGCTCCGGACTGCAGCTGCGCGTTATTCCGGATATGGGTGGAATGATTCCCAAGATCGACGACGCACCGTGGCCCGGATTTCCGCCGGACCTGGTAAGCATCATGCTCGTGGTTGCCACCCAGGTCGAGGGGACCGTCCTCATCCATGAAAAGATGTTTGAGTCTCGAATGTTCTTCGTCGACAAATTGATCGGTATGGGCGCGCGGATCATTCTGTGCGATCCGCATCGGGCCGTAGTCAGTGGACCCAGTCGCCTCCGAGGGTCCGACCTGGTCTCCCCGGATGTTCGGGCGGGCATGGCGATGGTAATCGCCGCGCTGTGCGCCGAAGGCCAGAGCAGGATCCAGAATGTCTATCAGATCGAACGCGGATATGAGAAATTCGTAGAGCGGCTCCAGGGTCTTGGGGCACGCATCAAGCGGGTGGCGCAGTAGTTGCCGAACGATTCAAGGCGATGCGACAACCGTCCGAGTCGAATTGCCGAATCAGCGTATCGTAGGCTTCCTTTATTCGGATAAACGCTTCGGCGGAACGAGCAAGCCGAACCTCGTCGAGCCCGGCGAGACTGTCCGGGTGGAACTGACCGGCAAGGCGTCGGAAAACTGCTTTTATCTCAGCGATCGACGCTTGCCGGTCCACGCCGAGAATCGCACACGCACGCGGGTCCAGTCCCGCCTCCGTCGCCGGACGGGAGATGACATCGGCGGAATCGATCCCGACATATCCACACGCGGACTCAATCCGGTCGGCGGTTGCCTGGTCCTCGACCTGTACCATTCCCACCATGAGGCGGAACAGCTGCACGATCTCGCCAAAATCAAAATCTGCTGACCCGGCATCCTGTCTCTGCCTCGCGCCATTTCGGGGCTGCCGGTTGCTGAGATTGGCGCGAAGACGGAATCCGAGAGCGGGAACGTTGAGCGCCCGCACCTGTTTTATCGCCTCGTCAATTGCGCGATCCACGGCCTGACGGCTTCGCCGCCCCGGTCGCCGCTTTGCGATCACGCCGCGCAGAAGTTCCACCTGACCCGTCCGGACGGTTCCGACCAGTGAACACAGGTGGATCGAAACCCCGATCAGGGAAAGAGTGCCCGCGTCGAGATGCGAGATGAGGCGGCTTCGCGGATCGCGATAGAATTGGGACAAAACGTGGTGGATATAACGATCGCGCAAAATCTGATCGACGAGAAGACCAACAATGAACCCGAAGACTACGCCAAAGGGTCCCGCGACGATCCCGGCCGAGACGGCGCCGAAAAGGCGTCCGAAGATCATTGGCATCCGGCTCACTCCGTGGACTGCACAGCAAGCGACAGCAGCGCAACGGCCAGCAGGATGACCTGAGAAACCAGGAGCACCGCAAGCGCGACGCTGAAACCCCCATAGAGAATGGAGAATCCGAGCACCGAGCGAAAACCGGCGGTGTAGAGTCGAAAAAGGTAGTTGATGACGATCGGCAGAATTGGAAGAAGCAGGATTGCGAGTATTGGCGGACGCGTCAGATAGCGGCTACGGAGCCGCCAGCCCAGGCTCAACGAAAAGAACGAAAGTATGATGAAGCTGAACGGCAAGAGGAGCCGCATCGCAATCTCCAGGTAGACCGGCTGAGTGGCGTAGCCGTAGGTGCCGAGGACCTTCACTGCCGACCAGAGGCTGACGAGTCCCGCCGAAGTCAGCTGTGCCGGTCCTTCAGCGACAGTCTCCAGGTCGCGCACCGGAATGAGAACCGGGAAGATCGGCCCGGTATCTTTTGGCAGCGTACCGGCATAGACTTTCGGTTCCATGCGGATTCCGCCGGCGGCTTTGGTGTTCTCTCGAGCGATTGCGCGAAGAATGAGTTGTTGCGAAATGATCTTCCCGTAGGGAGCGCGTAACTGCAGCTGCACCGCCCCGTTTCGCGAGAAACGCAGAAGCTCTACATCAAGCGCATACACGCCCTCAGGAGCATTCACGAGCTTGCCGAAGTAGAGAAGCTCAACGTAGCTCTCGGTTTTGTTGTTTACGAACATAACCCGCTGAATTCCGGGAAGCGCAATCACCCCGGTGATTTCATCGGCGAAAAAGGAAATCTGCTCCAGCGCGGATTTCGCAGCGGCGAGATACCGCTGAACGTCCGGATCGTTCGGCACCGTCCGTGACAGATCATTGAAAACGTAGTAGGCGCCAATGCTGTTTCCGGATTCGAGGTCGAGGAATCCCTGTCGTTTACGATCGAAGACCGTCGCCTGCGCCTTGGCCATCTTACTGACATCAACCATCTTTATCTGCTCGAGGGAGCGTGACTGCAGACGCTGCGCCTCGCTGAGCGTCGGATCCACGCGAAGAACAAGTGTCGCGTAGTAGTAGGCGGAAAAGTAGTCTTCGCTTTTGAAGTAACCGGCGCTCCGCTCGAGAAGCTGTTGAACGGTCAGCCCGTCGCCGGAGACCGGAAGCGCCGGAAAACTTGCATTTGCCGCGACGGAAACAGTTATTCCTGCCGGGTTGCCTGTTGGAATCCGGGAAATAGCGTCGCTTCGAAGCCGCTGTGCCGTTTCATCCGAGGGACTTATGGCAAGATACTGGTCCACGCGCGTCAAAGCCTGTGAATAGTCTCGTGCGTCGTAGGACTTCTTTGCTCGATCGAAGAGTTGCTGCGCGAGAGCACTGTTGAATGCATAGCTTTGTCGATTTCGGACCTCGGTGGGCAGCAGCCACTCCTGACTGACCACGTAGAACAACGTCATGACCAACAGCAGCACAATCGGGGTCCTGACCAATGCGGGGAAGCTCGTGCCACGTCCAGGGCTCGTTCGAAGATCGATTTCGTGGACCAGAAGTGAAAAACCGAGCAGGAGCGCGGTACAGGTCAACGGAATGGCCGCACCGATCAGAAGCGCAGCGGAGTTTGCAACGACCCAGCCCCAGTAGTAACGCGGAAGTACGTCCCGAATCGGAAACTGGAAGAGCGATAGAAACAGAAAATAGACAAGCGCCGCAACAAATGTGAAAAAGAGCGCCGTGAGAAGCCGGCTGGTGATCCTACTCACGGTCGACCTCGCGTTTCCACAAATCGAACGGCGGCAGCAGCAACCCCACTATCACAAAGACCAGGCTGATGAAAAGTATGACGCCCGGTGAAACGAACCGCTGATAGGCGGGCTGGACGACGGCACTCATGAATTCCTGGAATACCTTGCTTTGAAGAAATCCGTAAAGCAGAAATAGCAACCTGAAGACGCCAAGCGCGATGAGTGCGTTAAAAAGCGGCCAGCGCGTCAGGCGAACCAGGAACCAGAGACTCACGACAAAGAGGACAGTGACGGAGACAAGCAGAAGGTAGCTCGGTGCCAGGGGATTCTTCTGCCGGCCGAGCGCTCTGCTCAATACGCCGACATCCCGAAACAGGTTTGAAACCACCCGGGGGCCGACAAACATATGGGCAAAGGAAGAATCGGACTTTGCCACCGGAAAGTCCTCGTCCGTTTCAGGTAGATGGACGACACCGCTTCCAGGATCCAGCAGCGCCTCCGGAGAAAAGACAAATCCCGGTTCTTTGTCATTTCGGTAGACAACAACGTCCTTGAGGCTCACGCCCTCTCGACGATCCGAGTAGAGAAAATCGTTACCGAATCGATAGACGAACCCGGGTTCCACGGCAACACTTGCCGGAGCACTGGCAGCGGAATCCCGCCGAAGAAGCTCAATTCCCCGGATTCCTCCGACAATTGCCGCAGTACCGGCGACGAAAACGACAATCAGTGCAACGGCTCTGAACCTCTTTAGCCGAAGAACGGTGAACAGGGTGATGAGTACCGAGAGAAGAACCGATACGGGGTAGACGGCACGGAGTCCGTCCATGATCCGAGCCGAAATGAGTCCCGGCAGGGGCAAATGTCCTGGGTCGTACGTCTCACCGAGCACGGTCAGGACGTAAACGCCCGCAAGAACGACCGTGAGAATCAGGCACACCAGAACGAAGCGTACGGGCACCAGGATTGTATTTTTCACGACGAATGATCGTAACACGGGCGGGGGACTGTTTCAAGAGAAAGGGAAAATCGGGTTAGTGCTTACCAGCAAAGTCTTTCCGGGTATCTTCCCAATCAATACACAGGTTATCCACAAGATGGAAACGCCCATCCCCCCGCGCTGAAGAGCGTCAAGTGGCCGTTTCAGGTCGGCAAAATAGTTTTTTGTCATGGTTCGGCGACTAAACTTATATGAGATAATCATTTAACGGGAATAACCGAATTGTGACGCGGATTTTGGAGAAAAACTTCTCACAGGTGCTTAAAAGATGTATAGGAAATAGACCGAACATCGTCGCTTATCCACAAGATATGCACAGTGCGCAGGTACGTATTTTGCTAAAAGAGGCAGTAACCCTGACCGTGGATTGTTTCGATCAGCTCGCCGTTGCCGGGCGGCACTACTTCATGGAGCTTCCTGCGCAGATGCGAGACATGCATGTCAACCACGCGCGAGTCCGTGGCGTCGCGTCCCCAGAGTGCATAGTACAAGGCCTGCCGCGTCACAACCGCCCCCCGATGCCGCGCAAGCATCGCCATAATGCGGTATTCCGGGTAGGAGAGTGGTTTCTCGCCGTTCGGCCCGACCACGCGATCGCGAAGGACGTTGAGAGTGCCCCAGGGATAACCGATCTTGGCATCGAAGATCTGCCGGGACGCACGAATCCATAGTTCATCAGGCTCCCAGGGTTCACGCAGATAGTCGCAACAGCCGAGGACGAACGCTTCGGAAATAAACGAGGGACTCCCGTACGCTATGATCGGGGTCCCTTCTATGTCAACGTTTTCGAAAAGGCGATAGATCCATCGGACCGGCAACACGAGTATGTCTCCGGGTCCCTGGTGAATGTCGATGCTGCCGATTACATCCTGGCCGTCCTCGGTGTCGCCGTACATCACTTCGACGCGCGCCGGCAGTCCGGACTCTCCAAAGTGGAACCGGGTTTTCTCCCCAAGCGCACGATCGTTGGTGATGAGGAGGATTACCGGATCATCCGCCGGCCTCATCACGCATTTTCCGTTTCAGTTCCTCGAGCGCCTCGTCGGAAGAAGGGTCATCATCCTTCGCTTTTGAGGTCGTTCCGGAACCGCTTTGCCCACCGGAGGATTTGCCGGAAGTCGACTGTGACCCCGTCGTCTGCGACGAAGGGCCTTCGATAGACATCCGTTTCTTGAGATCTTCGAGAAGAAGGTCGGCGCTCGCGCCGCCCTCGAGCTGTTTGAACTGGCTCTCCAGATCATTGTCCTTTCGCATGTCGTCGAGCTCGCCCATCGCGTCGGCCTCAGCCTCGATTTGATCGACCTTGGCCGCCATCCGGTCAAAAACGTCGAACGCCGACGTGTCCGACATCCCGCCGATGGTTTGTTGGATCTTTTTCTGGGCGTCGGCCCGTTTCGCTCGTGCAACCAGTAGATTCTTCTTTCGCTGTGCCTCTTCGATCTTTTGCTGCAGTCCGCGCAAAGCCTCTTTCAGTTTCTCTACCGCTTGATGCTGCGCGTCGAACTGCGATTGATATTGTGTGGTGTAACCTTCGTATTCCTGTTTGCGAAGGAGCGCCTCTTTCGCCAGGTCGTCCTTTCCGGCTCTCACGGCCAGCATCGCCTTGCGCTCCCACTCCTGACCCTGTGCTCTATTCTGACCAAGTTCGCGTTCGAGACGTTTCTCGTCGGCGATCGCCGAAGCAACGGCTTTCTTCGACTCGATCAGCTGCTGATTCATGTCGACGATCAGTTGATTCAGCATCTTTTCGGGGTTCTCAGCCTTGCTGATCATGTCGTTGAGGTTGGACTTTACTACCCGCTTAAACCGGTCAAAGATACCCATTGTTAGGCCTCCTTAGATTTACCTGTACTTGGAGAGTTTCGGATAGTGCTGAGCCAGCGCGAGTCCAATCGCATCGAGCGACGCCTGGAATTCCTCAAAATCCATCGTGTCGTATTCCAACGTATCCAGGAGTATAACGTGATCTTCCTCGATCGCGTAGGCACCGTGCACCATGTCTGCGTTCAGCCGGAGCAGTTCTTCATACAATTCCGGCCGGCGTTCCTTTGGCAACTCCATCACTTTTGCCCGGATAGTGACGAGTGAATCCTGCGAAAGCACGACTACGTTTCCGAGACCCTTCTCCGCATCGTTGATGAGCCAGATGTTGTCGTCGATCTCCTGATGGGTAATGGATGAGTTGATAAGATAGCCTTCAATTTTTGACGTATCCATGGGAACTCCTTATTGAAAATGGTCGCATTGGGATCCGGAACAGCGGGAAACCGCATTTGAACCGGCAATTTCACGGGGACAACCAATCCCACCCGTGCCCTCATCCAATGAGTTGATTCGCCAGGGACCCCGGGAGGAAGCCTCTCCGGAACGGGCTGAAGACGGTGCTAGCCGAGAAAGACCTGTCCTGAATTGTCGATCGCGAGGATTGTCTTACATTCGGAACAACGGAAACGACCCGCCTTCGTGGCTTTCAATTTCTTCGAACAGATCGGACACTTGAATATCTTCGGGAACACGTCCGATTCGACTGAAACCCCACCCTTTGCGAAGAACTCCACCGCTTCCTCAAGGTTGTCCTTGATATTGAAGAACTGCGAAAATCCAAGCAGCTGAAAAACTTCATACACCTTCGGTTGAATCTCGAGGAGTACAAGGTCGCCGCCGCGGGGTTTTACCGCTTTCAGGAACGCAGTAAAGGATCCAATTCCTGTGCTGGATACATAGTTGAGTCCGCCGCAGTGAAAGATGAGCCGGGTGAACCCGGATTCGATAGCCCGGTTCACCCTTTTCTGGAAGAAGTTCGAGTTGTACGTATCGATGTATCCGGTGAGAAAGAGAATCAGGGACCCGTCCGCAGATTCCACCTTCTGCAAACGAATCTTCAGGCTTTCATCTTTTTCTTCGTCAAAGCCCGGAACGATATCGTTGTTGCTCATGGCTCCCCTTCAATCTGCTGATACCGTGCCACATGATACGGCACATTCAGAGCTCACAGGATTTTTTACATGGAAAGATCCTTCACAGATCCTCCACACAATATTATTAGTCCGATGGTTCTTTGTCAAATCCATTCTCTCACAAATATGTAGCTATCAAGATAGCTCAAGAATCGCGCCATTCGGCAGTCCCTCATCGGAACAGACCACTTCCGTGACCCATCGGGCAATTATTTCGGGACGCGCCAGGAGTCCGGAAGGGCTGCGTCTCGCAAACGATGTACGGTCGGCGTCGCTCAAATACTCGGTATCGACATACCCGGGTACTATCACGTTGCAGGTCACGTTCTGTCGACCGTAGTTATCGGCCACGGATTTCGCAATAACTCCAAGGCCAATCTTCGCGGCCGAGTAGGCGGCCACCGTCTTGTAACCTCGCGGAACCGCGGTCCCGGTCCCGCCGAACAGGATAATTCGCCCATATCTGCGTTCAGCCATCCGGGCAACCGCGGATGATACCAGGTAGCCGGGCAGCGCGAGGTTCAGCTCGCACATATTCCGCCATTCGGCCCGGCTCATTCCGTCGAGCGGAGTTCTCAGGAACGGACCGAACCCACAGACTAGAATGTCGGCACCTGAAGCCTGTACCCCAAGTAGATCGGCATCTTCCAGGGCGGCGATTTCAGCCATGACAAGCCGAACTTTTACGCCGCCGGCAGAGAGCTCACGCACGAGATCCTCGCCTTTGCGGCGATCGTGCCCGCCGTGCAGGATGAGATCGGCACCGCGCGCCGCGAGCGCACGTGCAACCTCGCGTCCGATTCCTCCCGTCCCGCCGACGATCAAGGCAGTTCTGCCGCTGAGGATCCCCGGAGTACCCACAATCTAAACGTATCACGGTATCTATGTTTAGACAAAGACGAAAAATACTGGTATACTCACGGACATATGAAACGGACGGCGCTGATCGCAGCGGTACTTGTTGTCGGTTGTCTTACCGCCCTTTCCGGCCAGAATGCGAAATCCTTTGACAGTATGGTCGATTTTGGCCTTAATGTCGCCCAGATCGACACGCTTGTCGCTAATCAGCAGGAAAAGCAGATAGATGCAGACAAGTATCTGCTTCTGAACGGCGCTGTGGCCTCCATCGAGGTAATTCGTCCCGGCGAAAAGGACTTCCTCGCCGTGGCCGAGCTGGTTGCCGGCCAGTGGATTGGCCTCCGCAAGGTCGACCTCTATCGTGTCTACCTCATCTTCTCCGGCCCGGAGTTCTTCAAACGTCTTCCCGCGAGAGTTCCCACACCGGCTCCGGAGGGAATTATCCAGATGAACGATCAGCTTCTCGTGGTGGGAAGACTGGCAGGCTTTGACGATGGTCTCGACGGACGCCGAGCTGCCTACATCAACGCAGTCTACGTCAGAAACCTGCCATAGCCGGTAAACGCATCGCTTGATCTACGTGAATCGGATATGCCTCTCGTCAATGCAGTCTCTTCCGGCAAGAATTGCCGCGCGTCTCATCAACCCGCGCAGCTCGCGTACATTTCCCGGCCAGTCGTGTTGAAGCAGCTTTCGTATTGCCGCCGCATTTACCGGAGGCTCGACCGTCCCGTTTTCGCTCTGCAGAAAGTGGTGCGCGAGAAGCGGAATGTCTTCCGGATGCGATCGCAGATTCGGTATCGCGATGCATAGGACGTTGACCCGGTAGTAGAGATCCCGCCGAAATCGGCCTGCCGCAACCGCCTGCTTGAGATCGCAATTGGTGGCGGCGACGATTCTTACGGTCACAGGCCGTGATCGGGTCGCCCCGATTCGACATACTTCGTGATCTTCGATGATTCGAAGAAGCTTCGACTGAGAGGATCGGGGCATTTCGCCAATCTCATCGAGAAAAAGCGTTCCTCCGTGGGCCCGCTCGAAAAAACCGGGATGCGGTACCGCGTCGGTGAACGCGCCTCGTTCGACGCCGAACATTTCAGACTCGAAGAGGGTATCCGGAATTGCGGCGCAGTTCACCGCGACAAAAAGTCCCAGTGCCGAGAGCCGGTGGATCGTTCGGGCGGCCAGTTCCTTGCCGGTTCCACTTTCGCCGATCAGCAGAATCGGGTCTTCGGTCGGAGCGAACGCTCTGAGGAGTTCCTTCATTTCTCTCATCGCTTCGCCCGACCCCAGAATGTCATCGAGAGGGCCTCCGGAGGATTCGGCAGCGAAAGTCGCGCCGGAAAGTCGCTCCGCAGTCGCCCGGTGAATGCTTTTCCGCAATGTGTCGAAGAGCGCGGGTTTCACGATGTAGTCGAAAGCGCCGGCGCGTACCGACGCTACGATTACAGCCGGATCGGTGACGGGGCTATAGATGATTACGTTCGGCGCTCGCGGGAGGCGGTGGAGATCAGAAATCAGGATGTAGATGCTGTCCTCAGCGCCTTTGAGATCGATGAGTACAATGTCCGGTCTGTCGCGAACTACCTGATCGATCGGCGGCAGATCCGGGTCCCGACGGAGGATCCGGTAATCGGATGACAGGATTTGCCCGAACAGGGCCTGCGATCCGTGATCGCCGCCAACGACAAGAATGCGTACCATCGACATCGCTGCCCCCGAGAGAACGAGCTGAGACGAATGTCCGCCACCGATGCAGTAAACACGGCGTTCGAGTGCTGATATAGCGGTTACCCTAAAGCGTATTGATTGCAAACGAAAATGCAAGCACAGAAGGGAAAAAAAGGGTGTGATATAATCCGGGGCCATGGTAGAGATGGCGTCTCTGTTACGCCTTTTCGAGCGGGAGTTCGTCGTGAAATTCCTGCTGAGCTTTCTCCTCTGTAGCCTGCTCGTTCTCGCGGACAGTTTCGTGCTCTTCTATCTGTCACGAATGTACGGCGTTTTCCTGATTCTTGCGATTGAGGCGGGAGTCAGCCTCGCAGCCACCTTCGTCGTCATTGACGCAGTTCGGCACAGCCTGGGAAAACTGCGGGCATGCGTGCGCGAAGGCGTCTACCCGCGTCGCCAGTTTCGCGAAATCGCAGGATGCCTGCTCGGCGGAATCCTGATGATTCTGCCCGGGTTCTTCACCTCAGCCGTCGGGCTTCTGCTCTTCTTGCCGGGTATGAGATACTTCGCCGGGTACGCCCTCACATTCCGCATGGGTGTTCAATTGAACAAGGTTTACGAGTTTCTCAAGATGCGGGAATTCGACGGAAGCGGCAAGATAGAAGCCGACGATGAAACGTGAGTACGACAGGACACCCGGGAACAGGTCGGGAGTCACCGTACGTGGGTCTGTTCTCAGATGTGGCGAATTCGGTGTATCAGGAGCAGGAACAGATAGTACAGATACACCAATCCACGCACAAGTCGCCACGGCTTACGGAAAAGGTCCGGAAGAAAATCAGTTCCTGCCTGGAAGCTTTTCCGTGATGGGCGTTTACGTCTCTCGGCGAATATATCGAACGTTTCCGTGGACCAGAGTGCTATTCCGGGCTTTATCTGCGTTCGATGACGGAAATACCATTTGTCTCGCGCCTTCACGCCCGGGCCGGTAAACAGCAGATCGGGGGACGCCTTCTTGACCGCAGTGATAATATCGCGTTCGACTTCGGATTCAAAATAGCCGGTGTAACGGCCGACGAAGTGCAGCCCGGGAAATGTATGTCGCAGATTCTGCTCGACGTGCTGAAGGTACTTCTTCTGTCCTCCAATCACGTAGACCGATCGATGCCGAGTCTCAAGAGCTCCGAGAACCCGTATCACAAAATCGAACGGCATGTACCTGTGCGGCAGCGGGCGCTTGAGAAAACGTGCACCTGCGACAATTCCGCGGGAAACCGGAATCACCAGGGAAGCCTGCCGGATGCAGCGGTTGAACTCACGGTCCACACGCGCGCGCATGAGATCCCAGAGTCTGAGCAGGACGATCTGGTGGGTCTCTTCGTCTTTGGTCATTTCGTCGACCACACGGTCGATCGAGTCGGGAGCCACCACATCGATGGGAACATGGATCACATGGATTCGCTGGACGCCCGTCAGTTTTTTTCGATCCGCCACGTTTTTTTCTCCAACAGCACTATCTGGACCGCCGCGATCGCATAGAGCGCGGCAGTTTCCGTTCGCAGCACGTGCGGGCCGAGAAAGACCGGCACGAAGCCTGACTGCAGGAGTTGCTCAATTTCATTATTCGAGAGCCCCCCTTCAGGGCCGATAACGAGCGCGATATGCTGAGGGTCCGCACTAAGATACTCGTGGAGCGATCGCTGTTCAAGGGGGCCGGCACCAACGGGAAGTTGATGGAAGAAAAGTCCTATTGTTTCGGGTGAGCGAGGCCGGATTCGTTCGAGTTCCGCAAACGGCAATGGAGGGTCGATTTGGGGGAGCTTCGAGACGCCACTCTGCTGGAAGGCCTCTCGGGCAATTCTTCGCCACCGGTCGAGCTTCCGGTTTGCCGCCGACTCCGAATCAATTTGCGGGACTGCGTATTCACTCAACAGGGGCACAATTCGGCTGACACCTGCCTCCGTTGCCTGTCGGATGATGAGATCAAGTTTCGATCCCTTTGGAAGACATTGGCACAGAGTGATTTCGGGAAGGTCTGCTGCCCCGGCCCGAAAGCTCGACTCGGCGGATTCCGGAGCGACCGACAGGTCGCTGCTCCGAGGTTGCGCCTGGAGGTGGGCGGTGCAACGGTCCGCAGCGACGCTTTCCATCGTGAGCCGGTATTGATTCCCGGCGTGATCGGACGCGTCGCAGCCGTCGCCCACCTTCATCCGCCGCACCCGGCAGAGGTAGTGAAAGCTGCGGCCCGAAAGCTCGACGACGGGTCCGCCGGCAAAATCAGCGGGCAGCAGGAACCGCTTCATGAGCGGTAGGGTGAATTTCGTTGTTTCGAAGCATTTGGACCGCATCCGACAAAACGTTGTCGTATTCGAGGTCGTAGACGACCGGCGTGTTTGATATGCGGGCCACCTCCCCTTTCACCAGGTAGCGAACCGTCCGGGTGTCAAGATCGACGCCCTGATTCTTCAATTCGGTGATAAAAGCGGCGATTTCGGCATCTGTTGGTCGGGAATGCGTCTCAACGAACTTCTGGACCAGATTTTCGTTGATCAGTTTGACCAACGCCTTTTGCTGATCGTCGGAGAGCTTTGGCTGGGCATCGATCTTGTCCGGCTGGATTCCCTTCTTGTCGATGAACTCGCCGTTCGGCGTGTAGTATTTTGCCATGGTGAGTCGAAATCCGCCGTCGCCTACGTTGCGAACCTGCTGAACGGAGCCCTTGCCGTAGGTCTTTTCTCCAATCAGATAGCCGCGGCCGCGGTCCTTCAAAGCGCCGGAGAGTATTTCCGCCGCCGACGCGGTGCCGCCGTCTACAAGTACGGCGATGGGAATCGAGTCCGGCACCAGCTGCCCCGGAGTTGCGTAAAACGCCTGGTTTTCGCTGGGTACGCGGCTCTTTGTTCCCACGATGAGCCCATCGCTGAAGAACAGATCGGCCGTGTCGA
>DATKUF010000017.1:0-6203 GCA_035530755.1 Spirochaetia bacterium | reverse complement strand
CCCGACCTTGATATTGTCATGGCTCCCGTCGGCGGCGGCGGGCTCGCGAGCGGCACGGCGATCGCAGCCCACGGCATGTCGACTGCCATTCGTGTAGTGGCTGCGGAACCGGAACAGGCGGATGACGCATTTCGCTCCCTGAAAGCGGGAAAGATCCTGCCTTCGGTCAACCCCCGGACGATAGCAGACGGTCTGCGGACCGCACTCGGCGAGCTCACGTTCGCCGTTATCAGCCGCGAGGTCGAGCAGATCGTCACGGTGAGCGAGGAGAGCATAGTCGAAGCGATGAAACTGATCTGGGAGCGTGCGAAGATCGTCGTCGAGCCCTCAGGAGCTGTCCCTGTCGCAGCATTGATCGACGGAAAGTTCGCCGCCCACGGCGCCCGGGTCGGCGTCATCATCTCCGGAGGCAACGTCGACCTTGACAGGCTCCCCTGGATCAACCGGTAGACGAGGCGGCTCGGGGATCTGGTGGTTACCAATTTCGTGGACCACTGATATCATGAAGGCGTGAGTAACCTGCACACTGCGTACGTTCCCCGGAAGCTGCGGGTCCTGCTTTTTGCGATCCTCTTCGCCGCGGCGTCGGGGATCACGGCGGTCGTTGGACTCGACACAATCACGATCGATCCGCTTCTCACAAGTGACGCGCCGGCAGACGCGGTTAGTTCGCTCGAAAGCGCCCTGCCCAGGGCGGCCGCCTGGCTCAATTCAACCCATGGCGAACAGGTCCGGCTGGCGTTCACCGGCGCCGAATCAGGGGCAAACGGGAACAGCGGGAAACCCGGGATCGGCTACCACCTTCAAGTGATCGTCTCCGGCGGCAATACATCGGATCTTGCAATCATCCTCACCATGAAGCGCGGGACCGATGATCAGCAGCAGCAGTCCTTTCCACTCCTGTCCCGACTGGGGACCAGCCCGGAGCTGGAGCTCGCTGAAATAATCTGGTACGAGTACACCGCCTTTCACGGACTCCCGGCTGCCGGAGGGCAACCTCCGGAGCTTGTCGAGACGATCACGCCGGCAATGCTCTCCAGCGCGGATCTCCCCTATCCGGTGGAGTTGCGTCCGATGTCGGTGGCGGTTCTTCCTAAATCGCACCTGGTCGTGGGAACGACGCTCGTGGCGGTCGAACTCGATTCCTTTTTCCGGGAAGTGAGTAAACCGGGGAAGGAAATCTACACGGACCGCAATATCCCCTACGCCTATCAGGTGGTAGCAAGCCCGGCCGGAACTATTGTCACCTACGGAACGACCGGGGGGGAGTTCTTTGTTCTCCACGAGGACGGTGCGAAAGCCACCTCGATCAAAACGGGGTTCAATCTCCCGCCGGCCACGACCATTCTGGAGGATGGAAGCGTCGTGACTGTCGATTCGATCGGCAGGCACGCGGTTCGCATCGTCGGGAGGAGGCAGGAGCCGATAGACATTTTCCCGGGCCCGCAGATCTACGTAACCTCAATAGCAGCCGGACCCGATGACACGGTCTGGGTGTGGGATCCGGTCGAAGGTCGCGCGCATGTTTTCACGGCTGCCGGAGTCAAGATCGGCTCGTTCATTCCGCTGCTCACAACTGCGCAACGCAGGAGCATCAAGATCATTCGCGTCCTTTCGGATGGCTCAGTGCTGCTCCTGGGGAACTCGGATTTGTGGAGAACCGACCATCACGGGGCGCCGATCTGGCACCTTGGCGGATTGCCGTCTCCGGAGAAAGGGGACTTTACCTACATCAACAGCATCGATGTCGACGAATCAAAATCGCTCATCTACCTGGCGAATCAGGTTGCGGGAAAGGTTTACGTCCTGTGTGATGTCGCGGAGGCGGCGCGACGCGGCAGCAGCGACCCGTTTCGGGACCGCCTTGTCGAGCTCAATCGGAAACTATCCGCGAACCCTGACGACCTCACGGCTCTCCGCGACAAAGCAGTGCTCGCAGAGTCCGTACACTCCTACGCGCTTGCGGGGGTCGAATGGCAGAACGTGCTCGATGCGGCACCCGATGATGCGGCGGCCACTCAGGGGCTCGAACGCTCGGAGGTAGCGGTGCTGAGCGACCGCGCGCGTCAGGCCGCGACGCGAGCGCTCGGGATCCTGTCGAGCGTCGGTCCCGAGTCGGCCCGGGCATCCTACCAGACGGCAGTGCAGCTGTATGAAAGAAGCATTGCCCGCGCGCCGGACAAGGGTTCGCTGCAAAGTGAGCTGGACCGGCTCAAACAGAAGTTCAGTGAAGCCGCGAACGGGTTGAAACGTCCGCCTGCCGCGCGCGTCGTATCGATGAATCTCGAACCGGTTTTCCCGGCTCTCATCCGCTATTACCAGTCACACCCGGTGTGGTCGGCTACGGTCAGGAACGTCGGGAGTGTGCCGCTTTCGAACCTCGTTCTTCAGGTATCGATGCGTTTTCTCGACTACCCCGCGTCGACAGTCCCGGTCGGGACGCTGGCGCCCGGGAGCGAGGTGAAAATACCGGTGCCGCTCGCGCTGTCACAGGATGTCCTGAATCTCCAGGAGGACCTGCCGATTCAGGTATCCTGGAAACTGACCTACGACCAGGGCACGTCGGAAACCGTCACCGGAACTGCTTCTTCAACAGTGCACCGAAACAGTGCGCTCACCTGGGACAACACGGCGAAGTTCGCCGCGTTCATCACCCCGAACGACGAGGTGATTTCCAACTTCGCCCTGATTGCGTCGGATCCAGGCGGACTATTTCCGAACTGGGAGGTGCCCGGTCGCTTCCTGCGGGCGGCGAAGATCCTCGACACCCTCGGCGCGATGGGTATGCGCTATGTGGAGGATCCAACCTCCCCGATCAGTAAGGTTCTCGGCCGGCCTGAGGCGGTCGATACTGTACGATTCCCGCGAACTACGATTCGCGTTCGTTCGGGTGATTGCGACGACACGACCGCTCTGCTTGCCTCGTGCCTCGAGGCCGGCGGAGTACCCACAGCCATAATGACCTCTCCCGGACATATATTCCTGGCTTTCAACACCGGCGAACCTGAGAGCTACGCGTGGATGTACCGGTCAGCGGATTTCACGGTTCTCACGAGCGGCGGTACGGTTTGGATCCCGCTCGAGTCTACGGTAATGAGCCAGGGTTTCGCCGAATCGTGGAGGATCGCTTCCGGCATCGTGAAGCGATACTTCGGCACTGCGGATCTCGAGTTCCTCCCCACCGCAACCGAGCAGGCGACCTATCCTCCGATTCCACTCGCCGGGATTCCAATCGACGTTGCCGTCCCCACTACGGCGCAGGTGCGGGTGCTTTTTCAGAGCTCGGAAAATGAAGTTCTGAACCGGCTTTACAAGGCCCAGGTCGAATCCCTGACGGCGCAGGCAAACAGCGTCGGCCCGGGGCAGGAACGAACGGCCGCGAGAGCCGATAATCGACTGGGCATTCTTCACGCACGCTTTGGAGAAACCGAAACGGCAGCTGCAGCATTCCGCCGCGCGATCTCGCGCGATCCAACTTTCTACGCGGCCTATCTGAACCTGGGTCAGGCAACGCTGCTCGCCGGTGATCTCGGCGCGGCTCAGAAGGTGCTTGCGGCAGCTGCCGTCATGCGACCTGACGATTCCCTGCTTCTGGTACTGCGTTCAAGGCTCGCCTCGCGCGAGGGTGACGCGAAGACGGCGAATGCCCTGCTTGCCGAGGCGGTACAAAAGGACCCGGGAGTAGCCGCCTACGGATCCCCCGGGGCAACTGTGGAACGCGCGTCAAACGGCGCAAACAGTCCCGGAGGCCGCGGCGCGGATGCGTCAAACGGCGGGACCGCGATCTGGGCAAATCCGGACCGGTAGCGGCAAAAACACCGCTCCACCGCGTGCGGAGTCAAGCGGCGAGGACATCGAGAGCGTGGTCAGAATCTTACCGGATGACGCCTCCGTCAACGGTAGCGCCGCACGAGGACGTAGTTTTTGAATTCAGGCTGAAAACCGAACTGCGAAAGAAGCTCGCGGTACGGACTTTCACGAACGGGCATGCCATTAATGCGTTCTACCTGGATTCGGGGCGGCGCGCCTTCCGGTCGCGACAACAGCCAGCTGAACAACTCAAGGTACTCCGCGAATCTTCTGTCGTTTACGGGGGCGTTGACTTGGAGCTCCCGTCCGTTGCGGCGAGCGACGAGCACCAGTGAGCTTCCCCGGAACACAAGGTGGTTTGACGGCTGCCGCGCGGGCAACTCGTAGGGCAGCCCTTCGATCCCGATACCGCAGGGTGAGGCCGGATCGCAGGCGTTCATCCAGTAAACGGGTTGTTCTTCATCTCCGCTTCCGTCATGCAGCGACGCGATAGCTCCAGGCGCCGCAAACTGAAGTCCCGAAATGCCATGGATGAAGTATCCACTCACGAGCTCTCCTGAAAGCTCCATGAGGCGCACGGTTCGAATCACCGCGCTCCACTGCAGTGGAGGAAGCTCGTTTTCCAGGAGGCGCCGGAACAGGATGCCGTATCTCGCAACGAGCTGCCGGACTCGCGCGCGCGAAAACTCCTCGCCTTCGATGAGGTCCGGCGCCCCACGAGTGAAGGCATCGAGCGAAAACCAGTTCCCGAAGGAAGGCCGGCTCGCCTGCCACCGTGTGAATCCAGTCCGTCTGCCGGATTCCCGCCCCTGGTCGACAGAGGCGGGACGAAACCGATGGGAGATCCCGCGGCGCACAACCTCGAAAGTGTCGGCGCTCGCCACACCGGCCCAGGCAAGACGCCACAAGGCGTCCGCCACCTCATCGCTCTTGAGACCGGTCAGGTCGACGATGTCCCAGAACCCCGCACCGGCTGCGCCACGGCTTGGCGTCCCGCCGCGGCTTGGCGTCCCGCCACGGCTTGGCGTCCCGCCACGGGATAGTGCGGCGCGCACCTTGTCAACAACATCTCCGGCACCCGCGCCTGTGGAATCGTTCGCGGGGTGCGCAGAATTCGCGGGATGCGCGGAGTATCCGTAAAGGTCCAATTCCGACTCGAGCAGGAAAAAGGTTCGCTCCCGTCCGGCTCCTGCCCATCGAAGCCCCTTTTCCCTCAACAGCGAGTCGAGCACCGCAGGGTGATAGTCCGGAAGTCGTGCCGGGAAGATCTCGCGCTCCCAGGTAGCGCAAGCAGCCGGAAACCCGAACAGAGTTTCAAGGACGCCCTGAAGGGCGCTTTCCGGGTCCACCGGATTTCTTCCGATCAGACCTTGCCGGCGCGCAATGAACGGCACGAGCGATTCAGGTCCGACCGGCGAGAATTGTTCCCGGGTCACTGCGCGCATCGATCTTCGGTGCGCCCGAAGCATGAACTCGAGATTCTCCGAATCAGCAATCCCGGTCTCATCAGCCGACGCGCTTATACGGCCGACGACGACTCGGCCCTCCTCCGCGAGGCTCCCCAACAAATCATGAGCGGTGGCCGGTTCGAACCCGAAAACGGCGACAATCCGGCGTTCGGACAGGAACGGATAGTAGCGCAGCCAATTCGAAAGCAGATCGAGGACTCGGAAATCGCGTTCCGGCTCGGAGTCTTCGGCAGGGACCGAACGCGTCGCTTCAGATGTTTCCGTTGCTGTGAGCTGACCACCATCGAGAGTGACGCGAATCCTGCAGGTTGTGACGATCGCCGATGAGGCGCCTCGGGCGCCCAGAAGCTCGGTCAGTCGGGGAAGCGTTTCCACCGAGACGACCAGCGTCTCGGCTGCCCCGGTAATCCGCAACCCCGTCAGTCGCTGCGCGAGGTATTCGGCCCATTCGGCGGCCGGCTCCTCGACTTCGATCGCGGAACAAAGCTCGAGGAACTCCGACCACGGCAGGGCGACCCGTTCGCCGATCCAGGCGACGAACTCGTGGGGTGAACCCGGTGCGTAGCCGGTCTCGATCCGTTGCAGCTTTCGTCGAAAAGTTTCGACGATCTGCGGCGGGAGCAGAGGCCGAAGTCTGTCGTTTCGCGCAATTGCCGATATGAGATCGTCGCGGAGGGCAGACCGGATCGACGCTGCCGGCTCATCACCCCGGTAGATATAGTCGTTGGTCTGCTGCCAGACGATTCCGCTCGCGAGCGGGCTCGGAGCCGAAGTCCTGACCTCCGAGACGCGAATTGCCCCGGTAGCGAGCTCGTCCAGCAGAAGCGAGAGTGCAGGAATATCGAACTCATCCTGCATGCAGCTCCGCCAGGTCTCCGCCAGAATCGGAAAATCGGGGTAGGATGCCACCGCATGGAGAAGCTT
>DATKUF010000016.1:0-16529 GCA_035530755.1 Spirochaetia bacterium | reverse complement strand
CCCGATCCGCCTCCGTAAATGCAGAACACTTCGCAAATATGTCGTTGTCTGTTGTGATCATTGGTGTCTCTCTCTCATCTGTTCGGTTTCCTAGGAAATACTCATTTTTTTCCCGAGCGTCTACAATCGGAGTCGCATTCGTCGGGCAAATAACCGATTAAATATTCGGCCGACCAACCGTCTTTTGGGGTGCACAACGCGGGCAAACGGCACCTGGACAACTTTGCATCTTGGCAAACCGCAGTTTGTGCCGTACAGTGTAACGATCTTGTAATTCCACATCCGAAAGGGGGAGGACAAATGAAGAAGTACCTGATAGCACTTGTTGTACTCTTAAGTGCTGCGTCGCTTTTTGCCGGCGGAAGCAAAGAGTCAACCGCTCCTGCCACTCAGAATACTCAGCAGGCGCAGTCCCAGGCCGTGCCGCTGAAAAACCCGGACACCGTCGTTTTTGCGACCTACGGCGATGTCGCGACGCTTGACCCGGCGACTGAGTATGACAGCCAGTCCCAGACGGCGATTAAACTGCTCTACGAGCCGCTTATCACCTACGACGGGAGCTCGACTGAGAAGTTTGTACCGGTGCTTGCGACCGAAGTTCCGACCGTTGAGAACGGCGGGATCAAAGACGGCGGGAAGACCTACGTCTTCCACATTCGCCAGGGTGTGAAGTTTCATAACGGTGATCCGATGACTGCCGAGGACGTTGCGTACAGCGTGAAGCGGGTACTCGTTCTCGATCAGGACGGCCAGTATGCGTGGATGGTCTGGACCGCTTTCTTCGGCGGAGACATCTCCGGATCACGTGACGGCAAGGGAAACATCGTCGTTTCGTGGAACGACATTAACGGAATCGCGGAAGCGAAGGGAAACGATGTCATATTCCACCTGAAGAAACCGTGGGCTCCCTTCCTCAGTATGTTGGCTACCCCCTATGGGGACGCGGTAGTCGACAAAAAGTTCGTCACCGCTAACGGCGGTTGGGACGGAACCGAGGCAACCTGGAAACAGCACAACAATCCTGCGATGTACAAAGAAACCCTGGCGAGCATTGCCAACGGGACCGGCCCGTACAAGCTCACCCGCTGGGACAAAGGGAACGAGCTCGTCGTCGATCGCTTCGACGGCTACTGGGGACCAAAGCCAACGATCCGCGAAGGAATTTTGAAGGTGGTGAAGGAATGGTCGACCCGCAAGCTGATGCTGCTGCAGGGTGACGCCGACATCGTGGATGTCGATCCGCAGTACTACCCCGAAATGGACAAGGAAGCGGGTCTCACCGTACAACGCGCCCAGCCTACCCTGGACATCACTGCGATGTTCTTCAACTTCAAGGTCGCGACCAAGGATAACCCCTATGTCGGTTCCGGGAAGCTTGACGGCGAAGGCATCCCTCCTGACTTCTTCAGCGATCCCAACGTCCGGAAGGGTTTCCTCTCCGCGTGGGACGAGCAGACCTACATCAAACAAGGCATCAACGGGAACGGAATCGACCCGGTTACCCCCTTCCCGAAGGGACTTCCCTACAAGGACGAAAGTCTGAAGCGAATGCCGTTCGATATGAAGGCCGCGGCGGACTACCTCAAGAAAGCCTACAACGGCCAACTGTGGGAGAAGGGCTTCAAGTTCCAGATTTTCTACAACACCGGCAACAACGCCCGTGAGGTTGCGGCGAAGATGCTCGCGGAAAACATCGCTCAGGTGAATCCGAAGTTCCAGATTCAGGTCAGCGCCATCGAATGGCCGCAGTACCTGCAGGCCTACCGGCAGAAGACCCTTCCAATCTTCATCATCGGTTGGGGACCCGACTATCCGGACCCGGACGACTACGCGGATCCGTTCATGTCGTCCACAGGCGCATACGCCGGAAAGCAGAGCTACAACAATCCCGAGGTCGACAAGCTGGTACTCGATGCGCGGTTCTCGACCGATCCGAGCGCCCGCAAGGCAGACTACTACAGGCTGCAGCAGATCTACCTCCAGGACAATCCCGGCACGCCGGTCTATCAGAATGTCCGCAACATCTACTGGACCAATCACGTATCGGGCATGAACTTCAATCCCATGTATTCCCAGAGCTACCTCGTCTGGTTGCCCTACATGACCAAGAAATGATCTTTGTATAGTCCTAAATCTTCACAGGGGCCGGCTTTGCCGGCCCTTTTTGTTGTGTTGCAGAAGAGCGAATCATTTTTCTTGCGCTAAACGTAACGTTCGTGTAAGATGGACCGACTTTTGCACTTCTTGCGGAGACTTCGTAATGAATCTAATTTCCTACATAGTCAGAAGGTTGCTTCTGATGATTCTCGTGCTTTTTGGTGTGACGCTGATTGTCTTTTCGACAATGATGCTGCTTCCGCCGGGAATGCGCGTAGCAGCGTACGTGCGGTCGGAGAAGGTTACCCAGGAGCAGATGGACTCCATGATCCGAAAGTACGGGATGAACGATCCGGCGCCTGTGCAGTACGTGCGGTGGCTCGGTAATATCCTGCAGGGCAATTTCGGGTATTCCTCCACGGCGCAAGAGCCGGTTGCGGACGCATTCAAACAGTATTTTCCCGTGACGCTCGAGCTGGTGCTCTACACGGTGCCTCTGATTATTTTTGTCGGTATCTGGCTGGGCACCATCGGCGCAGTTCACAAGGACGAACCGGCCGACCACGCCACGCGTGTGTTCGCGATCGTCGGATACTCGTTGCCGACCTTCTGGCTCGGACTTTTGCTGATGATGCTTCTCTACGGGCTACTCGACATCTTTCCACCAGGTCTCCTGGGCAACAAACTCAACGATCTGATCAACAGTCCCGCGTACCACGAATACACCGGAGTACTCACCCTCGATGCCATACTCAACTGGCGCTGGGATGTATTTTTTGACGCGTTGTACCACCTGTTCCTGCCGGTGTTCAACCTCATGCTGATCCAGAGCGCGACCATCATGCGCCTTACCCGGTCAAGCATGCTGGAGTCGCTCGGGCAGGACTACATCCGTACCGCGCTCGCGAAGGGCGTGAGCCGGAAAATCATCATCCGACGCCACGCAAGGCGGAACGCGCTTCTTCCGGTAGTGACGATTTCCGGCGTCCTGTTCGCGACGCTGATGGGCGGTGCGGTTATTACGGAAACGATTTTTAACCGACCCGGCATCGGGTTGTGGGTCGCGCGCGCGGCGGTCCTGCTCGACGTACCGGCGGTTATGTTCAACGCGCTCTTTCTCGGCGTAGTATTCGTGGCCGTCAACCTCGTGGTCGACCTTATTTACGCCTATGTCGATCCGCGCATTCGTCTGGCTTGAGACGGAGCACAGGAGTTTCGAAAATGTCTGATGCAACAACGTTTGAAGAACACCAAGAGGTAGCGGATCGACCGCCGAAGAAGAACATGCATCCACGCTTGCGCGAGTTGCTGTTTGGTCTCAGGCGATTTGTTTCCAATCCACTTTCGGTTGTCGGTCTGGTAATCATATTCTTCTTTGCAGTCGTGGCTATTTTTGCGCCGCTCATCGCACCGCCGAAGAATCCTGCCAACCCCTACATGATGCCGCACACGGGCTGGGAGACGACACCGTCGCCGCCGTCGGCCGCACATCCGCTGGGGACGCTCCAGCAGCAGTACGACATTCTTTACGGTATTGTCTGGGGTACACGCAGCGCTTTCGCAATCGGCGTCGCCGTCGTCCTGGCAAATCTTATCGTGGGAATCATCCTGGGCGTGCTGGCCGGATATTTCGGCGGCGCGTTTGACGAAATCATCATGCGCATTACCGACGTCTTCTTCGCGATTCCCTTTCTGATCATGGCCATGGCCCTCGTTGTGGTAATAGGAAGGGGATTGAAGGCGGTAGTGCTCGTTCTGATCATCCTGAACTGGCCGCAGTATACCCGCATCATCAGAAGCGAAATTCTCGTCATTCGTGATCGGGAGTTCGTTCAGGCCGCGAGGGCCTCGGGAGCCTCTCACCTTCGAATCATGTTCCAGCACATTATCCCGAATTCCATCTACTCCGTGCTGATACTCGCCTCGCTTTCGGTCGGTGTCACTGTGCTCAATGCGGCAGCCCTTTCGTTTCTCGGCCTCGGATCGGATACCGGATATTCGGACTGGGGACAGATGGTCTCCACGGCCAGGAACTGGATAGTCGGCCCCGCCGGCGCTCGCCTTGCGTACTGGTACGTCGTATTCATTCCCGGTTTCGCTATCGCGCTCTTCGTGCTGGGCTGGAACCTGCTCGGCGACGCCGCACGCGACGTTTTCGACCCGAAACAGCGGAGGAAATAGTGAAACCCCTAGTCAAGACTGTCGATCTACATACGAATTTCTACACCTTTGAAGGGGTGGTGCGAGCTCTCAATGGAGTCAGTATCGTCGTCAACCAGGGTGAGACCTACGCCCTTGTCGGCGAGTCGGGTTGCGGGAAAAGCGTCACGGTCCGTTCGATGATGCGCATAGTGCAGAACCCTGGAAAAATCGAACAGGGCAAGATTCTGATATTCTTCAACGAAGCCGACAAGGACCAGGGCATCGATATCCTTAATCGGAGCGAGGCCTTCATGGAATCCCTGCGGGGAAACGATATATCGATGATTTTCCAGGAGGCGAGCGCGTCGCTCAACCCGGTGCTCAGCATTGCCGAGCAGGTGGGGGAGAGTTTTTTTGCGCATCGTTCCGGAGAAATGCTCGCGTCGACCATTGGCACGATCGAGGCGGAGTTGAACGAGGGACGCAACTTCCTCGTTCGATTTTGGCGGAATTTCCAGCTCACCATGTACAGACGTGAGGCCGCCGACCTTGAGCGGTTCAAGGGCTGGATGGTCGATTTCGACAACCGACTGTATGAGCTCGAAGACAGTACCGAAGGAGCATCCGTCCGCGAGCGGAATCGTATCAAAGCTCATCGCGAACGATACAATCGTACCGGCCTGCTCATCAGATTCGTCAAAAAGGTGCCCTTTCTCCGCCGCTATTATGGTCGAGTGCGAAACACGGTTAAGCATGAAGTCATCAAACTGCTTACCAGCCTCGGTATTCCGAATCCAGCGAACATCGCCGACCGGTTTCCTCACGAACTTTCCGGCGGTATGCAGCAGCGTATCGTCATCGCAATGGCGCTGGCCTGCAATCCGATTCTTCTCATAGCTGACGAGCCGACATCCAACCTCGATGTGACCATCCAGGCGCAGATCGTCGAGCTTATTCGCAAGCTGAAAGAAACCGTTATCTCGTCGGTTCTTTACATCACGCATGACCTGGGCCTCGTCGCCGAAATATGTGATCGAGTGACGGTAATGTACGCTGGAGATACCTGTGAAACCGCCACGGTCGCTGAAATATTCGAGCGACCACTGCACCCCTACACGGAGGGGCTGCTCAAAGCCGTTCCGAAGGTTGATCAGGAGGGCGCGCTCAACACTATTCCCGGAAACGTGCCCAACCTGGTGCATCCGCCCACGGGCTGCCGCTTTCATCCCCGCTGCCCAAAAGCGATGGACATCTGTTCGAAACAGAAACCAACTCCGGTCGAATACTCATCGGGACACACCGTGTCCTGTCATCTCTATCTTCCCAAGGAAAATCAGGCATGAGCTCAGATACCGCGGTTGAACAGAAGAGCACAGACATCATCGAGATTAAGGATGTCAAAAAATACTATCCGGTGAAGGCGGGAGTCTTCCTGCGCCATGTGGCAGATGTGAAAGCTGTCGATTCGGTCACGTTGAACATCCGGCGTGGAGAGTGTCTCGGGCTGGTAGGGGAGTCAGGCTGCGGGAAAACGACGCTTGGCAAGACTCTCGTGCGACTGCATGAAGCGACATCGGGCCGCATCTACTTTGATCAGCCTCACGAACGGGTGGATGAAATCGAGAGGATGCTCGCGAGCGAGGACCCGGTTCAAGTGTCCGAGGCCAACCGTCTTCGGAAGGAAATCGACATCACGAAGCTTTCACCCCGGCGCCTTCTCGCGCTGCGACAGCGCTTTCAGATCGTGTTTCAAGACCCGTCAAACTCGCTCGATCCGCGGATGCTCGTGAAAGACATCATCGCCGAACCGCTCGTATCACAGCGACTTCTGGGGGCCCGTGAAATCGATGCTCGCGTGAATGAGCTGCTCAAGATCGTAGGCCTTTCGGATGAGCACAGAGTCCGCTATCCGCATGAGTTCTCCGGCGGACAGCGTCAACGAATTGCAGTGGCACGTTCGCTCGCGACTAATCCGGAGTTCATCATGATGGATGAGCCGACTTCCGCGCTCGATGTTTCGGTTCAGGCGCAGATTCTCAACCTGCTCAAAGCGCTCCAGGATGAGTTCAAGCTGACCTATCTGTTCGTAACTCATCATCTGCTCGTGGTGAAGTACATAAGCAACCGCATCGCGGTCATGTACCTGGGCAAAATGGTCGAGATCAGTCCAACGCAGGATCTCTTCAATCAGCCGATTCATCCCTACACCAAGGCACTTCTTTCGGCCATTCCCGTTCCCGACCCCAAAACGAAGCGCGAGAAGATCATCCTTTCGGGCGACGTGCCGAATCCGATCAATCCGCCCACCGGGTGCCGCTTTCATCCTCGCTGTGCGTTTGCAAAAGACATTTGCCGGGAAGTCGAGCCGCAGCTCGAAACGATCGGCGACGGGCGTCTCGTGGCATGCCATCGATGGCGGGAAATCTGAAAAGCCGTGTCTCAGTCGGCGATCCGTATCATCATAACAGGTGGAACTTTCGACAAGCAGTACGATGAGCTGCGTGGTGAGCTGACGTTCAAACAGACTCATCTGCCGGAAATTCTGAAGGATGCCCGCTGTACTGTACCAATTGAGCTCGAGATAAATCAGCTCATAGACAGCCTGGACATGCAGGAGAAGAATCGACTTCGGATTCTGGAGTCCTGCAGACAGAGCCCTGAAGACCGGATAGTGATTACACACGGTACTGATACCATGACGAAAACAGCGGAACTGATCGGTAACGCCGGCCTCGATAAGACGATAGTGCTCACCGGCGCGATGATACCGTACGCAGTCAGTGGCTCAGACGCCGTTTTCAATCTGGGCTACGCAACCGCGGCGGTTCAGCTGCTGCCCAACGGCGTCTACATCGCCATGAACGGCCGCACGTTCGCCTGGAACGATGTCCATAAGAACCGGGAGCTCGGTGTGTTCGAAGGACGCGCTCCCGACAGATAACTCAACCTTGACAGCGGATCACCGCTCGGTTAGAGTACGATCCACCGGATTTCGCTTCTGCAATCACTGTCCCACGAATTATCCGCAAAGGAACACATTCAGACTGTGAAATCGTTGAAGGAGCAATGTATGACAACAAAAACCCGAAGATATACGACGCTGTGCGTGACGATTATCATTGCGGGCCTGACGGCGGGGTGTTCCGGGACAAAGACTGCCGACACCACGAAGGATGCTGTAGCCACAGTCAATGGAGTCGGCATAAGCCGCGCCCATTTCGATCAGGCGCTCGCAAGCAGCGAGGAATCCTACAAGAGCCAGAATCAGCAGCTGTCCCCCGAACAGCTCAAAACGCTGAAAACCAACGTCCTCGACGGTCTTGTATCCCAGGAGCTTCTCTATCAGGAGAGCAAGAAGGAGAAGATCGTCATTACGACTAAGCAGGTCGATGATCAGATGAGTTCAATTCAGAAGCAATTCACTGACGACAAGGAGTTCCAGGCCGCGCTCGAAAAGACGGGTATGACCAAGGATTCATTGCGGCAGAACCTGCAGCGATCTCTCGCTATTCAGGACCTCCTCAAGAAAAACGTCCTCGACAAGATAGCGATAACCGCCGACGACGAGAAGAAGTTCTACGATGAGAATACCAGCCTGTTTCAACAACCGGAACGCATCCACGCAAGGCATATTCTCATATCCACCAAGGACGCCAAGACGGACGCCGAAAAGGCAGTCGCCAAGAAGAAAGCCGAGGACGTTCTCGCACAGCTTCGGAAAGGCGGCGACTTTGCCGAGCTGGCGAAAAAGTATTCCGATGATCCCGGCGCGGCCAACGGCGGCGATCTGGGTGTGTTCGGTCGCGGCCAGATGGTCCCCGAGTTTGAAAAGGCCGCGTTCGCTTTGAAGGTGAATCAGATATCTGATATCGTTGAAACGCAGTTTGGCTATCATATCATTCAGGTGCTCGAAAAACTCCCGGCCGGGACTGCGCCGTTCGACGACGTAAAATCCCAGATCAACGCCTACCTGCTGCAGCAGAAGCAGGGGACCGCCGTTCAGGACTACATCACGGGATTGAAGAAGAGCGCCAATATCAAGCAGCTCATTCAATTTACCTGAGAACGTGATAATATGAGCTCGTGGCCGTCACGCTCGAAGTTGTCATAGAAGAGCGCAGTTTTGTCCCTTTCGAGGTGCCGGATTCCGGTGAGCCGGTTACGATGCGGCTCACCACAATCGAACCTCGGCAGCGCCGTGCAATCATCCAGCTCAGCCGACAAAAAGGATCCGCACGGATTGCGCTGGCAAAGATCGATCTGCGTGACCTTCCCCTAACACCTCAACGACCCCGCATCGATCTTGAGGCGAGAACTTGCGGACGGAACAGGCTTTCTGTCTGCGTGACCGTGGACGGGGTTGTAGCGGTTGAGCGCACGATTGGGCTTGAACAACATCGCGGCGTTGTCGTGTGGATCGTGGCGGCGGTTCTCGTTGCATGCGCGGCGACGGCACTCTTTTTGTCGGCGCCCTTTGGTCGACGCGAAGCCTTGTCGCAGTCGGCCCAGCCCTTGTCGCAGTCGGCCCAGCCCTTGTCGCAGTCGGCGGTTGCGGCCGCGGCCGTGAACACACCGGCCACTCCGGTTCAACACGAGTGGAGAATCTATTTTCGTCCCGACAGCACCGAACTGAGCACCGCAGCTACAGAATCCCTTGCGGAAATCGCCGCCACTCTTAACGCTGCGGTCGTCGAGACGCTCTCCATAACGGGCCATTGCGCGCTCGCAGGCTCGGAAGCGGGAAGGGTTTCAATTTCCATCGGACGCGCCCAGGTCGTTGCCGACTTTCTGCGCGGGAAGGGCGTCGTATTTCCTGCATCAGCGGTCGTGAAAGGCGTCGGAGCGACCGATCCGGCGACAACAGACCTCGATAGGCAGCAACTTAACCGCCGGACAGTAATAGCCGCGACGTATCCCAACCGGTAGTTTTTCGGTAAAAGCAGATCATAGCGTGCCAAAACGTCTGGAAACTCGGGTGCGTCCAGAGTATACTAGTGACATAGTGCTCGACTGGTTCGCAAACCACGGAAGGAGAACCGCCGATGAACAGTCCGATTTTCTATGTCAAAGTGAAAGACGATCTGGAAAAGGCGTTTCGGGACTTCTTTCCCCATATGTCTTCCAACTACATTCGTATGGCCAAACTCTTCAAGCAGGGGAAGAAGTATCCGGTTCTTGCAGTTGAAAAGATAACTGTATTCACCAAAGACGGAGACGAGTCGGAATCCGCCAGATTTCTTGTCCCGACTGAGAATCGTAACTTCATCTGGATCCAGCAGGAGCTCTTTGAATACTACGGCCTTTTCGAAGATGGGGCCGGCGCGGTCTGATGCTTGCCCAGCAGAAAGTCCTGCTCTGCGTCGACATCGGCAACTCCAACATTGCGATCGGCGCGTATGTCCACAGCGAGCTTGCCAGCCGCTGGCGCCTTTCGACGCGGGTGGATAAGACCGCTGACGAGTACGAAATCGACATCAGAGCCTTGCTGGGGCTTGCCACAAGAGATTCCATGGCTATGGCCGTGATGGCAGTTTCCGACGCGGTCATAAGCAGCGTCGTGCCTTCGCTCACGGCGACTCTCGCCCAAACCTGCCGAAACCTTTCCGGGAAGGATCCTCTGGTCGTCACACCGGCGACGCGCACCGGCCTCACATTCGAAATCGACAATCCACGCGAAATCGGCTCCGATCTCATCGCCAATGCCGTCGCGGGGCTTCATCGCTACCGGTCGAATTGTATCATCGTGGACTTTGGCACTGCCCTGAGTTTCACTGTGGTAACCGCCGACGCGAGACTGCTGGGAGTCTCCATCGCGCCCGGGGTTCACGCGGCCATGGATGCGCTCTCACGCAATACGGATCAACTGCCACATGTGCCGCTTGTCATGCCGTCCTCGGCGATCGGAAAGAATACAATCCACGCAATCCAATCGGGCGTCCTGTTCGGATACCTTGGCCTTGTCGAGGCGTTGATAGGCCGCATCAAAGAGGAAGTCCCCGGGGGCGCAACGGTTGTGGCCACCGGTGGTCTCTCGCAGCTTCTGGCCCCGAACTATCAACTGGTCGATCACGTCGAACCGTGGCTTACTCTCGACGGGCTTCGCTTGCTTGCCGAAATGAACGGATGGAGTCCGGCATGATGGACCCTGTTATCTCGAAATCTGTCGCAAAGGGAAATGCCTATTTTACGATCCGGTGGTCGGTTCTGCGTCAAGCGGACAAGTTCGACATTTTGAACTCCGTGCCGTCTGTCTCGGGAATCTTCGAGCTCTATTTTGTCGATCGCAACAGGACGCTCAACTACATCGACGTTTATCGAGCCTGGTACGGTGGTCTGCGAAATACACTTCGCGAGTTGACCGATCCCCTGATCGCCAGAATCCCGGGACTCAGAGACCTCGCGAAGCGGAAACTCCTTGTCTACCGATACTCCCTGAGCAATTCCAACGCCGACATGGCAGACATCATCTATTTCTTTCGCGAGTCGAAACGCGGCGCCGCGGCAGGCGAAACCCGTCCCGAAATCGCTGGACTGAAGTCGGAACCGATGGATCCTTCAGGCCGCTACCGATACGTATATGTAAACGAAACTTCGCCGGACAAGCTGGTCACGATTTAGGGGACAGTCCAAGCCTTTGCGAAAGGATTTTTTCGAGGAACTGCGTGTAGATTTCCCAGGAACTCCTGCCGTAACCGCCGGCCATTACATAGGCGGCCGGAATTCCGAGATCCATGAGAAAACGATAGACCATAAGGTCTCGTTCGAGAAGCTGCTCTCTGGTAAGCCGTATGAGTGAGCTCGAAGGAAGCTCGTCTTTTTCGTACGGGTCCGACCCGCAGACAACGATGGCCAGATCCGCCCGTGGATACTCCTTCGACAGTCTGTACAGACCCGCCTCGAGGAGCGGGTTGTATCTGGACTCCTCATTTTCGAATATCGGAATATCGATGTCGCTTGGAATGAAAGACCGATTTCGCTCGCCGTCGGGTCTAAATTCCTCGCCATCGAGCGGCCACCCGCGGCCCATATGAATGCTGAGTGTCGTGATCGCCGGGTCGTGTTCGGTAAGCTCGGCGGTACCGTCCCCCTTGTGAACATCAACGTCGATGACCCAAATCTGGCGGACCCCGGTGCGCGCGGAATCGGCCATCATCGCACGAGCGGCGATCACCAGATCGTTTACCACGCAGAATCCTTCTCCGTAGTCGCGCTTTGCGTGGTGCGCGCCTCCGCCGAAGAAGAACGCGAACCCCGTCTGCACGGCGACACGACACGCAAGAGTAGTTCCGCCGGCGTTCCGCAGCGACGACTGAAACAGTTCGGACAACGGGCGCGTCGCGCTAACCGGGTCGTAGCGATGAAATTTGCCTTCGGCATCGATGAGCTCATACACACGGATTATTTCCTGATCGACCCCGGCTGAAGTCAGTCGTTCGACGTAGTTCCGGCTATGCACCCGCAACAGATCCTCGCGGGACGCGGGTGTTACTTGTGCAGCGACGAGCCACCGGTCGATCTGCGGCCCAAGCGCCGGGTGGTCGCGGAGAAATTCAAACGTTCGCTGACGCTTACCTGGATGCACCGGAATCTGAATGCCATAATCGAGGAGTGGATGCTGTTCCTGCTGGTCATAGATTATCATGACATGAATGTACAGAGAAACAGTGACCGGCTCAACGGGAAAGATGTTGAAAAGTCCGACCCACAGGAGTAGGGTGGTATCGACAGCCCAAATGCAGGAGGATTCTGGAATGGTTCGTCTACCGGTTGCCGGCTCTTCGGAGCTCTATTCTGTACAGCCAAGCAAGATCATTGCTCTGGGACTCAACTACCGCGATCACGTGGCAGAGAGCCAGTCGGTGAAGGTGTCGGGGTTCACGAACGAGGTTCCCGTAGAACCGATTCTGTTCGCCAAGACCCCGAACGTTCTCGTCGGCACGGGTGAGTCGATCATCCTGCCGCGAATTCTCGCCGACTACAAGTTTCCCGATGCGCGGACCGACCACGAAGCTGAGCTCGCGATCATCATTTCGCACAGATGCGCCGACGTCACCGAGCAAAACGCCTTCTCGGTCATTCTCGGCTATACCTGCATGAACGACGTCAGCCAGCGCAACATCCAGAACGGCGACCGTTCCGGGTGGTTCCGCGGGAAGTCATTCGACACTTTTGGTCCAATCGGGCCGCGACTCGTCCCCGCCGACCAGATCGGCGATCCGCAAAACCTGGAGATTGTGTGCCGTTTGAACGGTGTGGAAACCCAGCACTCAAACACCCGGCATATGATTTTCCCTGTTCCAAAGATCATTGCTTTCGTGTCACGCAACTTCACGCTCGAGGCGGGAGACATCATTCTGACCGGTACCCCCAGCGGAGTCAGTCCCCTGCACGCGGGTGACATCGTGGAGGTCGAAATAGAGAGGATCGGTGTGCTCCGCAACCCGGTATCCCTCGCGGCATAGAGGCTGCCTCTAATTCTTCCGGGTGTTCCCCCCGGTCACAAGCTCCTCGAGCAGAATCCGGACCGACTCAGGAGAATCCAGATAGTACCTGGCATTCGAAAAATCGGAACCCACCTTGAGCGAATATGCGTCATCGGGGAGAATTGAAAACATGTCCTCGTCGGTCCAGTCATCGCCCACGGCGAGGATAAAGCCCCAGCGGTGTCGTGAAGTCCAGAGCGCGGCGGCACGTCCCTTGTTGATTCCGGCGTTTTTCACCTCGAGCACCTTCTTTCCCTCGAGCACCGAGAGGTTGAAGTTGCCGGTCAGACTCAACAGCGCGTCCTTCAGCTCGGCAACGCGCACCGAGGCGAGCTCAGGCTCGGCCCGCCGGTAATGCCAGGCGAGTGAAAAATCCTTCTCTTCGATCATTGTGCCGGGTGTCCGATCGACATAACGTTCAAGGATCGGACGCAGCGCCACTTTCCATTCGCCGTGGATCGGCTCGATCAGACGCCACTCGTCCTTTTTTTCGGTCCTGTACCAGGCGCCGTGCCCCGAGACCAGGCCGATATCGAGCTCACCGAACCACTGGTCGAGAAGGCCGCGAGACCGCCCGCTCACGATGACGACCGTGTTCCGCTTGTCTGCCGCGAGCCTGCTCAACAGATCGAGAAGCCCTCGATCGGGTGCCGCCTTGCGCGGGGAATCGGAAAGCCGAATGATACTCCCGTCATATCCCAGGAGCACGAGCCGATTCTCTGCCGCGCGGTGCCGCTCAGAAAGCTCGGTTCGAAGAGCTCCCGTGAGTCTGCGGGAGCTCAGGGTACGCTGCTCTGCAGCCACTGTTCGGAGCTTGTCCATGAAATCGTTTGCCCAGAAATGGATGTCGTAGCGTTTCAGACGTTCGTGCATGCTGGTACTATTCTCGGCCTTTTCCTCGTTGCTCTGTTCCAGCCCCGTCCGGATCGCATCGGCAATTTCGTCGATATTGACCGGGTTTACGATGAGCGCCTCACCAAGCTCACGTGCTGCTCCGGCAGTCTCACTCAGAACCACAACAGCGCGCATGTCTGTGTGCGCCGCGACGTACTCTTTGGCGATCAGATTCATTCCATCGCGAAGCGGTGTAACCAGCAGCAGATCGGCACGAGCGTAAAGCGCCGTCAGGTGGGAAAAATCGAAAGTTCGATAGAAATACTGCACTGGAGTCCAGTCCAGTCTGCCGAACTCGCCGTTGACAATTCCGACAAGCTCGTCGAGCTCCCGTTTCAGTTCCATGTATTGCGGTACCTTCGTTCGAGACGGTGATACGACCATGATCATCGAAACTCGACCTGCGTACTCGGGATAGCGCTTCAAGAAAGCGTGAAAAGCGCGGAGTCTCTGGGGAATCCCTTTCGAATAATCGAGGCGGTCAACCGAAAGAATCAGCTTGCGGCCGATGAACTCCTTACTGATGAGGTCGAGCTCTTCGCGGACATCCGGGCGATCGGTGGCCCCGGCATACTTTTCGTAGTCGATCCCCATTGGGAAAGCGTCAATCTTTATGGCTCGATTTCCGCGGTGGATGTCGCCCAGACTGTGCTCGAGGCCGAGAAGCCGCCGCACGCTCGAGAGAAAATGTCGTGCGTAGTCGTATGTATGGAATCCGACCAGATCCGCCCCGAGCAGACCGTCCAGAATGCTCTCCCGCCATGGCAGCAGACGGAAGATCTCGAAAGAGGGAAACGGGATGTGGAGAAAGAATCCGATTGTGGATTCCGGCAGGCTCTGTTTCAGCATGTCCGGCAGAAGCATGAGCTGGTAGTCGTGTACCCAGATGAAGTCACCCGGCTCCGCAATTTCGAGGACTCGCTCCGCGAACTTTCTGTTTACACGAACATAGGACTCCCATAGCTCGTTGTCGTATTCGACGTAGGTCGGGAAGTAGTGGAACAGCGGCCAGATGATGTTGTTGCAGAATCCAAAATAGAAACTGTCGAGCTCGTCGTCGGAAAGTTCTACGGTGATACTCTGAAACTCTTTCAGGAGTCTTCCCTTCAGCGTTGCGTGTTCCGCCGGGGTGAGGCTGTTCGAAGCGAGTCCGCTCCATCCGACCCAGACGCTGTCGCTGGCCCCATGCATCGAGCTCAGGCCGGTCGCAAGACCTCCCACGCTCGGGGTGAAGGAGAAATCCCCTTCTGTCGTCCGACCAACGGAAACGGAAAGTCTGTTCGAGACGAGAATGACCTTGGACATTCAAAATAACTCCAGATACGGTATGGATATAAAGTCGACAATCGTTTCAGGTATGTCAAGGCGTAGCTCCTCGCGTTCAAGGAAGCGCCGCCAGGCTTGATCCAGATCGGAGGGTCGACTATAACTACACTCCACTGATGGAGGCGAATTCGATGGCGATTTCTGCACAAAGCGGCGAGATGACGAGCTTCCTCAAGAGTCTTGGCTTTCCCGAATTCCGAATCCATTCGGCCGTAAGTCATTTTGATTTCTCCCGCGGCGGACGGAGAATACTCGTGATTGGCCCCATGGGATCGGGCAAAACCGAATATTCTTCCCGGGTCTGGCGGGACTCGCAGGTGGCACTCCGAAAATCCGAATCACTCGGCCGCAAGATGCGCTCCGGAAGCGCGGACCGACGGAAGGTGTTCTTTGTCCGCTCGAGTCTGGACTCGGGACGATTTCCCGACTACCCCGAAGACGCCCTGGCTTACCGCGGCGGCTACGAGCGATGCGGGACGGCTATCGCCCGAATCCGCGACTCTTTCGAGCTGGAGGCTCTCATCGCCGGCCATCCCGAGTTCGGAACATGGATACTCGACGAAGTATCGTTCTACGACGAGCGAATTGCCTACGTGGTTCTGCGGGAATCGGAACGAAACGGTCTGGTGTTCATCTTTCCGACATTGATCCTCAATTTTCGAAAGGACATCTTCAACTCGACGGCGAGACTTCTGCTCGAACTTTCAACCGACGTTTTTCCGCTCACCGCCTACTGCGAACACCCGGACTGCATGAAAGATTCGTTCTATACCTACCGTTACTACCGCATCGATGGTCTGGAATGCCCCGCGCTTTACTTCGATCCGCTCATCATCATCGGAGGGGACCGCGAAAAAAAGGATCCTCGCGAACCGAGTTACTGCACACGTTGCGACGCACACCATTATCTTCCCGGAAAGGAGTACACCTACCTTATTCTGAAGCCACTTGGGGTAGACGCTTCACGGGGAGATTTGAAACCGCTCTTGAATGAACTCGCACTCATGCAGTCGAACATGGACGCCTCGCTCCTTTTCAGACACTTCAGCGGGAAACACATCGATACCGGTGACGCGGACGAGATGGTCAACATGAATGCCTTGCGCGTTCCGTGCATTGCGGAAAAAGCAGCGCTGTATCTATATCTGGAACAAAATCTCCTGAGTCTCGATCAGCTGCGCAGGGTCGCCAGGGAACTCCGTCTTGACGAGGAGTACATCGCGCGGACCCTCGCGGATCAGGGGCGAAAGGTTGAAATTTCGGCAGGAACGACTTTCGGGCCATGAAATCCTGCGAAGAACCGCACTTTCTTGACAGGGTACTTGGCCTGTATTACCATGTGAGTCACCGTCTCGTTCCAAAAAAACGACTCGAAATTCCAAAATGGAGGATATCTTGATGAGACGAACATTTACGGTGGCATTCGTGCTGCTCGCGATCCTCGCTGTCGGAAGCCTGTTTGCGGGAGGTTCGAAAGAGCAGCCTTCGAGCAATCAGGCGACCCAGAAGGCCGCAAATCCAAATGCCAGTTTTCTCGCTGGTCTGGTGACCGACACCGGCGGAATCGACGACCGTTCTTTCAATGCT
>DATKUF010000015.1:0-4655 GCA_035530755.1 Spirochaetia bacterium | reverse complement strand
CCTCCGCTTTTCCAGGACATCGATCCGCAGGACCAGGTGTTCGAGACGGGAATCAAGGTGATCGACCTGATCTCGCCCTACGTGAAAGGCGGCAAGACCGGACTGTTCGGCGGGGCAGGCGTCGGGAAGACAGTCATTATCATGGAGCTGATCCACAACATGGCGACCCGATATGGAGGCATATCGGTTTTCGCCGGCGTCGGAGAGCGAACGCGAGAAGGGAATGATCTGTGGCTCGAAATGAAGGAGTCAGGCGTAATCGAAAAGACCGCGCTGGTCTTCGGTCAGATGGGAGAGCTTCCGGGCGCGCGCCTTATCACGCCGCTCACCGCGCTGACGCAGGCTGAATACTTCCGCGACGAGGAACACCAGGATGTGCTGTTCTTCATGGACAACGTTTTCCGCTTCGTGCAGGCAGGTTCAGAAGTCTCGACGCTGCTCGGGCGCATGCCCTCCGCCGTCGGATATCAGCCCACGCTCGCTGTCGAGATGGGTCGTCTTCAGGAACGAATAGTATCTACGACCAACGGTTACATTACGTCGATTCAAGCGGTCTATGTTCCGGCGGACGACATCACCGATCCGGCGGCTGCGATCACCTTTACGCATCTTGACGCCACCACTGTGCTGTCGCGTCAGATTTCGGCGATGGGCATCTATCCCGCGGTTGATCCGCTTCTCTCGACCTCTCGAATTCTCGATCCAACGATAATCGGCCGAGAGCATTATGAGACTGCGCAGGCGGTCAAGCGAATACTTCAGCGGTACAACGAGCTCAAAGACATTGTGGCCATTCTTGGAATAAGCGAGCTGCCGAAAGAGGATGAGCTCACGGTGAACCGTGCACGAAAAATCCAGCGCTTCCTCTCGCAACCCTTTGCAGTCGCGGAAAACTTCACGGGGATACCGGGGCGCTACGTCGAGCTTTCGGAGACGGTACGCGGCTTTGCGGCCATCGTTGCGGGAGAGGCCGACGAGCTTCCGGAACAGGCTTTCTACATGGTCGGTACACTCGATGAGGCGCGGGAACGGGCCGAGAAGCTTCAACATGCTTGACTGCACGATAGTGTCGCCGCTGGAACAGATTGATCTTGCGTCGGCGAACGCAGTCTACGTCACGGCCTCCAATGGACAGATCGGAATACTGCCCGGCCACGCACCACTGGTCTGCGGACTGGCCCCGGAGTCGATATTGCGCGTGGCGTTCACGGATTCCGAACGACACTTTCGGCTCGGCGCAAACGCATTTCTCAGGCTTCAGAACGACAGAATTGTGGTCCTCTCCGCGGAGTACCGCGAAATCTCCGCGACTTAGCCTCTTTTCTCTGACTCCTACCGGGATTGACATAAAAGCGATAATAGACACAATAAAAGTTATTAATGTAAGTAGGAGTTTGGTACTATTGCATCTCCATCTGGGAAATGAACGGGCGCAAGAGAGTTGCAGCGCCCGGAAGAATCCATACCTCCGAGCAGCGCGGGCCATCTTGCCCTGCCTGTTGCTGTCGGCCGGCGTGGGGCTTTACGCCCAGCAGATCGACTCACCCCGTATCCTTCTTGTCAATTCATACCACGCCGGGTATCCGTGGACCGACGAGCTCACCGCGGGATTCCGCAGCGCAATCCGTGAAGCGCTTCCCTTTGCGGAGGTCACCGTCGAGTACATGGACACAAAGCGTTACTACGACGGGCCCGAAGGAAGCTACGTTCGCCGACTCGCGGATCTTTACCGATACAAGTACGCCAGTCTTCACGTCGACCTTGTTGCGGTAGCCGACGATAACGCCTACAACTTCATGCTTGCCTACGGCGCCTCGATTTTCGGAAAGATCCCCGTCGTCTTCGCCGGCGTGAGCAGTTTCAACCCGCGCCAGATCGAAGGTCGAGACAATATCACTGGTGTCACAGGTCACGCCGATGCGGCTGCAACGATAAACTTCATGCTCAAAGTTCAACCGGGACTCAAGACGGTCTACGTCGTGACGGACCACACACCTACCGGCCTCGAGAACCTCGCTGCAGCTCGCGTGGTAGCGCGGCTCTTCGACGGTCGCCTGAGTTTCCGATTCTTCGACGATGACCATGACCTCACCTTCACGCATCTGCTGTCGGAGGTGACGAATTTGCCCGTGGACAGCGCCGTGCTTTATGAGGATTTCTTCCGTGACTCTTCAGGTGCCTATCTCCCGGTATCGACTGTGCTCCCCGAGCTTGTGAGCCGCTCGTCCGTGCCCTTTTATGTTATCCACGATTTCTATCTGGGAACGGGTGTCCTTGGCGGAAACGTGAATAGCGGAAAGGAGATGGGTTCACTCGTCGCCGGGATGGCGGTGCGGATTCTCGACGGAACACAACCATCGTCCATCACCCCGCTCCTGAGAGTTCCAACGCAGAACGTTGCCGACTACTCGGTGATGCGGCGATTTCACATTTCCCGGAGAGAGCTCCCGCCTGATACGACGGTCCTCGGCCGCCCGGAGAGCGTCTTTGTCCGTTACCCCGCGATCGCCTGGTCGGGTACCGTGGTCATCGCTGTCACGATAGTGCTCCTGGCTACCATGACACTGCTTTTCCTTCAGCGACGCCGAATGAACCGCGCCCTTCGCCTCGCGAATCAGGTCCTCACCGTCACGCTTCATTCCATCGGGGACGGAGTGATCACTACGGATACGGAAGCTCGCATCACCGCTATCAATCCCATCGCAGAGCGGCTTACCGGCTGGCGGCGGGAGGAAGCGCTCGGGCGCCCGATTCACTCCGTATTCGTGATCCACAATAGTCTCACCGGTATGCCGGCGGACAACCCGGTGTTGCGCGTACTCTCTGAGGGACGGACCGTGGGACTCGCAAACCACACGGTTCTCACTGCGAAGGACGGCGCCCTCCGGCAGATCGCCGACAGCGGCGCGCCGATCCGGGACAATTCCGGAGAGGTCCATGGGGTCATCATGGTTTTCCGCGACGTCACCGAAGACTACCATACGCGCGAGGAGCTGCGCGCAGGGGAACGCCGCCTCCGTGAGGCACAGGAGGTGGCGCAGGTGGGCACCTGGGAGTTCGATCTGGTCACCAGAAAGATCTGGGCATCGGAACAGGCGTTTCAGATTTACGGGATCCATCCTGAAACCAACGAGCTACCCATTGATGCGATCATGAACCAGCCGTTGCCTCAGTATCGTCCGATTCTCGACAACGCCCTGCAGGATCTCGTTAGGCGCGGGCTATCCTACAATGTGCAATTCAGGATTCGAGTCGCCGACACGGGGGACGAACGGACGGTGCTCTCCCGTGCCAAGCTCTTGCGCAGTGAGACGGGAACCCCAATCCGGGTGCTCGGAACAATTCAGGACGTCACCGAGCGCGAAGAGCTCGTGCGGCAGCTTCGAGAATCGCTACATGAGAAGGAGCTCCTCGTTCAGGAGGTCCACCACCGCGTTAAAAACAATCTGCAGGTGGTTATCAGTCTGATCAGCCTGCAGCGAGGGACTCTCGCCGACGCTCCCGCGATCTCCGATGCCGCGACCTTGCTGAAAGAGAGCCAGACTCGCATTCAGGCAATGGCGCTGCTTCATGAGGTACTCTATCGGTCCAGCGATCTCTCTCGCATCAATGTCGGCTCTTATCTCGTCACCGTCGCGCGCCACACTTTTGATGCATTCAAACTCGCGCCCGACACGCGGGAGCTTCGGATGGCGGCGGCGAACGTTTCGATCGACATCGATCGGGCAATCCCATGCGGACTGATCGTGAACGAGCTCGTCTCAAACTGCATGAAATACGCTTTCAGCGATCGAGAGGAGCAGAGCCGCACGGAAAAAGTAATACAGCTCAAGATTCACGCAGAGGACGGATTCCTGATCGTGGAAGTCATCGACAACGGACGCGGGCTCCCCGACGATTTCGCCCGGAGTTCGGCCAAAACTCTGGGGATGGAGCTCATTCACGCGCTGGCGGCCCAACTTCATGCGTCGCTCGAACACGGTCCGGCTTCCATTTCAACAGCCGGAACCCCGGCGATTTCGACCGGGACCAGATGGACCTTGCGCATTCCGCTCGATTGAGCGCACCGACCGGCCTGCCGGTCTGGACAGACACCCGCTTTTGTAGTTCGATGTCACTCGCCGTCATAGTGGCGGTCAACTATCTCCCGGAGGCATCATGACAATCTATCAGGTTGACTCGTTCACCGATCGGCCCTTCTCAGGAAACCCGGCCGCCGTCTGCATCACCCCGGAGCCGCTCGAAGCAGTTCTCATGCAGGACATAGCTGCCGAAATGAATCTGGCTGAAACGGCTTTTCTCTACCCCATCACCAACGGTTTCAACCTTCGATGGTTCACTCCTGAGGTGGAGGTGGACCTGTGCGGCCACGCAACCCTCGCGAGCGCGCATGTGCTGTGGGAACAGGCCTACCTTCTTCCCTCCGCGACTGCAATTTTCCAGACGCGCAGCGGCGTACTGAAGGCGTCACGGGAAAACGATTGGATCACCATGCAGTTCCCCCGTGAAGAGGATGAGCCGATGAAACCATCGACGCTCATCGCTGATGCCTTTGACGTAGCCCTGGTCTACACCGGAAAGAACCGAATGGACTACATCGTTGAGGTAGAGTCCGAGGAGGTGCTCAGGAGAGTCGATCCGGAGCTTACCAAGCT
>DATKUF010000014.1:0-4193 GCA_035530755.1 Spirochaetia bacterium | reverse complement strand
TTCGAAATCTTCTCAACTCCTCTTAAGAGCGCACGTCGTGCCTCTTCGTTGAACTTGAGCTGTTTGGCCATATCAACTCCCTCTCTTGTGTAATCTTAGATTTGCCGTGAAGTTATCTCGCGATTTGCGATTAATGCTACAGGTAAGATACAAACGTTTCGCTCAAACAGCAATAGATTTTTTCACTTGGAGCGCCGGAGCGTCGAAATTAGGTGTCTTCGGCTGTGGCACTGTAACAATTTGCTTCAGTGTGATAGAAGAATGCACGATGAGTCGCTCCTCTTCCGCACAGTTTTCGGTCATCATCCAGACTGATCATCTCGAGAGAGCCGTCCAACAGGTTGAGGCATCCGGCGCTCTCGAAGGCCTCGGATGGTCGATAAGTGTAGTCGGAAACTTCGATGACCCGTATAGAGCACAATCACTTTTCAGCCGTATCCGCAAACGTCATGACGAGATCCTCCTCTCAGGATACGCGGGTGTCCCCCACCAGATACTGCTCGAAGGGGAGATTGATGCAGAAGTGGGATGGGCCTTCACCAATCCATGGAGAAACGGTCTGCTCGATCTCTCCCCTGACCTGTCAAACATTGAAGATCAGGACTTCTTCCCCTGGTTCATGCCACGCGACTCCGACTATTTCCGCGATGTCGCGGACGTGAGCTATCGCAAGCACGCTCGCAGACTAGTCACCGTCGAGTCCGCACGTGATGAAGGATCTCGCGATCAGTTGCGCGCTCTCCAGCGGTTGCTTGGCCAGGCAGCGCGATCTCGCCGACCGGTCGCGCGGATCGCCCTGATGCGGCTGCGGGTCGGCAGCGTCGAAACTTTGCTGCCGTGCGTGATGCCGATAGCGAGCGGCGAAGGGTCAACACCTCGCGATGACTCCCGTATGGCAAAGATGTTCGCACGGCTCCTCCGACACTCGCGGTCTTCGTTCGTGTTACTCATCGACGATCCCCAGAGCGGAGCCACTTCGGAAGGCTCTGCAGGACCGACGTTGAGCGCAATATCAGGCCCACTCGCTGACGCGGTCGTTCTGACCGGAGCCCAACCGGTGCGGCTCGCCTCACTTCAGGGAACACCGGCTGCGGCCGTCGAAGGCGGGAGGGAGCGCCGATCGGTCGGAAGTGATGATGGCCTCAAGAATCCGAAGTTACAGCTCGCGGCGAGCGAGTTGCGCGCAACGCGGGGTGGCGGCGAACGGCGCATACGTTCCGTCCTCGAAGCGATCCGTCAGGATCGAACAGGCTCCGTAATCTCAGAAGCCGAACGGCCGTTTCCGCAGGAGCGCGAAGTCATAGCGAGTATGTTCGGCTCGGCCCGGCTCTCAGGGCCGGGCTTTGATGTCACGTTTATCGACGGAAGATTTTCGGGCGTTTTCGCCGGGCAGGACTCTTTTCAACTTGCCGAGCCCGCTCATGCGCTCTTCATCGCCGACGGACAGCGCCATGCCTATCGCTGCGATGGAGCGTTTTCCTTTGAAAGCACCGTTGCCGGCCGCGCGGTTCGCGGCATTGTCTCGACATTTTCGGTAACAGGCGAAGAATTGAAGGCTGCCGGTTCGATGAGCGTTCACGCATCTTTTGTCGAAGACTGCGCGCCACTCATCCTCGACACGTTCATTCGCCTTCCTGAGCTTCCCGGACCGGTGGGTCCGGTTGAGTACCGTCCGTTCGTGCTTCCGCTGCTTTGCTCAACTGACGAAAATCCGGAAATCGAAGTGGCCACCTGGTATCCGGACGGAACCGTATCACGGGCAAAGTGCAACGACTCCCAGCCGGACATCGTCATGTTCGGCAGCGTCTTCAGCTGCACGCTCGGCGCGAAACAGGGCGGGACCGGTGTGAACATCGCGTTTGCCGACGGGCGATTGAAGGTAATCCGATCGATCAGGTGCCGGCTCGAGCGGGGGAAAGGCGGTGCCCTTTTTTCCGCGTACATCGCGGGGGGAACCGCAACTCAGGAACAAGAACACCCGTCAGGGATGGCCGAACACCTGACGATCCTGGTAGTTCCCGCCGCAGGAAGAGAGCTTGACCAACCGCCTGCCGAGCTCCTTTCCGCGTTTCAGCTTCCGCCCGCGGTGCGAAGGCAGCTGCAGAGTCCCTGGATAACGGGCTGACTCACGGTCGATCAGGAGATTATGAGCTCGCCACTGGCATACGAGCGGCGAGCGGCTCCGCCGGCATGTTCAATGGTTATGCGCCCCGCCTCATCGATTCCGACCAGCGTCCCGAATATCGGTTTGCGACCGACAGCAGCGTTGCCGTCGGGAAGAAATTCTATGGTTGATCCGCGATGATACATGCGCCGCTCAATCTCGAAACGCCACTGGGTATCGGCGGTGACAAGCAGAAGTTCACGGAGAATCTGCGACAGCAGCAGTTCGTGCTCCGGAGCCGTCTCGAGGCAGAGCGCAAGGGCTGTCGCCGGAGTGCGCTGATGTGATTCAGGCGGCACCGCCTGCGCGCCGACATTCACTCCCATTGCGACCAGGGCGTACTCGGTGTGCATTTCACACAGGATTCCTGAGCACTTTCTCCCGTCGATCAAAACATCGTTCGGCCACTTGATCTGCGGAGCAAGCCCGAAATCCTGCTCGAGCACGCGGGCAAGCGCAAGTCCGGCTCTCAGAGGCAGCGTTTCCGGACGTACGACGAGTGGATCGATCGAGGCCGGGTTTCGACCGGAATGAGACGAAATCCCGAGCACCAGCGTAAAGAGCAGTCCATGGCCTGGCGGACAGAGCCACGAGCGGTCGCTTCGACGGCCGCGACCGCCGGACTGATATCCGGCAACGGCTACGGTGCCGAACCGGCCGGCGCGCGCAAGCTCCTCCGCGTCAACCATTGTCGACACCGTTTCCTCACGAAAAAAGATCGACGGCGTATCGGACGCGGCAAATGGATTTATGACCCGCTCAATTCTCACACCGCAAGATTACCTGCCTGCGTTCGGTCATTCAAGATCGCCGGCGGACGGGACTGAGTGTGCGACGCACAGGGTCAACAAAGCCACCCGGCCAGTTGCCGTTTCCCGCCCAAATTTCGATACTTGTCTGTATGAGATCAAATCCACTCCAGGCCGGACTCGAAACCGGTCGACAGGCGGCGCCGTTCGTCATCTTCATCTTTGGTGTAACCGGAGACCTCACGCGGAATAAACTCATCCCTGCGCTGTTTTCACTCTATCTGAAGGGTTCGATAAGCCGCTTCCGGATAGTGGGATTTGCACGCAGACCGTGGACCCGCGAATCGTTTCGACAGGAAGCCGAGAAGATGCTTTCAGGCTTCAGCGAGGTAGAGAAAACGGTCAAAGAGCATTTTCTCGATCAACTTGACTACATTTCATCGACCTTCGAGGACGAAGAGGGATATCGCAAGATACCTTCGCAGTGCGAAGGTTTTCCGAATCGTCTCTATTACCTTTCCACGCCCCCGGATTCGTATGAACCTATCATCAGCAATCTTGGCGCACTCGGTCTTTCCGAAGAGAAGGGCGGCTACACGAGAATCGTCGTAGAAAAGCCATTTGGCCGCGACCTTGCAACCGCGCGAGAGCTGAACTCTCAACTCGGGACGCACTTCAAGGAAGATCAGATCTTCCGTATCGATCACTATCTGGGCAAGGAGACTGTTCAGAACATCATGCTTCTGCGATTCGGAAACGGCATGTTCGAACCGATCTGGAACAACCGGTACATCGACCACATTCAGATAACGGTCGCAGAAAAGATCGGAGTGGGCACTCGGGCAAACTACTACGAACACTCAGGCACCATCCGTGACATGATCCAGAACCACGTCTTCCAGCTCCTGAGCCTCACGACGATGGAACCGCCGAATGATCTTGGACCTGACACGGTGCGAGGTGAAAAGGTAAAGATCATCCGATCGCTCAGACCGATCACGCACAATCAGGTCCAGACGCATACGGTTCGGGCCCAGTACGGTACCGGCTATGTCGACGGCGAAGAGGTACCCGCATATCGCAGCGAAGAGGGGGTCAATCCTGAGTCGCGCACCGAGACCTTCGTCGCCATGAAACTGTTCCTCGACACCTGGCGCTGGGCGGGCGTTCCTATCTTCATCCGTTCGGGGAAGCGTCTTTCCCGTCGCGTTTCCGAAATTTCGGTTCACTTCAAGGAACCGCCCCATCAGATCTTTCGGACAACTTATCCTGCAATGAAT
>DATKUF010000013.1:0-12134 GCA_035530755.1 Spirochaetia bacterium | reverse complement strand
GCTCGACTATCGGTTTTCCGTTTTGCGTTCGATAGTACGCGGCGATAACCGTGGGAAGTTGCGCTATCTGATGCAGCGTATCCCGGCAGTTGCAGAACGCATCGTGCTCAATCTTATGTTTCACGTACCCGCTGAGATAGGAAATGGCAGACTGCAGCAATTCCATGGGATGCGAATTGCGCGGAAACGCTTTCACCATCTCTTTGACAGGATCGGCGAGCACGCGGCCGGCTCGCATTCGTTTCGAAAAAGCGTCCAACTCACTCTGCGACGGAAGCTCGCCGTAGAGTAGAAGGTAGGTCACTTCCTCGAACGTGCAGGACTCGGCCAGCTCGTTGATCGAGTATCCGAGGTAGTAGAGTCGGCCATGCTCGCCGTCGATCTTGCAGATTCTGCTCTCCGCGGCAATCACACCCTCCAGACCTTTTGCGTACTCCGTGTTCGCCATCTGTCACTCCCCTATTTCGAATGAATTGCGCGCCCATCCACAGCAAGAGCGGCTTCCCGCGTGACCTCGCTAAGTGTAGGATGCGCATGAACCGTCCTCGCCAGGTCCTCGGCGCTTGCCGAAAACTCCATGGCAATTACCGCCTCGGATATCAGATCGGATGCCCACGGGCCGACAATGTGAACGCCAAGGATGCGGTCGGTACGTTCGTGGGCCAGAATCTTGACGAAACCAGCCGTGGCATCCATTGCAATAGCCCGACCGTTTATCCCGAATGGGAAGGAACCCTTGCGGTAGGGAATCCCTTCCGCCTTCAAGGACTCTTCGCTGCGCCCGACCGTGGCGGCCTCCGGCCAGGTGTAGACGACGCCCGGAATCACTCCGTAGTTCACATGACCGTGGATTCCGGCAATGAGCTCTACCGACGCTATACCTTCGTCCTCGGCTTTGTGCGCGAGCATCGGCCCATGAATGAGGTCTCCGATTGCATAGATTCCCGGAACCGACGTCTCATAGCGCTGGTTCACAACGATCCTGCCGCTCCGATCGTCGCGATGGATCGACAGCGCTTCCAGGCCGAGCCCGTCGCTCGAGGGACGCCGGCCGACCGCAACCAGAACTTTCTCCGCAGGCACCTGGATTTTCTCGCCCTTTTCGCCCTCGGCCAGCAGAATACCGTTGCCCTTGGCCTGTTTCTCAAACCCGGTGACCCTGGCCGAAAGATGGAACTCCATGCCCTGCTTCTTCAGCTCCCGTACGAGCGTTTTCGACAGCTGTGTGTCCCACCCGGGCAGAATCGAGGGCATGAGCTCCACAAAAGTCACTTTCGAACCAAGCCGGTTCCAGACGCTGCCGAGCTCAAGGCCGATTGCACCGGCACCGACTATGGCGAGAGTTTCCGGAACCTTATCGAAAGCGAGGGCCTCGGTGGAACTTACCACCGTCTTCCCATCGTACTTGAGAAAGGGAAGTTCCACCGGTACACTCCCTGTCGCAAGAATAATGTGACCGGCAGCAAGGTCTACCGTTCCGCCCGTCGAGTCTTTCACCGAGACCCTGCCGGTTGCCGTTACCGATCCTGTACCTTCGAAAACCTGAATCTTGTTCAGCTTCATGAGCGAGGAGACTCCGCTCGTGAGCTTCTCTACAACCGCTGCCTTTCGCTTCATCATGGTTCCAAGATCCAGGGTCACCTTACCGGTGGATATCCCGTGGGCGCCAAGCTCGTCGCGCGTCTTCTGGAAGAGCTCGCTCGAGTCGAGCAGCGCTTTTGACGGGATGCAGCCGATGTTCAGACAGGTTCCGCCAAGCGGCAACGATCGCTCCACGATGGCCACGTTCATGCCAAGCTGTGCCGCACGAATGGCGGCAACATAACCGCCGGGGCCGGAACCAATAATTACGAGATCGAACTTTGAAATATCCGCCAATCGTATTTCCTTTCGGTTGCCCGTTAGAGATTCAGAAGCATCAGCGCCGGGTCCTCAATGAGAGTTTTAACCTTCTTCAGGAACCCTATCGCTTCACGGCCATCGAGAATTCTGTGATCGTAGGTAAGAGCCACATACATAATCGGTCGTATCACCACCTGACCGTCCAGGGCAACCGGTCGGTCCTGGATCGAGTGCATGCCCAGAATCGCGCTCTGCGGAGGATTGGGAATAGGGGTCGACAGCATTGAACCAAAGACACCGCCGTTGGTGATGGTGAACGTTCCGCCCATGAGCTCATCGGGGGAAAGCCGCTTTTCCTGCGCCCGTTTACCGAAGGAGATAATCTGGCGCTCGATGTCCGCGAACCCCAGGCTCTCGACGTTGCGGATGACCGGAGTTATCAGGCCGCGCTCGGTAGAGACCGCGACACCGATATTGCAGTAATCGTGGTAAACGATGTCCGTTCCGTCGATAAAGGCGTTCGCCTCCGGAAAGTCGGACAACGCCAGCTCGCTCGCCTTTATGAAAAAGGACATGAAACCAAGCCGAACGCCGTGCTTTTTTTCGAACTCGTCGCGGTATTTCTTCCGCAGCGCCATCACCTCGGACATATCCACTTCATTGAAGGTGGTGAGGTGAGCCGCCCCCTGTTTTGCGTTCACGAGATTCTCGGCGATACGCTTACGGAAATTGGTCATGGGTACGCGGCGCTCTCCCGCTTTGCCCGCCGCAGCCGTACTCGCGCTTCGGGTCGCACCGGCGGGCGGCGATGCAGTCGCCGAATCTGCGGTACCGCGAACGGACGACTGAGTCGGGATGGTCTGGGATGCGGCAGCCTGCATGGCAGAAAGGACATCCTCTTTGGTGATGCGGCCGTCCTTTCCGGTGCCCTTGATCGACGCCGGATCCAGTCGGTTTTCGGAAACCAGCCGGCGAACTGCCGGTGCGAGGTCGTCCAGGATTCGACCTTCAACGGCGACTGGTTCGGCTGCACGTTTTCCGTCGTTCGCCCCGTTCGCTTTTGACTCCGCGCCGGAATTCGCGTCGCGCACACTGCTCCCCGCCGCAGCCGGGGCCTTGCCCTCCTCGAGCCGGGCGACCACCTGCCCGATCGACACCTCGGTCTCCGCCGGAATCGTTATTCGGAGGATCCCTGCTGCAGGCGACGGCACTGCCATCGTCGCTTTGTCGGTCTCGAGCTCGAAGATCTCTTCGCCCTGAGCGACAAGATCCCCATCCTGCTTCAACCAGGTTGCCAGGATACCGTTTGAGATCGATTCACCCACCGACGGTACGGTAACTTCCTGCGCCATAATCTACCCCTTGTGTGTCTGTTGCTTCCTGTTGGCTTTGTGATCGTGTGAAAACGCCTCGCCAAGGAGCGCGGCGAGTTGCTCCTGATGCTCCTTGTGGGACCCGGTCGCCGGGCTCGCGCTCGCGGCGCGGCCTGCGTAATAAACGTCCTCGACGCCAAAGATCTCGGTAAGTTTGCGCCGGATCGAACCCCAGGCACCACGGTTTCGCGGTTCTTCCTGAACCCACTTGAAGACCTCCGCCTTCTTGAAGTGGGACACCGCTTCTCGAAGCGCCTTCTCCGGAAATGGATAGAGCTGCTCGATTCGGATAATCGCCGTCGACTCCTCTTTCCGTTTCTCACGCTCCTGCGCAATGTCATAGTAAACCTTTCCGCTGCAAAGCAGGATCGTTTTTGCGCTGTCGTACTTTCCCGGATCGTCAATCACAAACTGGAACTCTCCGTCAGCAAGCTCGTCTACCGAAGATACACACTGTTTGAGCCGAAGCAGACTTTTTGGCGTCATAACGATGAGCGGCTTACGAAATGCCTGCTTCATCTGCTTGCGCAGCAGATGAAAGTACTGGGCGGGAGTCGAGGGATATGCGATTTGCCAGTTGTCTTCGGCCGACAGCTGGAGAAATCGCTCCAGATGGGCACTGGAATGCTCCGCGCCCTGCCCTTCGAATCCGTGGGGGAGGAGCATCACCAGTCCGCTCGAGCGGAACCACTTCGATTCACCCGCTGCAATGAAGTTGTCGATCAGCACCTGCGCGCCATTCACGAAATCGCCAAACTGGGCTTCCCACATCACGAGCACGTTCGGTTGCGCAAGGGAGTATCCGTAGTCAAACCCAAGCACAGAAAACTCGCTCAAGGGGCTGTCGTAGACGGAAAACGAGGCTTGATTGTCGCCGATTTTGTGGAGAGGCGTGTGCATTTTCGGAGTCGCGGAATCGACATCCCACCATACCGCGTGGCGCTGACTGAAAGTACCTCGCCCGGAATCCTCGCCGCTCAATCTGATAGGGTGACCCTCCATAAGAAGTGAGCCGAAACTGAGCGACTCGGCGAACGACCAGTCGATCCCCTGCCCTTCGGCAAAGCGGTTTTGGCGATCGGCAACGAAGCGTTTCAGCTTCGGATGGAGCGCGAAATCCGGCGGTACTTCCACGAGCCTGGCCGCAATTTCCCCCAGCCTCGTCCGGTCGACACGGGTGTCCACCGGATCGAAAGAGTAGGTACGGGAGTAGTTTTTCCATTCGCCTTGTTCGAATGCATCGTCGAGATTGGGTTTGTAACCCTGGCGCGCCATCTCCAGCTCCGCCCTCAGCACGTCCAGGTACTTTTTCCGGAAGGCCTCCTGCTCGTCCTTCGGAAAACTGCCATCGCGATCGACAACCTCCCCGTAAAGTGCGGCAGCGCTCGGATGATCCTTGATCAGCCCGTACATTATCGGGTGGGTAAACGACGGCTCGTCTGCCTCGTTGTGGCCCAGCCGCCGGTAACAGACGATGTCGACCACGGCGTCGTACCCGAACTTGTGCCGAAATCGGAGCGCCAGATCCACCGCGCGAACAACTGCCTCCGGATGGTCGCCGTTGACGTGGAAAATGGGGATAGGCATCATCTTGGCGATATCGGTGGTATAGAAGGTGGAACGTGAATCCCGGCTGGCGGTAGTGAATCCGATCTGATTGTTGACGATGATGTGCACCGTGCCGCCTGTCTTGTACCCCTTGAGCTGCGAGAGGTTGAACACCTCCGAAACGATCCCTTGCGCAGAAAATGCCGCGTCGCCGTGGATCAGAATCGGAACAACCTTCTTGCGGTTTCTATCTCCCCGGCGGCGCTGTATCCCGCGGGCTTTGCCTTCGACAACCGGGTCCACAGCCTCAAGGTGGCTGGGGTTTGCCACGAGGCTGATGTGAATGATGTGGCCCTGTTTGTCGTCGAAATCGAAACTGTGACCGAGGTGATACTTGACGTCACCGCTGCCGCCGTAGGTGTGAGGTTGATAACTGTCCTCGAACTTCGCAAATGTTTCGCGCGCGGGCTTGCGAAGCGCGTTCGTAAAGACGTTCAGACGCCCTCGATGCGCCATCCCGAGCACAATCTCCTGCAGACCATGCTTGGCGGCGGTCATGATGAGGTAGTGAAGGCCCGGGATGAGCGCATCGCCGCCTTCGAGCGAAAAACGTTTCTGCCCGACGAAATTCGCCTGCACAAAGCGTTCGAACTCCTCGGCCTTGATGAGATCCTTCTGGAACCGCATCTTCTGATCGCCTGGCCAGACTCGCCGCTCGGCCGGCGTCTCGATCTTCGCGAGAAGCCAGCGCCGCATGGGCCGAGTCTGGATATGGGCAAACTCAACCGCCATGGTCGAGCAATAGGTCTCGCGAAGCATCCGGATTATTTCCCGCAGCGGAGCAGGCGACGGTTTGAGATAGGGTCCGCAATCGAATTCCGAATCGAGATCGGCTTCACCGAGGCCAAAATCCTCCAGGTTGAGCCGCTCGTAGTTCCCTTCCTCTATGGCATACCGCAGGTAGTACATGTCAGGAGTTTCGTACTTGCCCAGGGGATTGAGATCGGCATATATGTAACCGACATCCCGATACGCCCAGATAAGCCGATTTACCATTCCCTGTTTTGTGGCCGCCTTAACCGCGGCCTCACCCGTGTGGCCGCCGGAACCATTTACGCTCCCCGGACGGAGAGGATCACCCTCGATTCCGGCCGAAGCGCGGACCGGCGACACAGCAACACCGGCTGTGCGCCCGTTCGCGCCCGCCTGATCCAGAGCCCGAAAATAGTCCTGCCACTGCGGAGGGACCATCGCCGCGTCGGCCTTCCACTGTGCGTACAGATCTTCGACGAATCCCGCATTCGAGATGTCTATCATGCCTGCTTCCATCTACCTAACCTCGCCGATCCACCGGATAACAGTCTCAGGCGCGAAGGCGATCCTTCATGAGCTCTGGAATCTCGTCGGGCCGGTCCGCGACCGGCACACCAGCATCCTGGAACGCCTTTATCTTCGCTTGCGGAGTACCTTTGCCACCGGAGATGATCGCTCCGGCATGCCCCATGCGCTTGCCCGGAGGCGCGCTGCGACCGGAAATGAAAGAGACGACCGGTTTGTCCATCTTCGTCTTTATGAAGGCCGCCGCCGCCTCCTCATCCTCGCCCCCAATTTCACCGATTACTACAACGCCCGAAGTTTCCGTGTCCGCCTGGAACAACGCCAGCATGTCGATGAAACTACTCCCGATTATCGGATCCCCGCCGATTCCGACACAGGTCGATTGGCCCATACCGCTTGAGGTCAGATTGTACACGACTTCGTAGGTCAGGGTACCGCTGCGGGAAATCACGCCGATGTTTCCCTGCTTGTGAATCCTGGCGGGCATGATGCCAATCTTGCTTTTACCGGGCGAAATCAAACCCGGACAGTTCGGGCCGATGAGTTTGACGCCCTTCCGTTTTACGTAATGATACATCGACAGCATGTCCACCACCGGAACGCCCTCGGTAATGCAGATGATAAGTTGAATCCCCGCATCCGCCGCCTCTTTGATCGCTCCCGCCGCAAAAGGTGCGGGAACAAAAATGACGGTTGCATCCACCGGCGTGTGATCAAGCGCCTCGGTGACGGAGTTATACACCGGCATCCCCTCGACATCCTGACCGCCCTTGCCGGGGGTAACGCCCCCCACGATTTTCGTGCCGTCGGCCTTCATGGTACGCGCATGAAACGACCCGTCGCGTCCGGTAATTCCCTGCACGAGCACTCTGGTTTTTTCGTTGATCAGTATACTCATATTGCTCCCCCTACCGGTAAGACACTACTTTCTTCACCGCGTCGGTGAGCCGTTCTTCTGCAGCGAGCCCTGCTTCGCGAAGCATCCGCCTCCCCTCCTCTTCGTTGGTGCCGATAAGGCGAATCACCATCGGAACATTGATTTCAATCTGATCCCGGGCCATGAGGATACCCCTCGCGATGTCATCACAGCGGGTAATGCCGCCGAAAATGTTGATGAGAATCGCCTTCACTTTCTTGTTACTCAAAATGATTCGAAGCGCGTTGAGAACTTTCTCGGGGTTCGAGCTGCCCCCGACATCGAGAAAGTTCGCCGGGTTTCCACCGAATAGTTTTATGATATCCATGGTAGCCATCGCGAGGCCCGCGCCGTTCACTATGCAGCCGATGTCGCCGTCCATGCTCACGAAACTGAGCGACGCCTCGCGAGCTGCAATTTCGTCGGCGCTGTATTCTTCGGGGTTACGCATGGCCTCGATGTCTTTGTGCCGATAAAGCGCGTTGTCGTCGAAATTGACCTTCGCATCCAGGGCAACAAGCTTGTCGCGACTCACGAGCGCGTAGGGATTTATCTCCACCAGGGAGCAATCCTTTTCGACAAAAAGTTTGTAGAGCTTTCGAATGGTCTCTTCGGCCTGTTTCACCAGAGGTTCTGAGTCGAACACCGTTGAAACCAACCCGTGGAGCTTTCCCGAATCGATGCCGTCCGCGACGTTGATCGGAAGTTTCAATATTTCGTCCGGTCTGTTCACCGCCAGATCTTCGATATCAACCCCACCCGCTTTGCTCGCCATCAGAATCACCGATTTCGATGTTCGCTCGACTGTAAGGCCAAGGTAGTACTCGCGATCAATCACGCTCGCGGGCGTGATCATCACCTTTTCTACAGTGATCCCTTTGATCTTCATACCCAGAATCGATCTCGCCTTCTCAACGGCCTCGGCTCCGTTCGCAGCAAGCTTAACGCCACCCGCTTTCCCCCTCCCGCCGACAAGCACCTGGGCTTTCACCACCACCTTGCCGCCGAGTTTCTCCGCCGCCGGCCCTGCCTCTTCCGCCCGAGTCACCACGCTCTGTTCCATCACCGGGATACCGTACTGTCTGAACAGCTCCTTACCCTGGTATTCGTGGATATTCATCACTTCCTCCAACCATTAGACTATTCACCTTCGCGGCACGGATGCCGGAGGCAGCACGAGGGTCCGTATTTGCCTGACTGTGCTAAGATCTGGACGGCGGCTCAGCGGTCTGTTCGCCTCTTTCTTCCCGGTACTTCTTGATCTGGCGCTTGGTAAGGTTAATAAGCTTGGTCACCTTAATGCCCCGCGGACAAACCTGCGTGCACTCGAAATGATTTTCGCAGGGCCAGACGCCGTTCGGAGAGTCAAGGATGTCAATCCTGGCCTCCAGGCCTTTGTCACGTGAATCACTTACGAACCGAGCCGCCTGAACTATGGCAGCCGGGCCGAGAAAATCGGGATTCGAGTCAAGCACCGGGCACGCAGAATAGCAGGCGCCGCAGTTGATGCATTTGGTGGCATCATCAAAAAGCTCACGATCTTCCTGCGATTGGAAGAACTCGCGCCCTCCAGGAGGATCGGCTTTGGGGATGAGATAGGGTTTCACGCTTCGGAACTTGCTGAAGAACCTGGTCTGATCGACCATCAGATCCCGCTGCACCGGCTGATGATCGAGCGGTTCGAGTCGGACAACCGGCGGCTTCGAAGCTGCGGTTTCGACCTTGGCCGCTTTTTCGCCCTGCTTTTTCTCAAATCGGACACCGCCGACAACATCCTTGATCAACGTCTTGCACGCCAGCCCCTCTCGACCGTTTATCCTCATTGCGTCGGACCCGCAAACGCCGTGGGCGCAGCTTCGGCGAAACGAGAGACTGCCGTCAATGTTCCTGTTGATAAACATCAATCCGTCGAGAACGCGATCGGTCGGTTCGAGGTCAAGCGTGTAAGTCTGAAAGCTCGGCTTGCCGCTGTCGTCAGGATTCTTGCGAAGAATTTCGAATACAACGTTCATGATGGCTCCTTCTCAGTAGGTACGGGGCTTCGGCGTCCAGATGCTCGTATCGACCGACTTGTATTCGACCGAAATGTGATCACCCTTCAGCGTGGCTAGAGTGTGCTTGAGCCAGTTCTGGTCATCGCGGTTCGGAAAATCCTCCCGAGAGTGCGCGCCTCGGCTTTCAGAGCGATTGAGCGCTGAGGCCGCGGTTACGAGCGAGAGGTCGAGCAGATTCCCGAGCTCCACAATGTGCAGAACCTCATTGTTGAAGCTCCTGGTGTCATCCGCCACACCAATCTCCCGGTATTCCTCACGCAAATGCGTAATATCCTTGACCGCGTGTTCCATCTTTTCGGCGTTCCGGTACACCCCGACGTTGGTCATCATCGTAGTCTGCATCTCATGATAAAAGTGATCGGGACGTTTACCTGCACCGCGACGTTCCTTCAGCTTTCGTACCAGCTCTTCCGACTTGTCCATTGCGTCACTCGGCACTTTCGGCATGTCGACGTTCTTGACGTAGTCCGCGATGTGACGGCCCGCGCGCCTTCCGAAAACAATGAGATCGACCAGGCTGTTTGTACCAAGTCTGTTCGCTCCGTGCACTGAAACGCACGCACACTCACCCGCCGCATAGAGACCCTGGTAGGTAACTTTCCCGGTAGTGACCTGACCGTGAATGTCGGTCGGAATCCCGCCCATCGCGTAGTGAGCGGTCGGCTGTGTTGGCATCGGCTTTTCGGCCGGATCAATCCCGAGGTAGGTCCGACAGAAATCGGCAATATCAGGGATCTTCTTCTCGATAGTCTCTCGACCGAGATGGGTTGCATCGAGCACAACGTAGTCATCGATCTTACGATCGCCTCGCATGCCTCGCCCCTCGGCGATCTCAGTCATGATAGCCCGGGACACCATGTCGCGCGGCGCGAGGTCCAGCAATGTCGGGGCATAACGCTCCATGAACCGTTCGCCCCTGTTGTTCCGCAGAATCCCGCCTTCGCCGCGGACTCCTTCGGTGAGCAGGATACCGAAGCCGCGAATTCCCGTGGGGTGAAATTGAAAGAACTCCATGTCCTCGAGCGGTATCCCCGCCCGCGCAACTAATGCGGGTCCGTCCCCGGTATTTGCAAGCGCGTTCGACGTAATCTTGAACATCCGCCCGAAGCCGCCCGTTGCGAACAACACCGCTTTCGCCTTGAAAAGGTGAATCTCGCCGGTCGCCAGCTCGAACGCAACGACTCCGCCCACCTGCGTGCCGTTCATGATCACGTCGATGACCTGGAACTCATCAAAAAAGGCCACATCATTCTTTATGCACTGCTGGTACAGCGTTTGCAGAATCATGTGACCCGTTCGGTCGGCCGCATAACAGGATCGCCGCACCGCCGCCTCACCAAAGTTTCGGGTATGCCCGCCGAATCTCCGCTGGTCTATCTTACCATCGGGGGTGCGACTGAACGGGAGCCCGCGGTTTTCCAGATCGTAGACTGCGTGCACGGCTTCCTCGGCCAGGATCTTGGCCGCCCCCTGGTCGACCAGATAGTCCCCACCCTTCACCGTGTCAAAAGCGTGCCACTCTGGACTGTCGGGTTCGACGTTGCCGAGAGCAGCGCCGATCCCGCCCTGCGCTGCACCCGTGTGACTACGCATGGGATACAGTTTGGAAACCACCGCCGTTCTTGCGGTCTTACTCGCCTCGAGGGCCGCGTACAAACCCGCGCCGCCACCGCCAACTATGACGGCTTCAAACTCATGTACCAAGGCTCGGCTCCTTTTCCTCCGTGATGGGTGGTTTTCTATGACCAATCGACCCACTTTCCGGAGACTTCTGCTGGGTTAGTGTTTGGACGCACAAATAGAAATTACGAGCGTTTTCGTCAAAAAGCAACCTCTGGAGCGTGTGACGAACCGTGCATCCAAACATCAAGCAAGTGCATATGCAGGAAGGTATTCCGGGATCCGCCCAATCGTCCTGGAGATATGCAGCGCCAGGGCGCTAGGTGTCTTCTCATGCACACCGTGTCGCGGGTGTGTTCGTGCAGGTCCTTACGGATCTCCCGATCAAACTAATTGACCGCATATTGCGTGGAATATCCCCATAAGTGGGGATACCGCCGCGTAATTCCTCGTTCCATAATCAGTTACAGGCGACGCTCTCTTCTCACCATTCCACCCAAAACAGGGGTGCGAGCCGTTGTGTCGGCAGAACCCTTGTGAAGGAGCCTGTATGCGGTATCGAGAGCCATTCTGTGTGTATCCGCGGACGATGAAGTCGGGCAAGCGGATTTACTACTACCAGACCTATGACGAGGAAGGCCATCGGACGCCCGGGAGGTCTACCGGGGCGGTGCGCGCACGAGACGCGCGGATCTACTGCATGAAGCTGTATCGTGAGGGTACTCTCGGATTACGGGAGAAACAAGTCCTCACAATGGCCGAGTACGCCGAGGGTTGGTGGGACTTGAAGACGTGCGAGTACCTGAAAAGCAGGCAGGCACGACGGAAGATCACCGGTACGTACGCGCAGCTTGGGAAGGGGATCCTGGAGCGCAACATATTGCCGGCCTTTGGAAAAAAACGACTGGACAGCATCACCAGCTATGACATTGATGCGTGGATGGTTACGTACGTGGAACGAGGGTTTTCGGGGCTGACCGTGAATCGCATGATGGCGATCTTGAGAACCATGCTGAATCAGGCGGTCAAGAAGGGGCTGATCCAGCGTAATCCGTGCGACACCGTGGAGCCGACGACCGTCGCTAAAAAGACGATTGAAATTCTGAGACCCGAGGAGGTCAGACGGCTGTTTGACGTGGAGGATGGCCCGCGGCTTTGGAAAGGCGAGCTGCATTACGTGGCGAACATGCTGAGCGCGACAACGGGGCTGCGAATCGGTGAGGTTCTGGGGGTGCGGGGACGGTTTGTATTCGAAGACTATATCGAGGTCGGCAAACAGTTCAACGCGCTGGGCGAGTACACCGACACGAAAACACACGACACTCGGTACGTTACAATTCCGAAGTTGGTCAGCCAGAGATTGCACAGGCTGAAGGATATCAACGGTGATGGCTACCTTTTTTCCGCCGATGGCGGGAAAACGCCGATCAACCGGAGCACGGT
>DATKUF010000012.1:0-4982 GCA_035530755.1 Spirochaetia bacterium | reverse complement strand
ACCGGTGACGCTGGGAGCGAACACGGTAGTAACCACGGCGGGAACCGCGGCAAGTGACCTGATCGACTTCAGCAGTACGATCGATGGGGGCAAGACGCTCGGATTGAATGCGGGGGCATCCGGACCGGTGACGGTGAGTGGGCGAATTGGCAGCGGAACGGCTCTCGCTTCGCTGTCGTTGACCGACTCAGGCTCGGCCAACTTCGCGGGAATCGGGACCTCAACGGCTGCAGGCGTGTCGGGAACTGTATCGGTAACCTCCTCCGGTGCGATTACGCTGAACGGCGCAGACTATCGCAGCGGTGGCGATCAGACGTGGAGCGCGACCGGCCAGGGGGTTCGCGTCGTTGTCGGATCGAATGCGAACTGGGCGGCGGGACCTGCGACAGGATTGATATCGTTCCCAAATACTGATCTCTTCATCGATTCGCCGGGCGTCACCATCACGCTGCTGTCGGATCTTACCGCGAAGGATTTTATCTTCTACCGCGGGACAATGAACCTGAACACGAGGACCGTTACGACAACATCCGATTTCGCCGTATTCGGAGACGCGACCGGACATGTCTACAGTCCGACTGATCCTGATTGGTCCGGCGCAAATAATAGATACTCCTACTTCCCGGCAGCCTCTCTTTCCTATTTTCCGGGTGGAGGCGGTTACACAGCCTCAACCGGAGTCTTCGGCACCACGCCCTCTGCAGCATTCTCTCCCCTCAACGGGTCTACGATCAGTGTCGGTGGCAACTTCTACGACAACGGCGCAGACCTCACGGGAACCGCAGCCTGGAACCTTACGGTTCCGACATCCGCCGGTCTTGATCCTGTGTTCAATACCTCATCGTCGGCGACGGCGAATCAGTGGGGAACAGGCTACGCCGTTGCTCTGAACGCGGTGGTGAGCTACTCGACGGTGAGCGCCGGTTCCGGCAATATCGCCGCAGCCTCCCCGAGCGTGAGTCAGACGAACAACAACGTTACCGACGGAGGCAACAATGCGCTCTACACCTGGAACGTCTCCACCGGTGCGCAAACCCAGGCTGGCTGGAACTTCAGTGCGCTTTCGATTGCGTCCGCGAAAACCGTGTGGGACAACGTAATACAGGTAAACTTCAATGAGCCGGTTGAGAATAGTTCCGGAGAAATCACGAACGCCATCAGTCAGCTGACCGTGAACGGAGGCGCAACACCGTTCACGGCAGCGTTCTCGGCCTACACGAGCCCGGCTACGAACACGCCGGTCGGCACTCAGGACCACCTGTTGACGGTCTACTTCGAAACCACGAACGCGACCTGGAACACGGATTCTGTCGGCACCGGTGCAACAGCTTCCCCGAGCACAAACGACGTGGGCGTCACGCAGACAACGGTACCGAACCTGACGATGCTGAAGGGAGTGCTCTACAGCGCGGGCGGTTCGACTACGGGAGTGAATTACGGCAAAAACTCGTTCGGCATCTACACAGCAACTGCCGATGGCACCGGTCCGGTACTCTATCAGGTCGATGTCGGTCGCGCCGTGCACAACGAGCCTGCGACGACGAACTACGATTCTCACAATTTCTTTACGCTGCACTACTCGGAGCCGGTTACTGTGGGCGGTCTCGCGGTTGGCTCGACGAATGTCCGGAGCGAAACGTCCTTTTCCACCGGCAGTCAGTGGGGCGGCTATATCTCGACCCCGTCTGGCACAGCGGGTGGTGCAGTAAACGTGGCAGGCTTTTTCCAGTTTACACCGGGTGGAACCGATCCGAACCAGGGGCCAATCGTACGTGGTTCGCGTGATGGGAACCCCAGCACTGACGCTCTTTATCGCACCAATGCGTACACAGTTGATATCTATCTCTCGGGTTACCTCGCGAGCGCGAACCATTGGCCCGGGTGGCACTACGATGTTCCTGATCCGGCACTCGCATCAACTGTATCGGTGAGCGCAAACGCCAACCTGACCGACGCAAGCGGTAACCCGGTGAACTCACTGATATCGCCGGTTACCGGCTCTACTCCCGAGCCCACGCTCATCAAGGCCGGTTTCACGGTGCAGAGTACCACCGCTGCGGGTTTCACCGTCATGCAGAACAGCCAGCAGGCAGCTTACGTGATTAACGGCGCGTCGGTTGCCGACTCCGGGTGGGACGTAAACGCGCCGCAGTTCTCGGTCTACAAGAGTGCGTCAACCTATGACTACTACGAGATTATCTCTCACTTTTCCACCGCGAATGGCCTGCTCGATGGCCTGCAGTTCTTCATACGCGACAATGCCGCGACGCAAACCAATGTGTGGGACCCGCTTGCCAATCCCAGCTACCATCCGGACGTCAATCCGCAGGATGGTATTCGGGAAAGCACCTCAGATTACACCGGAACTGATACCACCATCTCGGCTTTCAGCATCGGCGTCGTTGGATCGGCGGCAACGAACGCGGCGAATCTTGGTTTCACTACCATCGTCAGTAACACTCAGTTTGGTGGTTCAAGTATCAACGTTCAGGACGATCCCTACTTCGGTCTGAACGTGAACGCAACGTCAGCGGTGAACACATGGGGCCCGACCGAGTCGCTTTACGTAAGTTATGACTATACAAAGGCGTACCTGACCGATCAGGCGGGCAACCTCGTGCAACCGACACCAACTCCTATTGATATGCGCGTTATCGAACGGCAGCCGCCGCAGATTCAAATCGCGCTCTCTGCCACAACTTCAAGCGAAATGTACGTGCAGTTCTCTGAGCCGGTATTCGGCAATGCGATTTCTCCACGGACCGATATAACTGCGGCAAGCTTCACCATAACCGGTGCTGCAACTCCGGTTTCAATTACCGGAATGCAGGTCATCTCTCGCGATGCCAATGGTGGCGTAGATAGCGCATTTCTTGATCTTTCCCGCCCGTTCACGGCAAATGAGGAGTTGAGTGCCACAATCGGTGCAGCCACCTCCTCGAGCGTCTATGATGCGGTTGGCAACGCGATGCTGACCTCGACGCGACCGGTTACCGACATCGGACTCGGCGTTGCAACGCCCGTCTGGGCATCTGACGGAGTCCACGTGGATGTGACGAACGGGACACTTTTCAGCGCGCTACGCACGTTCGACGGCACCGGAAAACTGTTCGACCGTGACATCACCCTGCAGTCGGCAATTCTCGCATCCAACTTCACCGCGTTGCCGATGAGGCTCTACTACGATGTGAATCCTGCAGCGTCCGCGCTCACCTCAAGCGGATTCTGGTTGCCGACAGTTCTCGACGGCCTGAATACCAGCGCAGATTCACAGGCACGGGAGCTCAGCCCCTACCAGGTGAGCGGTGCGACAGCGGATTTCCTTATTCCCGGCAATGATTCGCTGTTCTCAAACGGCGTGAGTATTCAGTTCCTGCTCAGGGTCGGCAACCTGTACGCTGCCCGACTGAGCAATAGCAGCGATCCGCGCACCCTCGTACCCTGGAGCTTCAGTCTGCAGGCACCGATCGAGCAGAGGGCAAACGTGACTATCCTCGGCAATATCGTGAACCCCGACAAGGGTGACAAAACAATATTGACCTATTCAATCCCCACCGGTGGAATGGTGACGGTCACGGTCTTCACGCTTGACGGTTCCGTCGTGAACATTCTGCAGCGCGGGCCTCAGGCACCCGGGAGTTACATGCTCTCCTGGAACGGTACCGATTTCGGTGGACGCGCGGTGGCACGCGGCATCTACTTCATTCGAGTAGTTGCTCCGGGAATCGACGAGTACCGGAAGGTGCTGATTGTGCGATGATACCGATGAGTTACGGATTCACCATCTGTAGTTGCGGACCGGCGACAAGGATGCTTCCCGCGGTTGGCCCATTGAGAACGTTCACCAGATCCGTGGGAGAGACATAGAGCTGGAGCACTGAGTCGCTCGGATGCGCGGGGGGTGATATCTGAATGACGCCTGCATCGCAGGTTATTGGCGTCCACGTGTTCCAGTTGTTGACTGCGTCAGTTCCCGTTGAGTAGTGGACCGAAGGTGCCCCGTTATTCGAGATCGTACCGTTTTCTGCGTGGTTTACGCCAATGCTTACCGCAGTTGCCGGGAACCGGTTCGCCTGCGGACTCGTGCCGGTGAGCGTGTTCGTCGGGTCCATCTTTACATAGATCGTGAACTGGTAGTCACCGCTGATAAGGTCCGGCCGCGCTCCGGTCGAGTCGTGGTATGGTACGTTCAGACGCAGTTCGAGCGGGATGTCCGTTCTGACAATGCGGATGTTATCAAGCAAAATGCTCGGGGTTTCGCCCGCCGCGCCCGGGAGGTTTCCAAAGCTGAGGTAGCTTGGTGCCGATATACCGCTTATTTCCGGCGTGGAAGAAGTGGTGAGAGGAAAGTACTGCACGCCGCTTCCGCTTGTACGGGTTGGCCAGAATATCGACGCTGTAGTGCCGTTGTCGTAGGAGGATGGAAGGGTTGAGCTCCCCGTCACTTCGAAGTCATATTGCAGTCGATATGTCGCATTTGTGACGATTGGTCCGGCCACCAGTGCCGTTGCCGCGGAGAGTGCGTAGGAAACCCTGCAGTCGGTGCTGTTACCGATCGAGATTGCGAGCGAGTTGCCGTTTATTCCAGCGTTCGTGACCGAAACTGTTGCGCTTGAGCTGTTGGTGCCCTGAGCGCTCCAATTTGCCGGGGTTGTTCCGGCGCTGTCCGGCGAGAAGTCACCGTCGGGCATCAGGTTCTTGATCTCGAGGCGGTAGATCGAGTTCTGGTCCGCCGTCGGAAGGCCGGTCAGACTCCCCGCGCTCGCTGCCGGGACAGCGGATAATCCCATGTAGGTGCCTGTCGTGTCATCAAGCGTCCAGCTACCTGAAACGCTGAAGTTCTGCGATGAGATGAGATTTACGCTTCGATATGCGGAGAAGTTGTCGTTGAGGCTACATCCGGCAAGGAGGGAGAGAAACACTATTGCGGTGGCATGGATTGCAATTCGTGCCTTGCGACCCGTTCTGCATCTCCTGAGCAT
>DATKUF010000011.1:0-2057 GCA_035530755.1 Spirochaetia bacterium | reverse complement strand
CAAGTCAAGAAGCGTTGCGCGCGTCACTTTGGAACCGGGCCGTGAGAGCGAAAACTCGCCGGTTCGACCGGCCACTTCATGCACGCGAACGACCAGGTTGTCGCTGCCGCCCGCCGGCTGACCGGCCCAGGTTTCCGGTTCAGGTTGCTTTACGGCAGCCACGATTATCCCGTCTGCGGCCTCCACCCGAAGGTAGGAGGTGCTGTCATTTTTGGCGGATTGCGCCTCCGGTGCCGAACGTTGGTGCAGGTGGTAATTCACCTCCATAGCTTCCCGTACCGATCGCGCAGGATCCTTCGCCGCGCCGTCGAGGGCACTCACCGCGAAACTGAACTGGTGCCGTCCGAGCTCAGGATAGGGATCCGGGTCGATGCTGCTGCGCAGCAGCGTCACCGAGAGTCCATCCGATGAAAGCCGGAAACCCTGCTTGCTGTCGGTCGATATCTGGATAACAGGTGAAGCTGCGTCCGCCGGCACAAAGGCTCCGAACGTCACGCCCGGCGCATCCTGATCACGCGCTGCTCGATCTATGGTTCCAAACGGTATGTCGCAGCGGAGGACTCCGTTTGCAGAGTCCGCGGGCAGGGCAAACGCAAGCTGCGGGATCGTTGCTCCCTTCACGCCCGTTTCAAGCCAGTCGCAGGTCACCTCATAGGAGAGTCGGGTCGTGCCCTGAAGCAGCGATACCCGCACCTTCAGGCTCGAAGTTCCGCCACACTGTGCCGCCGATTGTTGCCCGTCGCGGACGATCGGCAGCTCGTAGTCAATCCACTGTTTCAGCGCGTCATCCCCGATGTGATACCCGGTAATTCGGACATCACGCACGAGCTCGGTTATTCCGTGGTACCGGCCGACTATCCAGGCGGTCATTCCGCGTTCATCCTCGTCGATGAGCCGGAAGACACCCGCGTGCGAGTTCGCCGGCACAGCCTCGACGCCGCTCCCCTTCAAGCGGAAGGACTTGATCATCATGGTCAGCATGTCGAACTCGATGCGAACTCTGTCGTTCTCGAGTACCGGATCAGGCCATCCTTCCACAAGCTGATTTGCGACGCCGATCGGATGGAATGTGTTGTCGGGCACGGCTGCTCTCTGCGCCTGCGACTGCCGGTCGACAACGACTGTCACCGAGCCGAATCCGGGAGCCTTCACGCGCACCGCAAGCCGCACAAACCGGTGTCCCCAGTACTGATCCTTCCCGACCTCGATCACCTGGCTCGGAACCGGTGCGCCCGCAGAAGTCGTGCAGACAAGCTCTTCAGGCCGACCGTTCCAGTCCCAGACAACGAGCTCGGCCACCAACTCCCGGTCCCACTGCAGTGAATTGAACAGCCGGTAGGTTCGACGATCCCCGTCGCCACGTCCGACGAGGGGCAGACGGAACCGCTCGGCGTCGAAACCAACACCCGCCCCGTGCGAGGTATCCGCATCGTACCAGAGCGCCTCGCGTGACCGTGCGGGATGGTGCGCGGCAGGAAGCTCTCCGGCAGCCTTGCTTCGGGGCTGGACAAGCCGTGTGAGCGCCGATGAGATCGCTGAAATGGAGGCGGCAGCGGTGTCCTGAAAGCGTCCGAGCGCGTGCTCGCGAGTCAGCTGAATACCCGAACCGGGGAGAATGTCGTGGAAGTGAGCAAACAGGGTGTTTACCCAACCTTCCTGCAGGTTCTGCTGCACGCCGGGTGCAGTCTCACCGTCGTTTCCCGCGGCGAAAGCCTGGAACATTTCGGCCTCGCCGAGAAGCTGCTGCGCGCGACGGTTAGCCATCTTGATTCGGGATTGCGACGTGTAGCAGCCGGTGAATATCGAGTTCCGTTCGGTCCGGATCTCAGGAAGCGCCGGTGCCGCCGCAACAATGCGCTCGAAGAATGCACCCACGCCTGAGAACGTTATCGTTGGAAAAAGCGGCCACTGCCCCATGTCCGTCAACCGTTCGATGTCGCGCATGGTCGGACCGCCTCCGTGGTCTCCGACGCCGAACATACAGAGCGCAGTTTTCAGTCCGGTCTCTTTGAAGTAGTCCGGCAGGAAGCGGACAATCTCAGTCGTTATATCAGTGT
>DATKUF010000010.1:0-4184 GCA_035530755.1 Spirochaetia bacterium | reverse complement strand
GCCGACTGTTCGGCCTCGACGGCCTCAAGCGCGGCCATGATCTCTTCTTCCTCACGCCGCAGTTTTCGGAGCTGGCTCTTTCGGCGTTTCTCTTCTTCGAAGTCCTGTTTTATCGCGCTCATCCCGTTCGGCTGAGTTGGCACCGGACCGGCTTTTTCCACTCGGTCGGCAGAGGTCGCCTCCGGTTGTGCCTGCGCGCTGCGGTAGAGGTAGTACTCATAACTGCCCGGATAGACTCTCATGCGCGAAGGAGCGAACTCCTCCGCGTCGGGCGTAAGCTCGACAACCCGGTTTGCAAGGCGATCGATAAAATAGCGGTCATGCGAGACGAAGATTACGGTTCCCGTAAACTGAAGGAGCGCATCGAGCAGAACATCTTTCGACTGCATATCAAGGTGATTGGTCGGCTCATCGAGGACCAGGAGATTGGCCGGCTTGAGCAGCATCTTCAGAAGTGCGACGCGGCTTCGCTCGCCTCCGCTCAGCACGCCGATCTGCTTGTAGATTTCATCCCCGCGGAACAGGAACGCACCGAGCATGCCACGCAGAGCTGGAAAAAGCGCAGTTGGCGCACTGTTTTCAAGTTCTTCGATGACGGTAGTGCCGCCGTCGAGTCCGTCGGATACGTCCTCGGCGAAGTAGGCGGAGACAACGCCCGAACCGTACGAGATTTCCCCGTCGAAACTGTCGTCGATTCCTGCGAGAATCCTCATCAACGTAGATTTTCCGGCCCCGTTAGGTCCAACGAGGACGAGCTTCTCGCCGCGCTCGATGTCCAGGTCGACGTTCCGCAGAACTGAGCGTAGACTCGCTCCCGAAGGGTAGCCCTTCGAGAGGCCGCGCACGGTGATCACTTGACGCCCGGAATGCGGCGGTGCGGGAAACCGGAAATGAATTGGTTTCATCGATTCGGGTATTTCGATAGGAACTATCTTGTCCAGCTGCTTGACGCGGCTCTGAGCGAGCGTCGCTTTGCTCGCGTTGTAACGAAAGCGACGTACGAAATCCTCGAGTTTGGCGATTTCCTCCTGCTGTTGTTCGTAGGCGGCCAGAATGCTCTCGAGTTCCTCTTTTCGTTTCTTCTCGTAGGCGGAATAGTTCCCTTTGTAGTTGGTAATCTTCCCAAGAAAGAGCTCGGTGACCTCGGTCATGGTTGTGTCGAGAAAATATCGATCATGTGAGACTAACAACACGCCGCCTGCGAACGAGTAGAGAAACCGCTCGAGCCAGGTTCGCGCCTCTATATCGAGATAGTTGGTCGGTTCGTCGAGAAGGAGAATATCAGGATGCTCGAGCAGGACTTTCGCCAGGGCTATGCGCATCTGCCAGCCCCCGGAGAACTCGTCTGTCCGCCGTTCCAGGTCACGCGACCGGAATCCGAGGCCCTGAATCACCTCCTGAATCGTAGCCTCGCGGGAGTAGTACCCACTCCCGTCCACGGCTTCCTGAAGCCGGTGCAGCTGCTCTACAAGGCGCCGCGTTTCAACCGATTCGCCGCTCGCGGATTCCAGGCGTGTCCCGATCTCGTTCATCTCGGATGTGAGTCGATTCACCCATGCGTAGGCCAGCTCCGCCTCTGCCAGGAGAGTACGGCCGCTATGCGTTATCCCGGATTGCGGCAGATAGGAGACTCTGCAGTCACCGCCGGCGTTTACCGTGCCGCGGTCGGGCGAGGTCAAACCGGAAATGATTCGCATGAGGGTGGTCTTTCCGCTACCGTTCGCTCCGGTGAGCGCTATCCGGTCTCCACTTCGGATCGCGAAATTGAGTTCTTTCAGGACGTCCCGGTCGCCGTACGCGATGCTGACGTTTGTCAGCTGCACAAATGACATAGGCGGATCCGGGGCGTCAGCCTCCGGCGTGACGGGGAGAGAAGAAGATGATCACCGGGGAGATGCTTACCCGTTGGACGATGCCGTCTTTGACAGTTGACTCCGGAACGTACACGAAGCGAACTCCCCCCGAGGCGAAAGAGTAGAGAAAGCTGGCGCTTTGTGACCGATCGGTTCCGTTGAGGTTGAAGGTTATTACCCCGTCGTATTTTCCGGTAAGCGAGCTGTCCAGGTAGAGCGAGAAATCAACGCTTCCGGACCCTGTCGCCGTGCGTGGTATCACATTGGGCACGAGAGGCTGAAATCCGTCCCAGGAGAAGCTCTTGTCCTTTGACAGTCGAATTTCGCCATAGGCGCTGCTGGTCAGAAGATCTCCATGATTCAGAAATGACGAGTAAAGATCATCCCGGCGTTGCTGTTCGGCTTTGATCAGGTCATCCACATTCTGGTCGATTTTTTCCACGGTTGTACTCGTGATGTTCCCTTTGTGCGAGTACTGGAGAATCAGATCCGTCTCTCCGCGCAGAGTCATGAGAAGTGACGTGCCCTGCACGGCATATCGGTTTAGCTCCATCTTCTGAATGTCCGAGTAGGGGAACGCAACGCTGTATTCCGGGCGGACCAGGTTGAATCTTTTCTGCTCCGGGTCGGGGAAGAAACCGTACCTGGACTGGAATCTGGACAAATCGTAGATACCGGAATTGATCATCTGGCCGAAATAGGAAGGGCGCCACGTGTTGCTCATTATGGTAGCAAGGGTCGGGTCGGTAATCGCCGCGGGAAGCGGGGCCGCCATGCCGCTACCCTGATCGTAGACCGTCAACAGGTATCCGAAAACCCAGCCGGACACGCCGGATTTGGTCAGAACGTTATACCAGTATGCCTCGAGTCCCGATTCGGTACTCGGGGTGGCGCTCTTTCGCAGCACTTTCATCACCTCGCCTTGTCGCAGTTTGTAGACCATATCCGCAGACGGACTGGCCTCGGAGCGAATCGGCAGGGCATTCTTCTCCGACCTCGCATAGACCTTCATGTAGGGCGAGAACTCTTTTTGATAGGCGTCGGCGGCCTTCCGGTCAGCGAAGAACGATACGCGCCACTGGTCGACGTCCACGCTCTTTGCACCGTTCGAGTTCTTATTCTTCCCGGGCGGCGGAACTACCGAGTAGGTGTTGGTGATGCGGGACTGATCGACAACCGCGACCACAGCGCCTGTGGGAATCAAACTCTCATTGTCGGACCAGAGCACGAGACCGTAACCAATGGTTCGAGGGCCGCAACCGGTCAGGAGTGTCGTCAAAACGCCCGTGGTTACACAAAACAGTATGAAGTTTCCGAGAATGCTCTTGTGGTGTTTCATTGATGTCTGCAACATCAGAACACAATGCAGAAGATTCGTCAATAATTTCCCGTCAAGGACTGCCGTAGATGATCAGAATGCGACCCTGTGCGAGGATTCGGCGGTTGTTGTCGGTAGAAAGGAGTTTGTCGGCGTCATCCGCGGAGATGATCGGGTCGGTAGGCGTTTTCCCAAACAGGCCGAGCGCCACAACTCGAAGAGGAGACAGCCCGATTCTGTCGATGAAATCGTTTTCGCCGAAACCCTGGGTGTATGCAACGGCGCCCCACTTCATCAGGTAGGAGGGGTCCATCTGCTGATTCTTCACGACTGTTCTCATGTTTGAATCGAGGATTTTCGGGAATAGGCAGGGCGCGAGAAAATCGCTTTTCGCGGTCCCGTGCAGCGGGAGATTGCCTTTTGCGTAGATCACGAGACCGGTAAACTTGTTGGTGGGCACCCAACGAAGAGTTCGATTGATTTGTGTTGGTTCGGTGTGTTGAATGAAAAGAGTTCCGATCGCCGGGAAAAGAGGAATCCCGTACGGAATAGTGACAGTGTGAAGGTCGGATGAGTAGGTCGGGTATCCTTTTTGCGCCTGGTTGCTGACGGCGCCGAACGACTGATAGAGGCCGGGGGAATCCGTCACGAGGTCGGCGGCGGTATGTAACGAATCGACTTGAAGTGGGAGAATCGCGCGCGCGAGCATCTGCGGTAGGCTGCGGTCTATGTCCTGCTCCGACCGATACGCTGCTGCCGGAGCATTCTTGCCCGAATCCGCGACCGTTGCGGAAAGAATCAGACTCAGCGTTGCCTTCTCCCAGTCGACGCTGCTGTCGGCACCGATCCGTTCGGAACTTCCAAAGGAGTCCTGACCTACCGCAGCCTGGGCGACAGCACTCTGAGCCGCCGCGAGAGCGCCGGATAGAAGAATTGCCAACACCGCAATGCGTCTCTGGCTGTTTGCCACACCGAAGCGTAGTGTCACAATGCCCTCCTCTTACTATTCGGAA
>DATKUF010000009.1:0-6275 GCA_035530755.1 Spirochaetia bacterium | reverse complement strand
TCGATGACGCACTGGCCGAGCAGGAAGGCGATTTCGACGCCGACACCCGCTGGGCGCTCACGTGGTTCGAGCAGCAGGGTTTTAGCCAGGGCGAGTACGGCGTCGCCGAACAGCTCTCGAAGTCCAAGAACACCAGCGTCGGCGGCATGGTCGAGGCAGGTATCCTTGAATCGAAGCACGGCAAAGTGCGATTGCTCCGGCCCGCAGAGCTTCCTGTCGACTGGGACCCGGAGACCGACAAACGTCTGACCAACTGGGAAACCGTCCATCATCTCATCCGCGTGCTCGAGTCGGGCGGCGAGAGCGCAGCAGGCGACCTCGCACGGAAACTCGGCAGTAAGGCCGAGGCCGCGCGGGAGCTGTGCTACCGGCTCTACACCCTGTGCGAACGGAAGAAGAGGGCGGCAGAGGCGCTTTCCTATAACGGTCTTGTGCAGAGTTGGCCCGAGATTACGCGACTTGCACGCCAAGGAGCAAGCGCGAAAGCTGAACAGGCAGAGCTTTTTCAGGAGTAGGGAGCACCAATGGTTACTGTCAAACGTATTGTGTGTCTAGCGAACTCACGAAAGCTGGCGGGGCGTTGCCTCGCGGGAAAAGAGCTGATCGGACAGGCCGCAGGCGGTTGGGTGCGTCCCGTGAGTGACCGGGAACATCAGGAAGTATCGGAGTATGAGCGGCAGTATGAAGATGGACGCGATCCGCGAGTGCTCGACATTGTGGATGTACCACTCGTTCGACCTGTCCCAAGGGCGTACCAGCAAGAAAACTGGCTCCTTGACCCCGATCACTATTGGGTACGGGTCAAAACGTTAGCGTGGGATCGTCTTTCCAATTTCTGCGATCCCGAAGCACCTCTGTGGCGAAACGGCTACAATACGTATAATGGCATGAACGACAAGATACCGCTGTCGGTCGTTGGAGAGATAAAGAGTTCGCTTCGTCTGATCCAGGTGGACAGAGTTACCCTGTCGGTGTTTGCGCCCAATGAGGCTTTCGGTAACTCAAAACGTCGTGTTCAGGGACGATTCCACCATGGAAGAGATGAATACCGGTTGTGGGTAACAGATCCAATATACGAGCGAAAGTATCTGGCGAGAGAAAATGGTGATTATGACGTTCGGGAGTGCTTCCTCACGATCAGCCTCGGAGAACCCTACAACGACGCTTGCTACAAGCTCATAGCAGCGATAATTGAGCGAAGAGGAGAAGCGATCGCGTGAACGAAGCAAAGCACGAAGTCTTCACGATAGGCCATTCGAATCATCCAGTGACACGATTTGTCGAATTGCTTCGCTGTAATGGAGTGCAGGTCGTCGCCGATGTCCGTTCGACGCCTCGAAGCATGTTCAACCCGCAGTACGATCAAAAAAGTCTTGCGCAATCGCTAATAGGTCAAGGGATAAAATACGTATTCCTCGGCAGGGAACTCGGCGGTCGGCCTAAAGACGCCAATTGCTACGAAAATGGTAGGGTTCAGTATGCCCGCGTCGCGCTGACTCCTCTGTTTCGCAGCGGTATCTCGAGACTTGTTCGGGGTTCGAACGAGTACATCGTTGCGATAATGTGCTCTGAAAAAGAACCGCTAGAGTGTCACAGAGCCTTACTTATTGCCCCCGCGCTCGTAGAGTTGGGCATCAGAGTGAAGCATATTCTCGCGAACGGGCAGACCGAAACGTATGAGGATGCAATGGAGCGCCTAGTTGTCCTCACCGGGACGCCAGAGGAGGACATGTTTCGCTCGCGAGTTGACGTGGTGGCAGAATCCATCAAACGTCAAAGCGCACGAATCGCGTTTGTCGACAAGAGTCTGGCTACTGATTCTGTCAGAGAGGAACCATGAAGCTATATACCATTGGGTTTACAAAGAAATCGGCTCGGGACTTTTTCGAGAAACTCCGTCAATCCGGCACAGGACGCGTCGTAGACGTCCGACTAAACAATGTTTCGCAACTATCAGGTTTTGCAAAAAAGGACGATCTTGCTTACCTACTCAAGGCGGTTTGTGGCATCGATTACGTTCATCTGCCGCAACTGGCTCCCACCCAAGAGATCCTCAAGGCTTACCGGCACGGCCAGATTGACTGGCCACAATACGAAGCCAAGTTCTTGGAGCTAATCCGCGCGAGACGTGTCGATCTCACGATAGATCGTGATCTCATAGCTGAGGGATGTCTACTTTGCAGCGAGGATTCGCCCGAACATTGCCATCGCCGATTGGTTGCCGAGTTCCTAAAGGAGAAATGGGGCGGCGTTGATATCACCCACTTGCGTTGAACACTTGCATTAGGAACCACGACGGATGAGTTCGGATTTGCTTCATCAGCGCATCACTTTTCGCACGGGGGAGGCGCGCCAGCGAGTATAGGCTTTCTTGTTGACGGCTGGAAACGCGACCGACCGGGATCATTCCGACTTGCTTCGCCCAAGTTCGGCGTGAAGAGAACGGGCAGCGGAAGGGCTCTCCTATAACGGTCTTGTGCAGAGCTGGCCCGAAATTGTGCGACTCGCGCGGGAGAGCGGCAAGCCGGGACGGATGAAAGAAGGAGATCTATTCGCCGACACCTGATCGCTGGAACTTGTGAATTGATACGGAAGGAATTGTCTGGAAATAAGGAGCTTGTACGATGGCGCTGAGCAACTACGAACGGGTCGGAAAATCGATGGAACTGCTCAAGGGTGGGCTTGCCCCTTTCGCCGAGCGCGAAGTATACGCGAGGCTTTCCCGGAACGAGGCAGAGAGTACGATGGAAGAGTTTGCCGGAGCAGATCGGATGCTTGCCGGTAAGAAGATCGGGACATGGGATGTAGCGGCACTCCTTAATTTCATGTGGATAAAGTGGAACGAGATCTTTAGCACAACTCTTGGACGTGCGCAGCGAAGTCTCGTTGCCGAGCTTCGAGACCATCGGAATGCCTGGGCACATCAGGCCACATTCACCAGTGACGACACCTATCGAGTGCTGGACTCGGTTTCGCGCCTTCTCGCTGCCGTATCTGCGCCTGAGTCCGAAGAGGTCGAACGGATGAAGAACGAGCTTTTGCGACTTCGGTTCGATGAACAGGTCAGGAGCGAGAAACGGAAAGGCTCCGCATCGACAATAGAGAGTGCCGTCTCCGGAACGCTCAAACCATGGCGCGAGATTGTTACGCCGCATCGTGACGTCGCTTCCGGCAAGTTTCAGCAAGCAGAGTTTGCCGCCGATCTCTGGCAGGTTCACCTCGGCGAAGGGTCCGACGAGTACCGGGACCCGGTGGAGTTTTTTCGCAGAACCTATCTCACCGAAAGCTTGAGAGGCCTCCTATCCAGCGCCATCCGGCGGCTTACTGGCAGCGGCGGCGACCCGGTCGTGCAGCTGCAGACCAACTTCGGCGGTGGCAAGACTCACTCCATGCTGGCACTTCTTCACCTCTTTTCGGGCGTGAATCCAACGGAACTCTTCGGCATGGAGGGAGTGCTGAAGGATGTGGGTACCGACAAACTGCCGACAGCGCACCGCGTTGTGCTCGTTGGAAACCGAATCTCGCCGGGAAACCCCGTCACAAAAAAGGATGGGACAATTGTGCGAACGCTCTGGGGTGAGCTCGCGTGGCAGCTTGGCGGCAAGGAAGCCTATGCGCGGATTGCAGCCGATGACGAGCGCGCGACGAGTCCGGGTGACGTTCTGCGCGAGCTCTTCATCGAATACTCCCCCTGCTTGATCCTGATCGACGAGTGGGTTGCCTACGCACGGCAGCTCCACGATCAGGGCGATCTACCCGGCGGCGGTTTCGAGACGCACTTTACCTTTGCTCAGGCGTTGACCGAATCGGCGAAGCTTGCGAAAAACTGCCTCGTCGTCATAAGCCTGCCCGCTTCTGACGAATCCGGTTCACCGCACACCCTTGCCGATGATGCGGAGGTTGGCGGTGAACGCGGCAGAGAAGCGCTGGTACGGCTGCGCAACGTCGTGGGTCGCGTCGAGTCATCCTGGCGTCCCGCATCCGCCGAGGAAGGGTTTGAGATCGTCCGCAGGAGGCTATTCGAACCGCTCGGAGACGCGGCACATTTCAGGGAGCGCGACATCGTAGCCCGAGCCTTTGCGGATTTCTACCGGGCGCAACAACAGGAGTTTCCGCCGGAGGCGAGGGACGCCGACTACGAGAAGCGCATCAAGGCCGCCTATCCTATCCATCCCGAGGTGTTCGATCGTCTCTACACCGACTGGTCGACGCTTCTCAAGTTCCAGCGCACGCGAGGGGTATTGCGCCTCATGGCCACTGTGATTCACAGCCTCTGGGAAAATGGCGACAAGAACCCGCTCATCATGCCCGCCAACATTGCGATCGATGACCCGCGGGTTCAGTTCGAGATGACCCGCTATCTGTCAGACAACTGGACGCCAATAATCGAGAAGGATGTGGACGGCCCCGGATCCCTACCGCTTCGCATAGACGCCGAAGTGCCGAATCTCGGGAAGTTCGCCGCGACCCGCCGGGTGGCCCGGACCATCTACCTCGGATCGGCGCCAACGGTGGACGCAGCGCATCATGGCATAGAGGATCGGCGCATAAAGCTCGGCTGCGTTATGCCCGGAGAGTCCCCTGCAGTTTTCGGCGACGCACTCAGGCGCCTTGCGGGCGCTGCCACCTATCTATACCAGGACGGCTCTCACTTCTGGTACTCCACCCAGCCGACGGTGACCAAACTTGCGGAGGACCGGACGGAGCAACTGAAACGGGACTCCGACAAAGTTGCCCGGGAGCTCGAAAGACGCCTGCGGGAAGACCTTGCACAGAAGGGTGAGTTCGACCGAATCCACCCCTTTCCGCACGGCGGGCAGGATGTGCCTGATGACCGCGATGCGCGCCTTGTGGTGCTCGGAATCGACCATCCCTACTCAAAGGAACAGGGAAACGCCGCAGAAAATGAGGCGAAAAGTATCCTGGAGATGCGCGGTAACACGCCGAGGCTCTATCGCAATACGCTCATTTTTCTCGCCCCTGACAGAGCTCGCCTCCAGGATCTCGACGATGCAGTTCGCCGCTACCTCGCGTGGGACTCAATCGTCGCAGAGAAGGCCCAGCTCGACCTCTCCCGTGCCCAGGTCACGCAAGCCGAGCAGCAGAAAAAAAGCGCCGACAGTACGGTTGTTGCCCGAATACCTGAAACCTACCAGTGGGTTCTGGTTCCCTTCCAGCCCGATCCCCGTGCGCCAGTCCAGTGGAACGCCATAAAAGCATCCGGCCAGGAACCCCTTGCAGTGCGTGCGAGCAGGAAGCTGAAAGCCGAGGAGATGCTTATCGCGGCCCTCGCTCCCTCTCGCCTTCTGATGGAGCTTGATCGGGTTCCGCTCTGGCGCGAGAACCATGTGGCGGTCAAGAACCTCGTCGAAGACTTTGCCCGGTACAACTATCTCCCGCGCCTCTTGGGCCCGAGAGTGCTCACCGTCGCGATCGGGGACGGCATCGGGCTCCTCACCTGGGAGCAGGACTCCTTCGCATGGGCAGACGCGTGGGATCCGGATGCGGGGAGATACCGCGGCCTGCGTGCCGGCGAGCGGCTCACAACTGTCGATGCCGACAGCTCTGGCCTTCTCGTCAAGGCAACAGTCGCAGTCGAGCAAATGTCCCGTGAATCGAAACCCAATCGACTAGCCCTGACCCCGGACAGAATAGAGCTCCTACCCGGATCCACGACGACATTCCGCCTGGAAGCGTTCGACGCTGACGGCCGTGCCCTCCAGGTATCACGGGCTGCATGGACCGCAACAGGCGGCACCGTCGACGCCACCGGACTGTTTACCGCCGCACGCGAAAAGGGCAGCTTTGCCGTGGATGTCGAGCTCGAAGGGCTTCACGCACGGTCCGTCATTGTGGTTACCGAAACCCCACCGCCAACTCCGCCGCCGCCGAAGAGGGAACCCGAGAAACCGGCGCTCAAACGATTCCACGGCACCGTCGTGCTCGACACCGAGCGCGTCGGACGGGACGCGGGCCGCATTGCAGAAGAGATCATCTCGCACCTTGCGGTCCAACCCGGAGCCAAAGTAACCGTGACGCTTGAGATCGAAGCGGAAATTCCTGATGGTGCGTCGGAAGGGCTTGTCCGCACTGTCACTGAGAATGCCCGGACGCTCAAGTTCGAGAGTCAGGGCTTTGAGAGGGAGTAGCGCTCCGGATCGATTTGTGCGGGCGTCGATTGAGGAACGCGGCGTCGCGAACCCGTCGTCAAGTTCGCATTTTTACGACCCGATGTCGAACTCCTCTTGGTAGTATCCAACTCGACTTCGAAAACT
>DATKUF010000008.1:0-2854 GCA_035530755.1 Spirochaetia bacterium | reverse complement strand
ACTGTAACAAAAACCGAAGCGGGCCGCGTATCCACCTGGAGATCCATCGATTTTTCCGTCCGGTTGCCCGCGCGATCTTCAGCACTCAGTGTGTACCGGTAGGTCCCATCGGGGACCCTGTTTCCCGCGTCATCGGTTCCGTCCCAGATCAGATCGCCCGCCAAACCTTTCCAGTAGACTGTCCGGACTTCCTGCCCCTTTTCGTTGACGATACGTCCCTGCCAGAGGGTTTCGTTGCTCGTAGTCTGATGAATGGTGACTGTGTCACGGTGACCGTCGCCGTCGGGTGAGAAGAGTGTGTAATCCGCGCTGAGCGCCGCAGACGGATAGACCGTATCGAGAATGAAGGGTGCGGTCCGTGCCAATTCCTGGTTTCCGTTGACGTACTGTACCGAAAGCTGCGCAGTGTAGGTGCCATCAGGCGCCCGAATGCCGGCGTTGTTCTGTCCGTCCCAGGTGAAGGGGCCTGCTATTGTGCCGTTCCCCATCATGGCACGCACGGATTTTCCGGCCGAGTCGAGGATGCTCAGTGTGTAGGCGGTAATTCCGTCGTTCTTCTTCAGTCGAGGTATGAGTTGAATCGTATCCTTCACACCATCAGAGTTCGGCGAAAACGCTTCATACTGGGCCGAAAGCAGCACCGGCGTCGCCTCTGTGTTGATGCTGAACGTCAGCGTGTTTGAACTACCCTTGTTTCCGGCGGCGTCCGAACCCGACAGCTGGTAGGTGTATTCGCCGTCCGGAACGAGTGAACCATCGTTTCCCCGGCCATCCCAGACGGTCTGTAAATCCGCGGTTCCTGGCCAGGTGAATGTCTTCATCACTTTTCCCGCCGCACTTCGGACTGTACCCGTCCACTCGGTGGCCGGCGAGGTCTCCTGGAAGAAGGTGATGGTATCCTTGTTCCCGTCTCCGTTCGGAGAAAACACCGAATAGTTGTCGGTGATCGCCGCGTTCGGCGGTGTCAGCTGCAGCGTGAATGGAGGGGATGTGTCATTTGGCTGATTGCCGTTCTGGTAGTTCAATGTAAGTTTTGCGTGATAGGATTCCTCAGGTAGTACCACACCGTTTGCACCCATTCCGTTGAACACTATGTGATCCGGCGGTACTCCGTTTCCTCCCATTTCCCGAACAGTGCTTCCGTTGGCGTCGATGATGTCCAGCTTCCACGAGTCGATTCCCGAGCGCACCGGCACTTCCGGCGTAAATGTCACGTTGTCTTTCACCCCGTCACCGTTTGGCGAGAAGTAGCGGTTATCGATTGTGAGTTTTATCGGCGTAGCCTGGGTGTTCACGATGATGTTGTCAAGCACGGCCGAGCCACGATTGCCGGCAAGGTCAGTGCTGGTGATCATATAGTCATAGACCCCGTCGGGCACCGTTCTTCCGTCTGTCGCACGTCCATCCCAGGTGAAATCAGTCGGTTTTCCGGTCCATGTGTGCGACAAGACAGTTTTTCCTGTGCTGTTCCGGATGTCAGCAGTCCACAAAAGTTCGCTGCTGCCTGACTGTCGTATGGTGAACGTGTCCTTGTTCCCGTCTCCATTCGGAGAGAAGATGGTGTCCGCGGGCGCGGGTACAGTTATGCTGACTGAGGGCGGTGTGTCGTCGACGATGACATGATAGACCGGAGTTCGCCCGACGTTTCCATTATCGTCCCAGGCCTCGAGTGAGAAGCCATATTCCCCGTCCTTCACGGTGCTGCCTGAGTCGGAAGTACCGTCCCACCTGAGGGTCTTCGGTATGTCGATTCCCCGTTTGACCGCGAGAAGTCTGTCGACCACGTTCCGAAAGCCGCGATTCTCCGGCCGGGAGTCCTTATTGCGAATATTGCGGACAACGTTTCCGGCAGCGTCGATGATTTTCAGGTCGTAGCCCATGACGTATCTCTGGTCGGTGATGGAGATCGGCAGATCGAGCGCATCCTGCGTGCCGTCGTTGTTTGGTGATATATAGAGTTTCTTCGGATAATCGATAGTTACCGCGGGCGGCGTATTGTCGATGACGCCGAGCAGCGCGTTAATGCCCCCTCCGAACCCCCAGTCGCCACCATAGAGCGGGGCGGCTGCAAAGTGCGTATGCACCTCACTCTGATTCCAGCCATTTTCGGCAATAATGCCTGATTTGCCCTTGAAGTCAGTCTTGAAAATTACCGAAACGCCGAATGTCGGCAGGAGGCTTCGCTGCGGGGCGGCAGAATCGATCAGGCTGTGCAGGTCCGCCTGCCACCCGGCATTCAGTGAAACAGTATTGAAAAGCGAAACTGTCCCGCCGAGTGCGAGTCTGACATCCTGAAACGAAGGGAAACTCAAGTCACTGTTCAGGGATATCGTGAGGTTTTGCGTCTTGACAGCGTTGAACGCTGCGCCGATCGCCGGTGTAAAGGGTGCGGGGATCGCAGAGTAGCCAGTAACCGGGGTGTAGGATCGACCGATGTTCCGCAGCGCAATTCCCCACCGGAAATCCTGCAACGGTCCGATCGTTCCCGGCAGCATCAACGCACCAAGATCCACGCTTGCTCCGAAATCGGTAGTCGTAAGGCCGCCAACATCGAGACTCAGCCCCGCGCCCACGAGCAGATAGGGATAGAGATCCTTCGAAAACGAGAATCGTGCCCCAAGGTTGTTGCCGAGCTGCATTGCGGGGAGAAAGGAGGAGAGCAAATGGAGAGATCCTGAGAATACACCTGCGGATGTCGGAAAACTTACACCGATGTTTGCGGCATGGCCAAGCCAACCATTACCTGCAGGTGCATTGAAACCGGTTATTCCAATGTAGCTCAAGTCGAGCACCGATCGCTGATTCGCTCCGGAGACCGCAGGATTCAGCGAATCTGCTTCCGGTGTTTCGAACG
>DATKUF010000007.1:0-29354 GCA_035530755.1 Spirochaetia bacterium | reverse complement strand
CGCCGACCGCGAAAACAGGGAGCACAATGTGGACATATGGAAGACCGTTGTAGAGAAAAAAGACCTGCACGACCAACGGTGTATTCTGAATGAACTCAACGTAGACCCGCCCGAAAGCGCGCAGCGGCCCGGCGTTGGAGCTATTCATTATGCCGAATACTACTCCGAGGACAAGCGCGAGAAGAAGCGCGAGCACGGCAGTTGCCGCCGTGACGGCAAGCCCCTCCGCGAAGATTGGCCACTGCGTAAATAACGCCTGCCACTTGAACCACGCGAAGGGGCCGTGCACCTATTTAAGTCCCCACTTCACCAGAAGCGTATCATTCTGGCCGGAAGCCTTGAGCTGGGCCACAAGGTCGTTCACCAGCGCGGCGAGGCCCTTATTGTCGAACTTTGTCGCGATCCCGTAGGGCTGAGGGCTGAACCTCTCCGGCAGAAGCATTGTTGTATTGTCCATGTAGCCCCAGAGAATCGAGGTGTCGACAGAGAAGCAATCCACCCGTCCGGAATCCAGAGCTGCGCGTATCTCCGGGTAGGTGTTGAATTGACTGAAGTTTACCCGGATACCGAGGTTGGCCGCCTCGTCCTCGACCGCTTTCTTTGAAGTCGCACTCTGGGCCACACCTATGCGCTTTCCGTTGAGATCCCGGAAGCTGGTGTACCCGGAGGACTTCTTAACCATGAGTCCGACGCCGTCCACAAAGTAGGGATCACTGAAGTTGTAACTCTTCCTGCGTTCGTCGGTGATGGTAAACGTGGCGATCACCATGTCGACCTCACCATTGTCGAGGAGCGGGCCTCGTGTCTTTGCCGTGACCGCCGTCAGGTCAATCTTCGTCGGGTCTCCGAGGATCTTTGCCGCGACCGCGCGTGCTAGATCAATCTCATACCCGTCAACGACTCCGGTAGCCGGGTCCCGATAGCCGAACTTCGGAACGTCGACCTTGACCCCTACTCGAAGGACACCACGATCTTTGATCGCCTTGACCGCGGGAGAGTCCTGCGCGGTAACCGCGCTGACCGCGAATGCCGCGAACAGGATCGCGAGCACCAGATAAACAGGAAACCTCGTCACCTTCATACACCCTCCTGAAAATGTTTTATCGCAGAATTCTACTCAAGAAAAGTTTTGTTCTTTCATGTGTCGGATTCGCGAAAAAGTGCTCCGGCGGCCCCTCCTCGAGTATCTCGCCCTGGTCCATAAAAATGACCCGATCGGCGACAAGACGCGCGAAGCTCATCTCGTGCGTAACGACGACCATCGTGATGCCGTCGTGCGCCAGATCGACCATGACGTCCAGGACCTCCTGGATCATCTCCGGATCCAGAGCCGATGTGGGTTCGTCAAAGAACAGTATCTTCGGGTGCATGTTCAAAGCGCGAGCGATGGCCACGCGCTGCTGCTGGCCTCCGGAAAGCTGAGAGGGATAGACGTGTGCTTTGTCTTCGAGTCCGACGCGCCGCAGGTAGGCCATTCCTGTTTCCTCGGCCTTTGCCCGTGCGATCTTGCCTACCACAATTGGAGCAAGGGTCAGATTCTCTATCACGGTCTTGTGAGGATATAGATTGAATTGCTGAAAAACCATTCCGATGATCTGCCGGACTTTGTTAACGTCGGCGCGATGGTGAGTCAACTCCTGACCGTCGACGATGACGCGTCCGTCGGTTGGTCTTTCGAGCATGTTCATACAGCGGATGAGGGTGCTCTTCCCGGACCCGGAAGGCCCGATCACCACGAGTTTCTCGCCGGCATGCACCGTCAGATTGATATCCTTCAGCACATGCAGTCGTCCGAAATGTTTATTTACACGCTCGAGAGTAATCACTGCGGGACGGCCCCCCGTTCGAACTCAGCAAAACGTTTGAGAATAATAGCGAATTCCGGGAACACGGACAACCGTGTCGGCGGGCGATCACATCGGCGTCGGTTATTCCTTGCGTCCGGTCGGAACTATGAAGAGACAACTAACGGAATACGATCGGCCAGAGAATTGCCGCTCCCATGAACAGCTCCCCCCCGGCGCCGAGCGCCGCATGGATGCCTCCGTCATCTCCTTCGCCTCCGCGAGGGCCCGTCGGAGCCACGATCGGCGCCGCGAACATCATCAGCCCGCCTGCAATGCCGAGAGTTGCGTGTACATTCGCCGAACTAAGACCGCGTGAAACCCCGACGTCACCAGCGTGCGCCCACAATCCCGAAAGGAGCGAAGCCGCCGCCAGTCCTCCGGAGGTCCACCCGAGCGCGTGGTGGACATCATAGCCTGCGACTTCCGGACGGAAGATCCCGGTGAGAGCGCCGGCGACTACAGTCGCAACACCGAGAACGACGTGCACGACATCGGCGAATCGATTTCTCGGCGACAGGCCGGGGATGGTCACCATTCCCGGCCGGTTCGACAACGACCCCACCGTCGAGACAGACCCGTCGCCAGTCAGGATCCATTCACCGCCTGCGGCCATTTCTGAACTTGCAGCGAACCGCACCGAGGTAGTGAGATAGATCAACTGACGGCCGACGACCATACCGGGAGAGGCATGATCAGGCGGCTCGGCGCCGGCGATCGACCAGATGACGCAGATCAGGCACGTAGAAATTGCAGCGCTCCGGAAGAGCCTGGGCATTCCCTCTCTCCTTATGTAAGTCGATGCCCCAATGTCGTGTGGTTGTTCGCCGTTGTCAAGCGCCGGAATGGTCACATTCGAATCGTGGCCGGCAGGCACCCCGGGTCGAATGGAACTGCGTTTCGTCGTATTATCGAGGGAACGGCAATCCAACTCCCGGGAGATCCTGCGATGTCCATACGGAACGAAGTCGTACTCATCACCTATGCGGACAGTCTGGGCAGCAACCTCAACGAGCTCGGTTCGATTCTCGCCGAGCATTTTGCCGGGGCGATAGGCGGAGTACATCTGCTCCCCTTCTACCCGTCCTCTGCCGACCGCGGGTTCGCGCCGATGGAGTATGACTCGGTTGACCGGAAATTCGGGACATGGGCCGATATCGAGCAGATTGCGAAGCGGCACTGGCTCATGGTCGACTTCATGATTAACCATATATCGCGAAGCTCCCGTTACTTCGCCGACTTCATTCAACGGAAAGACCAGTCGCCCTACGCTCACATGTTCATTCGCTACAGGGATTTCTGGCCCTCCGGAGAGCCAACGTCAGAACAGCTCGACCTCATCTACAAACGCAAACCGCGGGCTCCTTTCGTGACGGTGGATTTCGCCGACGGCACGGTGGAAAAGATCTGGTGCACCTTCGATGAAGAGCAGATCGATCTCGATCTGACACGCGAGGTGACGCGGAGCTTCGTCCGGGACACACTCACGTTCCTCGCGCGGCGAGGAGCCGCGGTCGTGAGACTGGACGCGTTCGCCTACGCCACCAAGAAGGCGGGGACAACCTGTTTCTTCGTTGAGCCTGCGGTGTGGCAGATTCTCGACGACGCCAGAAGCACTCTCGAACCGTTCGATGTCGAAGTTCTCCCCGAAATTCACGAACACTATTCGCTGCAGGTAAAACTGGCAGAGCAGGGATACTGGGTGTACGATTTTGCGCTTCCGATGCTTTTGCTGCACACCCTCTCCTGCGGCTCCAGCGCCCGACTCCTCAACTGGCTCCGCATCTGCCCGCGTAAACAGTTCACCACCCTCGACACGCATGACGGAATCGGCATAGCCGACGTGAGAGACCTCCTGAGCGAGGAGGAGATCGAAGGTGTTCGGGCGCGGCTGTTCGCCGCGAAGGCGAATGTGAAAAGAATCTATAGCACGGCAATCTACAAGAACCTTGATATCTACCAGATCAATTGCACCTACTATTCCGCGCTCGGCTGCAGTGACGATGCCTACCTGATTGCGCGGGCAATACAATTCTTCGCGCCCGGCATACCGCAGATCTACTACGTCGGACTTCTCGCTGGGGAAAATGACATCAGTCTTGTGGAAAAGACCCGCAATGGACGCGATATCAATCGGCACTGCTATACCAAATCCGAAGTGGACGCGCAAGTGTCCCGGCCGGTAGTGAGACGGTTGATTAACCTGATGAAGTTTCGAAATCAATACCCTGCGTTTGACAACGAAGTGCTGCTCGGCGATCAGGATGATCCGCGGTCTCTTGTGATTACGCGGACCTCAGGGAAATATCGCACCACCTTGACGGCCGATTTGATCACGTTTGCGTTCGAAATCTCCTATTACAACACGGCGTCGGGGAAAATGGAGTTGCTCACCGGAGTGTAGGGCTCTTCTCCAGGGCAAGATAGCCGCTTGCCAGTTCGGTATATCGCCTGACTTGATCTTCCTGCCAGAGCCGATCTCTGCCCAGCTCCTTCGCCATTATTTCGGCAACCTTTGGCACGGCGTCGATGCTTCGGTGTGCATCGAGCAGAAGGATGCGGGTACGACGCGCGAGAAAATCTTCGACCGTACGCGCCATTTCGCTGCGAACGGCGAAAACAACCTGCGCAGCTTTTACCGTCAGCTCGGCATGGATAAGCTCGGCATTTGCTGAGGACTCGCGCACGAGCGCGAGGATTGCCGGCGCATCGCTTCCATAAAACCACAGATCGCCAAAGTCCCGGGAATGCTCGTGGTAGCCGTGAATATGCGTGTCGGCGGTCACACTCGACCTTTCCGGGAGCCTGCCGACTGATGCAGCGCAGTCGACTGTCTTTTCACCCATTTTTCGGTAGGTTGTCCACTTACCGCCGGCGATGGTAACCAGCCCTGAATCCGACACGACAATTGCCTCGTCCCGGCTGACCTTCGCGGTGTTCTTCGCACCCCTGGATGCAACGAGCGGCCGTATGCCGGCGTATACGCTCAAAATGTCCTCTCGTTCCGGCCGACGGGCGAGATATCGTCCCAGGTTATCCAGGATGAGCTCCACCTCGCCCTCCAGCGGACGTGGCTCGATGCTCGGCTGTTCGATCGCCGTGTCGGTAGTTCCAACGATGATCCTGTCGTGCCAGGGCACCGCGAAAAGTACCCTTCCGTCGGTGGTGCGAGGTACCATGAGCGCCGCCCCGCCGGGAAGGAATTCACGTGGGAGTACGAGGTGCACGCCCTGGCTGGGCTGCATCATTCGGCGAGCTGCAGGATCGTCCATCTGCCTGATGGCGTCGGAGAACGGACCGGTAGCATTGATGACAACCCGTCCCCTGACGTCAAGCTCGCTCCCCGATTCGAGATCAACCGCGCGAACGCCGTTCACTTTTCCGTTTGCCTTTGAAAGGGATGTCACGCGTGCATAGTTAATCAGAACTCCACCCTGTTCCACCGCGGTCTGCATGAGATTGACCGCAAGCCGCGCGTCATCGAACTGGCCGTCATAAAAGAGAATTCCGCCGCGCAGCCGGCCGGTCTCCACGGTGGGAATGAGCTCCCGCGTAGCATCCCGGGACAGTACGCGGGAGGAACCCAGGCCAAGTTCACCGGCGAGAATGTCGTACAATTTCAACCCGATTCCGTAGAACGGAACCTCCCACCACTCGTAACCGGGAACTACGAAGGCCATCCGATGCGCCAGATGGGGTGCATTCCGAAGCATCAGTCCCCTCTCTTTGAGCGCCTCGGTAACCAGCGGAATATTACCCTGCTGCAGATAGCGGACGCCACCGTGGGCCATCTTTGTGCTGCGGCTCGATGTCGCTTTCGCAAAATCGTGTTGTTCGAACAGCAGGACGCTGTAACCCCGAAGCGACGCGTCGACGGCGATCCCCAGACCAGTGGCTCCTCCTCCAACAACAACAATGTCCCAGACTCGGGAAGACTCCTTCGCCGCTTCGATCATCGCCTCGCGCGTCACGCTATTCCTCCACCCATGCAAACGTTCGCGTTACAGCTTTCTTCCATTCCCGCAATCGAAAATCCCGAATATTCGCATCCATCTTCGGCCGCCATTCACGGTCGACGCCCCAGTTTGCGCGTAAGTCTTCAACCTTCGCCCAGAAGCCAACGGCAAGACCGGCAGCGTACGCAGCGCCAAGAGATGTCGTCTCGGCCACTTTCGGCCGTATCACCGGCGCCCCCAGGATGTCAGCCTGAAACTGCATGAGCAGATCGTTGAATACCATGCCGCCGTCAACCTTGAGCGCCGAAAGGTCGACGCCGGAATCTCTGTTCATGGCGTCCACTACCTCCTGAGTCTGGAACGCAGTCGCTTCGAGAACTGCCCGGGCTATATGCCCTTTGTTGGCGTACCCGGTTAGCCCGGCAATGACACCGCGGGCGTCGCTCTTCCAGTAGGGCGCAAAAAGGCCGGAGAAAGCGGGTACGACATAGACTCCGCCGTTGTCTTCTACCGTCCCGGCGAGCCGCTCAATATCAGATGCGCTGGCGATCATCGACAGATTGTCCCGGAGCCACTGTACGAGCGCGCCGGCAATTGCTATCGATCCCTCCAGAGCGTAGACCGCCTTCTCGGCTCCGATCTTATAGCCGACGGTAGTGAGCAACCCATTCTTGGACTGCACCGGTTTTGTTCCGGTGTTCAGCAACAGAAAACACCCGGTTCCATAGGTATTCTTTCCTTCGCCGACTTCGAAGCAGGTTTGGCCGAACAGTGCTGCCTGCTGGTCGCCGAGATCTCCCGCCACAGGAATGCCGCCGAGTTCGCCGACAGCTTTTCCGTAAATGCCGCTGGACGGCATGATTTTCGGCAGCATCGCTTTCGGAACGCCCATGAGCTCGAGCATCTGTTCGTCCCATTCGAGCGTCTGAATATTCATCAACATCGTGCGGGATGCATTCGTCACGTCGGTGACGTGGACTCCGCCGTCGGCCCCGCCGGTGAGATTCCAGATGAGCCAGCTGTCCATTGTGCCGAACAGCACATCACCATTCTCGGCTTTCGCTCGAACACCATCCACGTTGTCCAGGATCCACCGCACCTTTGGCCCGGAAAAATAGGTCGCGAGGGGCAGTCCCACCCGTTGCTGAAACCGGTACTGGCCGCCCTCTTTCGCCAGCTCGTTGCAAATCCGGTCTGTGCGCGTGTCCTGCCAGACTATGGCATCATAAACAGGTTTCCCGCTCTGCCTGTCCCACACCACCGTAGTCTCGCGCTGGTTGGTCACTCCGACTGCCGAAATTTCAGTCGCGGTGAAAAACCCGTTTGCGAGAACGTTGTGGATGACCTCCTGGGTGCGCTGCCATACTTCCATCGGGTTGTGCTCGACCCAGCCTGGCCTGGGAAATATCTGTTCGTGTTCCTTCTGGTCGACCGCTACGATCTTCCCTCCATGATCGAAGACAATGAAACGTGTGCTTGTGGTGCCCTGGTCAATTGCCGCTACGTATTTCGCCATGATCGCACTCCTCGCGACGTAATTCGCCCGCGAATCTGAACGTACGAAAGTTATACTCTTCTCGCCGTAGAGGTCAAGCAAAGTTTCACTATGATGTTTCAATTGTTCACATTGGTCGTGAGAATCCCTCTCCACCGGGCATCGGTCGGTTCTTGACCGGGAAGAGGTTTATCGTGCAGAATTCGACGATGCGAACAGTCGACCGGACGATCAAAGACGCAATCATGGTAGCCAAACTCTACTATTATCACGGACTCACGACGGAGGCGATAGCCAGGGAGCTGCGTTTTTCTCGCCCGAAAGTTTCCCGGCTGCTGAGTGTTGCGCGGGAACGCGGAGTCGTAGAGATAAAGATCCATGACGATGACCAGTACCTCGCACCGGTCAGCAACAAGATTCGCGATACCTTCGGTTTGCGTGAAGTGCACGTTGTGGCGGCGCCGGAAATACTCGGGGAAGTGGTCTGGCTCGCGCGTGTCGCTCAATATACGGCGAATTACATCAACTCCGTTCTCCAGAACGGGCAGATCCTCGGGCTTGCGTGGGGAACGACGTTGAGTTCGGTCAGCGAGCACCTGATACCCAAACACATTCGGGATCTATCGATTGTTCAGCTCAACGGGTCGGGAAACACCTTTATGTACGACAACAGCTACGCCTCGTCGATTCTGCAGAAATTCGGTGATAACTACAGCGCGCGAGTCTATCAACTGCCGGTTCCGACCTTCTTCGACTACGCAGAGACCAAGAAACAGGTCTGGCGCGAGCGCAGCGTGCTCAACATCGTGCAGCTCCAGCAGCGCGCAAATGTCCTTCTGTATTCGATCGGAGCGGTCAATGCCGGAGTTCCAAGCCAGGTGTACCAGGGCGGATATCTCGAAGCCGAGGATCTCAAAGAGTTGAAGCGGGAAAAGGTGGTCGCCGATATCGCAACCGTCTTCTATAGAAGCGACGGCAGTTACAAGGATATGTCGATTAACACGCGCGCAAGCGGACCGCCGCTGGATTTCTTCAAGAGGGCCGAACGCGCGATCTGCGTGGTTTCCGGATCGGCGAAAGCTCCGGGACTACTGGCGGCCCTGCGAGCCGGTTACCTCAACGAACTGATTGTCGATGAACCTACCGCTCACCTGCTCTCCAGGCTCATGGACCGTTCGGCCAAATAGCCGGCGCCAAAGCGAATGAAACCTTCGTTGACGTGAGATCTCCGCGATGGGACTTTTCGGCTTTCAAAGTGAAATTTTGTCCATATTGGATTGACATATGTTCACGCCTTTGGTAACTTTGCATTAGATTATCCTGAGAACTGTCATTCGTTCGTCGAGTATCCTCCTGAGGTACCATCGCATGGAAACCAAACAGTACGACATCGCGATCATCGGCGCAGGCATTGTCGGAGTAATGCTCGCCCGAACTCTCGCAAGATACCGACTCTCCGTCGTTGTTGTGGAAAAGGAAGCCGACGTGGGGATGGGACAAAGCACCTCAAACAGCGCCATTCTCCACTCCGGACATGACCCGGTCCCCGGGTCGGTGAAAGCTCGAATGAACAAGAATGGCAACGCACTCTGGCGGGAACTCGCGCGAGATCTGAATGTCGAGCTCCTCGATACCGGAGCAATGATTGTCGCGATAGGAGCGGAGGAACAGAGAAACCTCAGGACACTTTATGAAAGGGCGAAGGAAAACCGAATCGAGGGTGTCGAAATATGGTCGCGCGAGCAATGCCTGGAGCGCGAACCAAGACTATCGCCGGATTGCAGCGGTGGACTGTGGACACCGACGGCAGCCGTGATCGACGCGTTCGAGGCGGTTGTCGCGACTGCGGAAAACGCGGCGATGAACGGCGTGGAGTTTTTGCTCAACACCGAAGTCAGGGAAATGATCGTCAACGATGGACGACTCGAGGCGGTCCGGACGAACAACGGCGAGATCCGCGCGCGATGGTTCGTCAACTCGGCCGGGGTCCACGCCGATGAAATCATGCACATGGCAGGCGATCGGCCGGAGTTTCACATCAGCGCGCGTCGCGGGGAGTACTTTCTCTTCGATCCGGCAAAGTTGAATATCGCGAACGTCGTCTTCCCGGTCCCATCGGAGGCCGGCAAGGGAGTTCTTGTGGCCACCACCTCTCACGGTAATACCCTGGTCGGCCCCAACGCTCTGGTGACCGACGATAAAGACGACACCTCTGTGACGAGGGCCGGGATGCACGAAATACTCGTCAGTTCCGCACGACTCGTCCCTTCACTGAGCCCGAGAGATATTATTGCCACGTTCGCCGGAGTTCGCGCGACAGGGAATTACAGGCCGGACGGAGTGAATCGGGATTTTCTCATCGAGATTTCGAAAACCGTAGGCGGACTCATCAATCTCGGCGGAATAGAATCGCCCGGATTTGTTTCCTCTCCGGCCATCGCTGAGGAGGTTGTCCGGCTGCTTGCAGAGGAAGGGAACGAAAAACTCATCGGGAACCCGGGGTTCAAGCCTGTTCGCCCCGCACATGTGCGCTTTGCCGGCCTCGACCACGATGAGCGCGCGGCTCTGATCCGGAAGAATCCGTTCTACGGACGTATCGTGTGCCGTTGTCAGGAGGTTACCGAAGGGGAGATCGTCGACGCCATCCATTCGCCGGTTCCTGCTGTCACCTACGACGCCATCAAACGCCGCACCTGGGCGGGCACGGGTCGTTGCCAGGGAAGTTTCGACTATCCGAGGATCATGGAGATCCTCTCGCGGGAACTCAACATCCCCATGACCGAGATCACCAAACGCGGGCCGGGATCGGTGTTCCTCTACCGCAAGACCAAAGACGTGGTCTGATCCGGAGAAAGCAATGGAAGTCACAAAAGAATATGACGTGATCGTCATCGGCGGCGGACCGGCCGGAATGGCCGCCGCTATTCAGGCGTTCAAGACGGGCTCCGAAAAAGTACTCCTGGTCGAGCGCAACAACACCCTCGGCGGCATCCTCCCCCAATGCATTCACAACGGATTCGGCGCAGTGAATTTCGATCGGGACTACCCCGGCCCGCAATACTCCTACCTGTACGAAAAGGAGTTGCGTTCGCTCAATGTCGATATCCTCCTGGACACTATGGTGCTCGATCTGACCCCCGAGAGAGAGGTCTATGCGATGAACTCCGTCGACGGCTACCTCCACTATCGGGCCAAAGCTATTGTGCTCGCGATGGGCTGCCGCGAGAGGACACGCGCTCAGATCAGACTCCCGGGAACACGCGCCGCGGGAATCTTTACGGCCGGCACCGCGCAGCGACTGGTGAACATCGAAGGGTTCATGCCCGGTAATCGGATTGTCGTACTGGGCTCGGGGGACATCGGCATGATCATGGCGCGAAGGCTGACCATTGAAGGGGCTGAGGTGCCGGCGGTCCTCGAGATACTCCCTTTCCTGACGGGGCTTCGACGCAACTACGTGCAGTGCCTGCTCGACTACAATATCCCGCTGCACCTTTCAACGACCGTCAACAATATCTACGGCGAAAACCGGGTGGAAGCAATCGAGACCGTCAAAGTCGACGATAAGCTGCAGCCCGTAGAGGGAACTGAACAAGTGGTAGAGTGCGATACACTGATCCTCTCGGTGGGGCTCCTGCCCGAGAATGAGCTTTCCCGGAAAGCGGGCGTCGAACTGGACAGCCGGTCGAACGGGCCGGTCGTCGACAGCCACATGATGACCAGTGTCCCCGGCATTTTTGCCGCAGGAAACGTTACGGCCATCTATGATCTTGTAGACTACGTGAGCAAATCCGGGGAGATCGCCGGCAGAAGTGCCGCGCAGTTCGCCCGCGCCGGCACGCATGATTCCCAATCCGGCATCACCCTCAAGCCCGGGACAAACGTCGGCGTCGCGATCCCCCAGAAGCTGCGTTTCGACGACGACCGGTCCGGTGAGATGTTCATCATGCTGCGGCCGAACGCGCTGCTCGAGCGCGCAGTCAAAGTGGAGCTCAAGCACGGGGATGAGGTCGTCGGCTCATTTCGTGAGCAGTACGCCCGGCCGGCGGAAATGATGATCTACCGGCTCAAAGAGCGCGAGCTGGCCCGGCTGCGGGAGCTGAAAACCGGCGAGCTTACGGCGGCGATATCATGAACAGCATCGGCACGGCGCAAGCGAGAAAGCGGATGGATATTTGCCTCAGCTGTCCGCGAGGATGCGAAATCCATACACGGACTGACGAAAACAACGAAATCCTCGACATCGAGGGAAACAAGTGCAAACTCGGCGCCACGTACGTGAAACAGGAGATAACCGACCCGCGGCGGGTCCTCCCCACGTCAGTCCGGGTCAGGAACGGGGTACGTCCTCTCGCGCCTGTATGGACTCCGACCCCCGTGCCAAAGCACCTGCTTCTCGACCTTGCGGCCGCAACCCGCGATATCGAAGTCGACGCGCCCGTTCACGTAGGCGACGTGATAATCGAAAACTGGAGAGGGATCGGCGTCGATCTGGTTGCAAGCGGAGAAGTACCGGTTCGGTAAGCCCGTTCAGGTCCCGCTTTGTTCACGCCGCGCACGGGTAATCGAATCCAGCGTCACCGCGAGCAAAAGAACAATGCCGGTCACGATAAACCTCACCGACGAAGCAGAAGCCAGAAGATCCATCCCGTTTGCGATGGCTCCTATTACCAGGGCGCCCCGAAGCGCCGACCAGGTACTCCCGCGCCCGCCGAATAGGCTTATCCCTCCGATAACTGCGGCCGCGATGGCATTGAGCAGCACGTCCCCGCCACCGGACGACTGATTGACTGCGTAGAGGCGCGATCCGGCCAGGATGCCGCCGATTGCGGCCAGCGTGGAACCAAACAGAAACACACTGATACGTATGAAGTCAACGTTGATGCCGGCACGGCGGGCGGCCTCCGCGTTTCCGCCAACCGCGAAAATTGACCGTCCGTACCGGGAGCCGCGTGTTCGCCAGTCCCACAATCAGCGCGTCGTTCAGATTGATGGTGCCGGTGCTGCCGAGCACCCACAGGAGCGCATCGTGAATCACGGCGGCTTCGCGCCCGTTGAGGCGAAGTCAGCGACCACGGGGCAGTAAATTTGCCCGGACGGCCGACCGGCGGTATCTTTTCCCGTTATGCGAAGCATTGTTGAAGTCAAAAACCTGCGGAAATCGTACGGGCAGGTCCTCGCCGTCGACGACGTGAGTTTCAGTATTGAAGAGGGCATCTGCTTCGGGCTGCTCGGGCCCAACGGTGCGGGGAAAACCACTACCATCGAAATGATGGAAGGGATTCTCAGGCCGGACGAAGGGGCTGTTCACTTCCGCGGCGTCCCGATCGACTCGAAGTTCAAAGAAAAGGTGGGGATCCAGTTCCAGTCCACTGCCCTTCCCGAATTCATCACCGTCAGAGAGACGCTGGAACTGTTCGCCTCGTTCTATCCTAATCCCCGCACCCTCGACGAGGTCATCGATCTCTGCTCCCTCGGCGACCTCATCAAACGGGATAATCGAAAACTCTCCGGCGGACAGCGTCAACGCCTGCTGCTTGGCATCGCGATTATTCCCCGGCCGGAGCTTGTGTTTCTCGACGAGCCGACAACCGGCCTCGATCCGCAGGCGCGTCGAAATTTCTGGGATCTCATAGCGAAGATCAAAGCCGAAAATACTACGGTCGTGCTTACAACCCACTACATGGAGGAGGCCGAGTCCCTTTGCGACCGGGTCGCCATCATGGATCACGGTAAAATCCTGGAAAATGACACACCGGCGAAACTCATCGGAGAACACTTCTCAGGCGCGCTCGTCCGGGTACCGCAGGTCGACGGAAACCTCGACCGACTTCCGGCGGGTGCGGAGGTCGGAAAATCGGGCCTGGAAATCATCTCATCCAACCTTGACTCCACCATGAAAGAGCTGCTCGAAGCTCGCGTGAACCTCGACGGACTGAGTATTCACAAACCTGATCTGGAAGATCTCTTCATCAAACTGACTGGAAGTTCCCTTCGGTCATAGTCACAGGACAAGTTGCCCGCCAAAAGAACGTGAAGGAGATCGCCGCGATATGAAGAAATTTCTCGCAATGTTCAAAGCACGCACGATGGAGTTCGTTCGAGACCGCGGAACGTTCTTCTGGAACCTGTTGTTCCCGCTGCTGCTCGTTTTTGGATTTGCATTTGCATTTTCCGGAAACGGTCAGGACCTGTTCAAAGTGGGCGTTATCGGGAAGCCGGATTCCTCCCTTTCGTTCATGCAGCTCAGTCAGATCAACTTCATCTACTACGATATCACCAGCCCGGAGGTCAGCAAGGAAGAGATTCTCAAGAATCTCAGACAGCACAAGATAGATATGGTCATCGATTTCCAGTCGGGCCAGTACTACATCAACAAACTGTCGCCCAAAGGCCCGCTTTTGAAACGCCTTCTGCTCGCCGATTCCGGCCATCCGGGAAGCTTCCCGCTTTCAGAACAACAGGTTTCGGGCAAAGCGGTTCGATATGTCGATTGGCTGGTTCCGGGCGTAATCGGAATGAACATGCTGTTTGCCTGCCTGTTCGGGGTCGGCTACGTCATCGTTCGCTATCGGAAAAACGGCGTACTCAAGCGACTGAAGGCGACTCCGGTAAGCGCACTCAATTTTGTATCCGCCCAGGCTGCGAGCCGTTTCGTCATTGTAATGGTAACTTCGATAGTCGTTTACGGCGGAGCGAACCTGTTCCTCCATTTCATGATGCAGGGATCCTACCTCAATCTGATACTGCTCACATCGCTCGCGATCATCTCCATGATTTCGCTCGGACTGGTTTTCGCCGCACGTATGAAGAGTGAGGAACTCGCGAACGGATTGATGAACCTCGTGACCTTTCCGATGGTGGTCTTCTCCGGTGTGTTCTTCTCACTCGAAGGTACACCGAAGATTCTTCAAAAGATCGCGCAGGTTCTCCCGTTGACCCATTTTGTAAACGGCGCCCGCGCCATCATGCTCGACGGAGCCGGGTTCACCCAGGTACTGCCGGACTATCTCTATCTTGGCGGGGTCTCACTACTGTTTGTTCTTCTCGCATCGTTCACATTCAAGTGGGAGTAAGCGAGGCATATGACCGGAGCTGCTCCGGCGCGATTATCGGACCGAATCGTTCCTTGAGCCGGAGTAGCCCTTCCCGTTGCCGGGAGTATATCTCGAAAAGGAGAGGTGGAACTCCGGCCTCTTTTCGATAGGCATCCGCCTGCATGTCGATACGGGAAATCATGTTGTCGGCGTAGAAACTGAACTGGCGAATGTACAGTTCCTCGCCGTATTCTTTGTCGATGATGTCTCGAAATAACTCGCGCAGGTCCGCGTGCTCAGGAATGAAGCCTATCGGCGTCTCAATCGCCGTAACCTCGTCGTGGGCTCTCCGCTCGAGCCACGATAACCAGACTATGACGTCCCGCTTTTCCCCGAGAAGCCCGCTGCCTTCGGCACCGCGCGCCTCTTTGGTGAGAAAGTAGTTGAGGCCGCAAATAACGAGTCGTTCTTTGAGCTCCGACGAATCAAAGAACTCGAATTGCGCTTTCATGTATTCGGCAAGTGGTCCGGGAATAAATGCTGCATTTGCCCACGGCTGCCGTTTTACGCCGCGAGCGCCCATCTCCGTGGCGGTCGCCGCAGACAGAATGGAAGCCCCGATGACGACTCCTTCGGCCGCAGATTTCGCCACCCAGACGGGAGGCATGGTATCGCTGTCGCGACCGGAATAGGTGATGACCCGGATGGGCACCCCGTCCGGATCCACGGCCGCCTCGCGGTTGTAATTGTCGATTGCACTGCTGCGGAGTGTGATCCGCGCATTCGGATGCGAGATGGGAATTGCCGCACCGGCGGAATCTACGCTGCGTGGATTCCACTCGCCGAGCCAGTTTCGACCGTGTGATGGTAGAGCATCGCCATCGCCGACCCACCGTGGTGTGCCGCTGTCGTCCACAAGGACGTTCGACCAGATCACTTCCGTCCGCTCTTCCCGCAGGCATCGCATGAGAATGGGATCGCCGTTCCAGTTCACATCCTGCACAATGCCGAAGATGCCGACTTCCGGATTCACCGCCCTCACCGACCCGTCTGTGCCGATCCACAGTTGCGCGAGGTCGTCCCCGATGAAATCGCTCCCCACCATCGCAGTAGTGGTTTTTCCGCACCCGGAGGGAGCCGCACCCGCAACGAAAGTTTTTCTCCCAGAGGGCCCTGTGAGACCGGTGATGAACATGTGCTCCGAAAGTTCCCGCCCGCGACGGCGTCTGGTCGCGATGTCGATCGCGAACCTGTGATTGCCCTTCTTCAGCATCAAACTGTTCCCGGCGTAACTGCAGCGAATGCTGTAGGTGGTGAGCCGGCTCCTGTCCATGAATATGCGCGCATTCGCTACGGTTTCCCTGTTGAGCCTGCCCATGCCGTGCAGGTTGGTAAACACGAAGCCGACGCGCGCGCATTCGGCGGCGAACTGAGAAAATATGTTCGCGTAAAGGATGTCGGCGCTGTGGATAACGTAGAACGAATCGCTTATTTCCAATGCTGGAACTGCGGCCTGGGCGCCCGAGGGTCCTCGAGTGTAGGCGCCGACGATCATCGTCCTGCCGCGCATGATCCCGCGCATCTCGGCCTCTACGAAGGCGAGCGCCTCCGTTCGCGGGAGACTTTTGGCGAGCCGGCTCACTTCTTCCGAGTCGTCCGCTATGTAGAACGTTCTGTCGATCATTCTGCCCTGATCTTCGGGCAGATCGAAATGGCAGGTGTGTCCGGGCAGGGAGAGCGGAAACTCCTCGCCGCCACGGATCGCCATTTCGCGGACGTACTGCATGTCGTCGAGCGATCCGGAATGAACAAACACCTCCGCGGGCTCGCAGAGGGAGATGGCGTTCGCGATCCGACAGATCGCCTCCTCATTCGCCAGCGACAGAAGTCTCTGAGCTATATTGCCGCTGAGCATTCGGGCGAATAGTTTTTTCGCCGCGTCGAGCGAGCCAATTCCACCGACTTGCTGAAGAATATCCGCGCCTGAGCCTGTCGTGATCATAGGACCTCTCTTTATCGGGCAATGTTGTGCAGGAACAGGGCGACCGCCAGAAGATCGGCGGAACCACCGGGGCTGATGTTGCGCGCGACCAGACGAAGGTCCATTTCGCGAAGAAAATTGCGGCCTTCGCGCGTGAACATCCCTCCCAGCTCCAGCGCGATGCGCGACTCGCGCTGAACCAGCGCGAGTGCGGCCGGCCCGTTGCGTCCAAGAACATTCGTGTCGGGGACTACGGACATCAATTCGAGAAGGGCTGCAACGCCCACCTCGTCACGAACTCGTTGCTCCCGGGAAGAGCATTTCCGCAGCACGGGAAGCGCGCACCGCAACACGTGCGGAAATCCGCCCTCAGCCTCACCGCGTACTCCCGATATTCCGTACAGACGGTAGATGCGCTCTCCGTAGGTTTCCTCGTCCGGACTCAGGGAGTGAGCGTAGTGACGCCGGACGACGCCGGCCGAAACTTCTGCGGCAATCTGGCAGACCGATTCGGGGGAGGTAGGCATGCCCGCCGAGACTGAAATACCCGCGGCGGCAGACGCAATTCCCAACGAGAAGATCAGCCCCTTGTGCGTGTTTACGCCGCCGGTTGCGCTGAACATCGCCGCTTCGGCCTCCCGGCCGATGGCCTGCAGCCGGGGGAAGAGAGCCGACGGAGAGGAACTCCCATGTTCGGTCCCGGCCTCTGCGAACATTTCGAAAAACGGGGCAATCGCGGCCGCGCTCGCGCAAAACAATGCGTGATCCATGTCCCTGTGCGCTCCGGAGCTTACCCGGTCAACGAGTCCGGGCTTCGGAGTGATATCGACTTCTGCAATGAGCGCATCGGTTGCCGCCGCGGCAATTCCGAAGGCCGCGGCAGTACGTGACGCGGAGCCCGCGGCAATCATCATACGTCGGCGAGGAGCGGCTTCTTCCGAGCCTGTTGAATGATCGGCCAGACGATCGTGGCCACCGTAAGCCCAATCAACACGATGCACAGTGGAGATCCCCAGAAGATATTCCACTCACCGTGGGAGATGATCCTCGCCTGCCTGAACGACTGCTCCATCGTGTGCCCGACTATTCCGCCCAGGATAAGCGGCGTTGTTGGAATGTCGGCACGATTCAGGAAGAGTCCGAATAGTCCGAACGCAACCAGTATGAGCAGATCACTCGTCATGTTGCTAATGGCATAGGTACCGATGAACGCGAGGCCCAGAACGAGAGGAAAAAGTATGCGGGCCGGAACCGATAGGACGCGTACGAGCACCTTCGCCAGCGGAAGATTGATAATTGCGCAAACCACATTGCCCACGAACATACTTGCGATCATTCCCCAGGCAATTTCAGGATGCTTGTCGAACAGGAGAGGCCCGGGCTGCAGTCCGAGCATCAGCAGGGCTCCCATCATCACCGCGGTGGTTCCCGATCCGGGTATGCCGAGCGTCATCATGGGAATCAGCGCACCGACCGATGCGGCATTGTTGGCCGCTTCCGGCGCGGCAAGACCTTCGATTGCGCCCTTGCCAAATTCCTCCGGATGCTTCGAAAAACCCTTCTCGCTGTTGTAGGACATCAACGCGGCCATGGTACCGCCTGCTCCGGGCAGCACGCCGATGAGAAACCCGAGGGGCGTGCTGCGCAGTATCGGCAGCCACGAACGTTTCCAGTCTTCGCGAGTGATCCAGATCCGGCCGAACTTCGTCTGTACCTTGCGCGTTCCTTCATGGATCATGCGAAAGCTCTTGAATACCTCGCCGAGAGCGTAAATGCCGATAATTATAATGAGAAAATCGATCCCGGTTTGAAGTTCCAGCGCACCGTAGGTGAACCGGGATATTCCCGAAAGCGGGTCGAGCCCCACGGTTGCGACCATGAGCCCCAGGAACATCGAAATGAACCCTTTGACGATGTTCTTCTTCGAAAGCGTTGCAGTCGCCGAAAGCGCGAATACCATGAGCAGAAAGTACTCCGCCGGTCCGAAAAGCAGCGCAAAGTGAGCCATCGGGACCGCCGTCACCACCATCACAACGGTGGCAATCATGCCGCCGATGAATGAGGCGATCGCGGATATCGCGAGAGCTGCCTCGGCGCGTCCGCTCATCGCCATCGGATACCCGTCGAAGGTTGAAGCGACTGCCGCGCCATCCCCCGGAGTATTGATGAGAATCGATGCGCGAGACCCGCCGAACATCGCGCCGTAGTAGACACCCGCCATGGTAATCAGCGCGCCCACGGGGCCCATCGTAAAAGTGAGCGGAAGAAGCACCGCAACGCCGGTTGCCGGTCCGATTCCGGGAAGCATCCCGATAACCGTCCCGAGAACCCCGCCGAGTGTCACCCACATAATGTTCATCGGTTGAAGCGCGACCTGGAATCCAATCCCCAGGTGCGCGATTATGTCCATCATTGAACGCCCCTTTTTCAGATATCGAGGAACGGAATGGTCGGCAGCTGGATTGAGAGAACTGTTGAAAACAGCAGATAGACTCCGACGCTGAATGCGCCCGCGAGAATCAGACTGATCTTCCAGCGTTTGAATCCGTTGAACAGTAGCAACACCACCACCAGAAATAGAAAGGTGGAAATCACATATCCGGCTCGTTCGAACAACAGCGCGTATCCCACGCAGAGCGCGGACACGATGGCGATGTTTCGGCCGTAGATCGAGAGTTTCACCGACTTGATCACGCCTTCGCCGCCATTTTTACGCAGGCGAAGGCTCTCCTGCACGACGAGGATGATGCCCATTATCGAGAGGCCGCACCCGAGGAGCATCGGATACAAGATGGGTCCCATGGGATTGCCGATAGTGGCCCGCGGGAGCAGGTATGCCTGAAAGGTCCACGCCGCCCCGAGGATCAACGACAACAACCCGCTGATGAGCGTCCAGGTCATGAATTTCCTCCTTTTACCGGACGGGGCGCCGGGTTTACCAGCGTCCCGTCCTTTTATCGCTCTACGTGCGTCAGTTTCAGGACTGCAGTTTGAGCATTCCGATTTCGCTCAGAACCGCTTTGTAGTCCTCGTTTGTCTGCTCGAGAAACTTGCCGAACTCCGGGCCATCCATGTAGGACATGGTGAATCCGTTCTGCTTGCAGGCCGCTTCCCAGGCGGAAGTCGTCACCATCTTGCCGACAGCCTGCCGCCAGAAGTTGACCGCATATTCCGGCATTTCCGGCGGTCCGAAAATCCCGCGCCAGTTGATGAATATTGCGTCAAGTCCCTGCTCTTTGCAGGTGGGAATGTCGCGGATTACATCGAGGTCCACGCGCTGCGGCGCAGTTGAAGCCAGTCCGCGAAGGTCCCCGCTCTGCAACAGCCCGCGGACGTCGCCGAGGCCGGTGGACAGGAGATCAATGTGGCCGCCGAGTGCCTGAGCTGCGCCCGAACCATCCTGGAAGCTGACATACTGGATCTTGTTCAGGTTCTTGACGCCTGCCGCACGGGCGACCATCAGAAACTGAATGTGGTCCATGCTTCCGGCCGCGGAGGTGCCGCCAATGACGACTGACCCCTGATCCTTCTTGAGTGCGTCCATCACTTCCATGATGTTTTTGTACTTCGAGTTCTTGGACACTACGAACGCACCGTAGTCAGCGATCAGGCGGGCGATCGGTGTCGTGTTCTTGTAGCTGTAGGGAGTAGTCCCGGAAAGGTTGATCAGGATGAGAGGGGGGCTGTAGACCGCAATCTCCCGATCGCTTCCCTTCTTGTTCTGCAGATAGGCGAGCGCGACTCCGCCGCCGCCGCCCGGCTTGTTGGTGACCGGCGTGGCTACCGGGCTCAGATCGGTTTCGGCAAGGACCTTCGCGACAGTCCGGATAGTAAGGTCCCAACCGCCGCCGGCCCCTGCCGGAGCGATGAATTCCATCGGTTTCGTCGGATAGGCCGGTGCCGTCTCGGATTTGCCCGATGCCATGAGCAGTGACGGTGCAATTACCAGCGCCAGTGCCGCGAGGAAGAAAACGTACGCTTTCTTTTTCATATCTTCTCCTTGAACAACAGATTGTATGTGATTCCGAACGAGCCAGAATCGATTAACCGTAGACCCGTATTGTTGGATTTCCTCCTTTCTCAGTGGTGGTGGTGCACAGCGGGGAAGCGTGTCCAGCGGCCGACACCGTCGGCATGTCGAGTATCTTCCCGATCGCGTCGAGAAGTGATTGCAACGAGTGAGAACGATTTCGGATACAGGCATATGCCGGCTCTTCGCATATCAGGCATCGCCGCGGGGGAAGCCCAAAATCTTCGCGCGAGATTCTGCGGCCGGTGACGTCGATCACGTCGAGGTCAAAAAGCCGACCGGCCGGGTGCGTCTCTTCGATCCCCAGAAGAAGCTCCTTAACCGGGAGAGCCGGACTGTTCACCACGAATAGGATCTCGAGTCCCGTCGGAAGATCGGTTATCTTCGTCGAATCTGTTCCGATGCCGTGATGCTCGAAACAGGAATTGACCGCTTCGAAGCCAAGCTCGACGATATGCCGGGCACCGGTGGAATCCTTCCGGCTTCCGGGAAACACCGCAGTGAGAAACACCAGCGGCTTCCTCCACCGCTCGATGAGTGCCATCTGCCGCGAGTACCGCGCCTCCCGGGCGTCGAGCATCTGGTCGTACGAAAGATGCATCGGTTATTCGACCTCCCGAATCACGTCGACGATTGTCCCGTCTCGATATTCGACGAGCCCGACGATCTTCCGGCCGAATCGGATGGGCTCCGGAGTCCCGGTCAGATGCTCCGCTTTTGCCTTGAGTTCCTCGATCGTATAGATGGGAAGCCTTGCGGCTTTCAGGCTCTCGGCAACACCTGGTCTGCGCGGGTTCACTGCGATGCCGTGGTCGGTGACAAGCACGTCCACGCTCTCCCCCGGCGTTATCACTGTTGTCACGCTGTCGACGATTGTCGAAGTTCGGCCGCGGACAAGAGGCGCGACGATTACCGAAAGTCCCGATCCGATCGCCGTGTCGGAGTGCCCGCCTGATGCACCGCGTATGACCCCGTCGGACCCGGTGATGACGTTTACGTTGAAGCCGATGTCGACTTCCATAGCGCTCAGGACAACGACGTTCAGTTTGTTGACCACGCATCCCTTGTTGAGCGGATTGGCGTAGTAGGAAGCGTCAATTTCGGTGTGATGACGATTCGCTCCGATTGAGCGGATCGCGTCCAGATCAAAACTCTGAACATCGAGAATCCGCTTGACAAGCCCTTCCTCGTGCAGCTTGACGATCTGACTGGTGATGCCGCCGAGAACGAAACTCGCCTTGATGTTGCGATCGATCATTTTTTCCCGAAGGAACTTGGTCACCGCGAGCGCAGCACCCCCGGACCCGGTCTGAAAGGAAAAACCGTCTTCGAAATAACCGGATGCGGCGATACTGTCGGCCGCCATCCGGGCTATGAGCAGCTCGCGCGGGTCCTGCGTCATCCGTGTCGCGCCTACGCTGATCCTTCCCGGATCGCCCACTGAATCGACAACTACAATATGGTCCACATGGTCCTGGTCGATACTGAACGGGGTATTCGGGTATTCGGTGAGGTGGTCGGTGACCATGACGACCTTACGAGCATTCCGAGCGTCAACAATCGCATAGCCGAGTGAGCCGCAGGCCGACTTTCCGTTGAACCCATTTGCGTTTCCGTACAGATCACAGGAAGGAACGCCGAGAAAGGCGACATCTATCTCCAGCTGCCCGCTTTCGACCGCGCGCGCCCTGCCTCCGTGGGAATGAATGAGCACCGGAATATCCATCAGCCCATGCGAGATTGCGTCAGCCAGTTCACCGCGCAACCCGCTGGTGACTATCTTGCGGATTACGCCCTTCTTTATGTGTTCGATGAGGGGGGCGTGCACCGTCGTCAGTGAGCTCGAGGCAAGCGTCAGGTTCTTGATGCCGAGGCCGGCGATGATATCCAGGATCCGGTTCACCAGAACATCACCTTCGCGGAAGTGATGATGGAACGAGATCGTCATGCCGTCTTTCAATCCCGTTTTTTCAATCGCCACTTCGATGCTGTCGACCAGCTTATTCAGCCTCGGGAGTGTCCGGGATCCCTTTTCCCGTCGAATGAGCGGAGTGTGCGCGTAGGCGCCTTCGAAATAGGCAACCTTTTCGAAACCCGGAATATTTTCGGGTATTTCCCGACCCGCTGCATTCCTTCCCATCACAGAAGCTCCTTATTCGCTTCGACACCCGAGGCAAGTGCGAGCTCGAGTATCCGCCGGGCGCGGGTCACCATCGGTTTGTCGATCATCTTTCCATCCAGCGCGATCACTCCTGAACCGCGTTCCTCGGCTGCATGCAGCGCGGTCAGTGTTCGTTCCGCATTTCGAACCTCTTCGACGGTCGGCGTGAATATCTTGTGAGCCATGTCGATCTGGTGCGGCTGAACCACCGATTTGCCGTCGAAACCGAGCTGCTTGATGAGCCGCGTCTCGGCGATGAACCCCTCGTCATTGCACACGTCGGAATAGACAGTATCGATTGCGTGAATTCCCGCCGCGCGAGCGGCAAACAGAATCCGGCTGCGTGCGTACAACAACTCGATTCCGTCCTCTGAACGCGTCGTGCCGAGATTGGTCACCAGGTCTTCGGCTCCCAGTGCAATTCCCACCAGCCTCGCCGACGCGCGGGCGATCTCCGGCGCATTCATGACACCGAGGGGTGTTTCAATTGCGGCAAAAAGCTTGATTGTGCCGACAGCCAATCCGATTTTTCGCTCCACCTCTTCGATAATCTGTTCCACTTCGCGCACGGAGTCCGCCGAGTCGGTCTTGGGAATGCGGATAAGATCGGGTTTGGCGCGGACTATTGCTTCAATGTCGTCCCGACCATAGGGGGTATCGAGCCCGTTTATGCGGACTGCGGTTTCCACATCTCCGTACTCGATAGTGCGAAGGGCGTAATATACGAGCATGCGCGCTGAGTCCTTCTCCGGGTAGGGGACGCCGTCCTCGAGATCGAACATCAGAGTGTCAGGCCGGTAGATATGTGCGTCCTTGACCATGGCGGCGCGGTTGCCCGGTACGTAGAGCATCGTTCTGCGCAGCGTTTTCACGATAGATGCTCCCAGTCCGGATGAGACATCTTCGCGGCTCGGTGAATTGCCGTCACAAGTCTCGCCTTGATGGTGCAATCAAGCGCACTCCTGTCTTCGACCTGAACACGCGCCTCAACGACCTCCAGCTCCGAAAGCGTCTCTTCTATGAGAAGACGGATCTGTTTTCCGAACCGGCTTTCTGCGATGCTCTTCAACACCACTTCCACCCCGCGGCCAACATTCGGATCAATCGTCACGAGCACATCGCTGGACTCGAGGCTTCCGGCCATTCCCGTTCGTTCGATTTTCATGGTTGTACCATGCTCCTTCCGGGCTCAATGTCTCGAATTGACCGTCTTGATGCGACGGACAATCGGCATCGCCTCTTCAGAAATCAGGAATTCGTAGGTGCTCGGCGGAACCAGGCTCCGCACAAGATCCAGATTGTCATCCCGAATTGCGTTTCGCACCGTCGATGCACTGATCGCCGCGTTCTCCCGTTCCAGCCGGGGAATCACCGTCACCTCGATGCCGAAATCCGGGAGCAACTGCTGCATTATCTGGTTGTAGGTACCGGTAACTTCGCAGTACGGCTCTTCGCCCACAAAGCGTCGCGTGATGCCCAGAGCGGGGGCTATTCTGCCGCCGAAAATCGTAAGGTCCAGAAGGGCGTGCGTGGCGACCACCTCACTCGGCTCTTTGAGAAAGTAGGATGGAAACGTCGCCGCCGAAATTATGTACTTGTCGCCGTGGTGCACTTCGACGTTGCCAAGTCCCGCAACACCCTCTTGTACCAATCTGAATCTGACGTCGGCCGGAAAAAGAGAACGCTCTTCATCCACGACAAAGACGTGTACGACCTCGCATTCGCGTGCTGCCGTCTCTATCAGGTAACGGTGACCGAGCGTGAACGGATTACAATTCACGACAATGGACCCCGATATACCGGGGACGGTGGTCCGTTCCGATCCAAGGGCCGCGATGTATTGTTCGATCCCCTCTTCTCTGTTTTCGAGCAGCACTACCCGCTGGGGAACCCTTGCGACGACCGTGAATCCAAGCGAGACAAAGGTGGCCTCGGCAGCGGGCCTTGTGAATACGAACAGGTGTGAGAGACCGCGACGCCCTTCCTCGGCCAGAAGGTGAGACACAATTGCCGACGCCACCCCGGCACCCTCGGCTTCGACCGCCACAGCAATGTCCTTCAGAACGTATCCTGAAAGGGCACCCGCACCGACGATTTCTGCTCCGTCGTAGCACGCAACTGCGTAGTCGATGTCCGGATCGAGCGAGAGTCCTCGTTCGCCGAGAAATCTTTCCAGCGATTCCCGATCCGGGGGGTAGCTCAACACAACTGTCCGGAACTCCATACAGAAGATTCTACGGGCGGATGTCCGGTCCGATATGTAGGGTGATTTCCGATTTTCGTGTAGGGGAAATTCCTACAGACTGAAGTCGGAAGATTACGGCGGGTTGCGAATGAGGTTGTGCAAAAACGCGTAATGCGTGAGTTGTGCGTTCGTTTTCATTCCCATCTTTTCGAGAAGACGCGCTCGATACGTACTCACCGTCTTCGCGCTGAGGCGAAGCTTCCCGGAGATCTCGCTCAGTGTCAAACCCGAGGAGATGTGAAGAAAGACCTGATATTCCCGGTCCGACAGGAGCAGGTGCGGCAGGTTCGCCTGATCATGGCGAACGTCTTCAATCATTCGGTCGCCGGCGGCGCGGCTGATATAGGTGCCACCGCTCACCACACAACGTATCGAGTCGAGAAGCTCGGAGGGTGCACTCGACTTGTTCAAACAGCCGGACGCCCCCGCGCGGTATGCACGAAGTGCATATTCCTCCTCCGGCTGGATGCTCAAAATGATCACCGGAAGCTTCGAATAGAGGAGCTTGATGTCTTTCAGCAGATCAAGTCCGTCCCTGCCGGGCATGGAAATATCGAGGATGACCACGTCGTAGGTTTCGGCGGCGAGCATCCGCATGAGCTCGTCGCCGTCCGAAGCCTCGGCGACCTTCTGTATGCTGATTACCTCCGACAGAATCTGCTTGAGGCCTTTTCGGATCAGCGGGTGATCGTCGGCGATGAGTACTCTAAGCATTCTTCTGTCCCCCGAAACCGAGCGGAAGCGACACTGTTACGCGTGTCCCCCCGCCCGTCGCTGCACCGATGGAGAAACTGCCGCTGAAAAGAGCACATCGTTCGCGCATTCCGAGGATCCCGAACGAATCCCTGGCGGAAATCTGCTGCTCCGAAATGCCCACTCCGTCGTCCGTTACTTCGAGCACCAGCTCGGTCGGACCGCTTCGGAGCGTGACACTGACCGTTCTCGCACCCGAATGGCGCGAAATATTCGTCAGTGTCTCCTGAAACACGCGGAACAATCCCGTACGGAGCTCTTCGGGCGGTTCAGAGCTTACATCGGCGATCTCTTCGATGCATCGAATTCCTGTTCTGCGCTCGAAGTCGGAAGTGAGCCAACGAATGGCTTCGGCAAGTGTCAGATTGTCGAGAACTTTCGGCCGCAGCTTGTTGGAAATCGACTTCACCGAGTCGAGGCTCGTGTCGACAATCTCGATCAGACCCCCCACGCTTCCACGCATCGCCTCTGCGGCTGTCTCCGGATGGGATTCGATCCAGCAAAGCTGCAGCTTGAGCGCCGCCAGGTGCTGGCCGAGTTCATCGTGAACGTCCCGAGCGGCGTTTTTGCGTTCTTCTTCGCGGGCGCGCTGTATATGGTTCGAGAATGCCTGCAACTGCGCGGCCCGTCGTCTGAGCTGCAGGGTGCGGCCTGCATAGAAGGAGGCCGCGAGAGTGAGCGCGAGCAGTGCGGCCGTAACCTCGAACCAGACCGTCCGCCACCACGGCGGACTCACCACTATTTTCAGAGAGGTACCGGTTTCGTTCCACAGGCCGTTGTTGTTCGCTCCCCTCACTCGCAGAACGTAGTTCCCCGGCCTGAGCGAAGAGATGACTGCGGTGTGTTGATTTCCCAGGAAGGTCCAGTCTGTCTGCAGACCATCGATCTTCATCGCATACTGATTCATCGGCGGCGCGGCATAATCGAGAACCGCAAAATCAAAGCTGGCCATCCTGTCGTTGTAGTCGAGCTGAAGCGTAGGGCCGGAGCGCTTCGGACCGGCAAACACCAACCGGCCGCTCGAATCACGCCCGGTAACGAGTCGCTGCCCGAGAATTCTTATCGCGGTTATGACGACCGGCGGAACGTTGGGATTCCTGCGAACACTCGCGGGATTGAACTCGTCGATGCCTCGCGGCCCTCCGAAGTACATTACCCCGGCGCTGCTGCGGTAGTATGCGTTCTGCGAGAACTCATCCGCGGCAAGGCCGTCGGCGACACTGAAATTGGCGATGGCCTGCGACCTCGGATCAACCCGCGAGAGCCCGTTGCCCGTGCTGATCCACAAATACCCGTCGTTGTCCTGCAGAATGCCGAATACGTTATCGGCGGCGAGCCCCTCGGAGTGAGTCAGATGTGTGAACCGCCCCGTGCTCGCAAAGTAGCGGTTGAGACCCGACCCCGCGGTGCCTATCCAGAGATTGCCGGTCCTGTCTTCAAAAATGCAGTTCACACTGTTGTCACCGAGACTGGACGGGTTGTGCGGATCACGTCGGAACTGGACGAAGTCATCGGACTGCTGACGATAAAGGCTCAGGCCACCGTCCCAGGTCCCGATCCAGAGACGTCCCTTTGAATCTTTGTATATTGTACGTACTGAGTTGCCGTTGAGGCTGTGCGGGTCTTTCGGATCGAAATGATAGCGTGTGAAGGTTCCCGTCCGGCGGTCGAAGCGATTTAGGCCCCCTCCCTCGGTGCCCACCCAGAGGGTGCCGTCGACGTCGCGATAAAGCGCCCACACTACGTTGCTTCCGAGGCTCGAGTCGTCATCCGGTCGGTTCCGATAGTGAACGCTGCGGCCGGTGCGCGTATCCAGGTCGTTGAGCCCCCCGCCGTCGGTTCCAACCCACAGATGCCCATCTCCCGCGTCTACCATCGTGTAAACGACGTTGCTGCTGAGACTCTCGGGATTATCGTCGGAATGGGTGAATGTCGTGTCGAGTCCGGTTCTGGGATCGCGAATTACCAGGCCGCCGCCGTCTGTTCCATACATGAGCCGTCCCGCGGAATCCTCGGAAATCTGACGCACCGGATAGCGCGAGCCGATGTGCGCAATGGCACGGGAACGGGGATTGTAGACGCTGATTCCCGCGTCTCTGGTGCCAACCCAGACCAGCCCTCCGTCGTCAATGAAGATCGACCGGATCTTGTTTCCCGAAAGGCCATTCAAGCCGTTTTCTTCGCTTTGAATGTGCGTGAATAATTCCGTTTCCGGGTCAAATACGTCCGCGCCGGAGGCCTCGCTTCCCACCCAGATCCTACCGGCGGAATCTTCGGCGACGCTTCTCACGGTCTGACCGCCAAACGAGGTATCCACGCGGGGATCATGTCGGTAGGTTACGAACGAATCTGTCGACGGCGAGTAGCGGGAAAGACCTCCTCCCTCCGTCCCTATCCACAGGCGACCCTTCGAGTCTTGAAACAGAGCACGAACGGTGTCGGAAGCGATACTTCGCAAGTCGCCGGTCCGATGCCGATAGGTGAAAAAGGTTTCGGCCGCGGGATCGTACCGGGAAATCCCCCCGCCGGCAGTACCCACCCAGAGCTTCCCGTTCCGATCTTCGAGGATGCAGCGAATGGTGTCACTTTGCAGCGCCGTCGGATTGCCTGCATGTTTGCGAAAGTGAGTAAATTTCCCCGTCGCAGGATCCAGACGGTCGAGCCCGCTGCCGCCAGTCCCCACCCAGATTCGACCCTGGCTGTCCTGTGCGAGCGCAAAAACCTGTTCACTGGCAAGCGAGTCCGGATCCGCTGCGTTGTGATGGAACGCCGTAAACCCCTGCGTTTTGCGGTCAAACCGGTTCAGGCCACCTCCGTCGAGCCCGACCCAGAGGTTGTTATTGCGGTCCTCCAGGAGGCCGAAAACCACCGACCCCGTGATACTCGTCGGGTCGCCGGGATTTGGTTTGAATACCGTCGACTGATTCCCGTCGAATCGATCCAGTCCGCTGAACGTCCCGAGCCACATGAAGCCGTATGAGTCCTGAACCATGCAGAAGACCGAGTTGTCGGAAAGCCCGTCTTTGATAGACAGGTGTGAGAACCGGTACGCCTCCTTTTGTGCGAAAACGGCAAGTACCGGGAGGAGAAGGAGAAGCAAAGACATCACGGCAAATGGTGTCGGTCGACGCTGCTTGACTGAGGCCGTAAATGTCACGCTCATTTTCTCATGATGCGAGCCGTTTCGCCGACTTGTCAAGCTGAATCGACCGGATGGGATCGCAGGACCCGGTCAGACCGACGCCGTGAATGTTCGAAGACGCGGAGGAGAGACTATTCCTGTGCGAACATGATCGTGAGCTCCGGAAATTCCGCACTGAGCTCGGCAAGCAGACGACGCCTGATCCCATCTATCACGACCGATGCGATTCCGACGCAGGTCAGGCATACCGGCTGGTGAGAGGAGAAATCGGCGAAAACGTACAGCTCCTGCTTCTCCCGGTTGTAGCGAAACCTCTCGATCAGGTTTAATTGCAGAATCGAGAGACCGCTTTCCGGATCTTTCACGCGATCGAGAACAAGGTCGATTTTCCGGACCATCTCTTCGTCGATATTCTGATTATCCGCAACCGTTGCTTCGCAGTCAACGGGAGTATGGTTTTGAGGCAGCGCAATTCGCCGGCCCGCCGAGCTATTCCCTCGCGTCGGCCTTCAAGTGAGTTCGAAAAAGCTGTCCGAGTGTCGGAACGGCGGAATGATTACGGTCTCGCCGTTCCGTGCCGCTTTCAGACGACTGATGAAGTGAAAACAGTAGTTGTGAGCTTCGAGGATACAGTCGATCACGCGGATCCGGTCGCCGCAGACGGGAGCATGCAGATCGACCAGTCGCGCGGAGCTCAGGAGCCTGTCCAC
>DATKUF010000006.1:0-2267 GCA_035530755.1 Spirochaetia bacterium | reverse complement strand
TGGCTCTTGTCGATGCCTTCCTTTCCGCCGGTGCCGACGAAGATGTTCTTGTTGAAGTTCGCCATTCCCACCACTTCGTGCGGGACAACCTGACCGATCGAGAGGATGAGATCGTGCCCTCCTCCGGTGAGGAGCCTATTCACCTGAGCGGGCCACGGGAACTCAAGGGCGCCGTCTGAAACGTCCCGAATGAAGGCCGCGGGCACCGTTCCAACCGTGACCACGTCCTTGCGCCAGTCGTGCGCCCGGAAGAGGTTCTGAGGTGTTTTTCCGAACATCCGTCTGATTTCGCTTTCGGTCATTGCTACGTGGGTGCCGGTGGCAGGCATGACGTCGGTCAGTGACTCTCCGTAGTGTTCCCATACCCATTCGGTGAGCTTTCCGGCGCGGGAGTGGAATCGCGTGAAATCCGGAGGCAATGCGAGTACGCGTTTTCGCGGTCCAAGTTTCGAAAGTGCACTCTCCAGCCCGTGCCGCATTTCGGTGTCACTCAGCACACTCTTCTTATCGCCGGCTGCCCAGTACAGCATTGTTGCTCCTTCTCCAGAAAATCGTCACGTTTCAGTGCCTTGTCAACTTTCGCAAGCGTAGTTTCAAACTCTTTCGATTTACTGTACCATACGAAAGAGCTCAGGCGAAACCGGCATAACATGAATCAGTCGCCTTCGTCAACGCGATAAGGTCGGCGTTGACACCGTTTCCGCTTACGGATTATGCTGATATTCAAAAGGTATCGAAACTCACGTGGCCAATCGCAATGCAGAATGAACGTCAAAACGAAATCATGCGAATCATCTCTCTGCGCAAGCGGGTGGCAGTCGCCGAGCTCACCGGCAGACTCAACGTTTCCGAAGTCACAATTCGAAAGGATCTGACGGTCCTGGAAGAGATGGGGTATCTCGTGCGAACCCGCGGCGGCGCGATGCTCGCCGAAGACTGGGAGCATCACCGTTCGCTTGTGGCGCGCAAGGAAGAGCATAGCGCGGAAAAGGCAGCCGTTGCTCGAAAGGCGCTGGAACTCGTTCAGGAAGGCGATACAATCTATATAGATTCCGGGTCAAGCTGTGCGCTTTTCGCCGCCGAGCTTGCCGGGATGAATCTGCGAGTCGTGACAAACTCGATCGACGTTGTGCTTGCACTCGGTGACGCGCCGGGAATCGCTCTCCATTGCGTTGGCGGGCACTACCGGAAAGAGGCGGGAAGCTTCATCGGTCCGGTGGCGCAGGAGACGCTCACCGGTTTTAACATCGAGACGGCGTTTCTCGGTACTACCGGCATTTCGAGCGCCGGAGACTTTTCGTCACAGAATCTTATCGAGTCGCAACTGAAGAAGGTTGCAATCCTGCGCGCCCGGCGCGCTGTCGTGCTGACCGACTACAGCAAAGTCGGCGTCGAGGCGTTTGCCGTGTTTGCGCATGCCGATGATATCGACGTGGTGGTGATTGATGATCGGACGGACAGGGCAGCCCTCGCTCACCTGCCGTTTGAACTGATTATTGCGGAACCTGCATCTGGCTCAACGCCCGCAGGTTCACCGATGAGCTAAACAGGAGGATCTGCAGGTGAGTTTTGTCGACGAGATGTTTGGACTGAAGGATGTTCGGGCAGTTATCACAGGCGGTGCCGGAGTCATACCGGGCGCAATGGCAGAGGCTCTCGTGAATGCCGGCGCAACTGTCGCTCTGTGGGGAAGGGGCCTGGGCCACCCCGTGGATGAAGCTGTCCGGTTGCTTGCCGAAAAGACCGGCCGGCCCGACGCGATTGTCGGCGCGACCGTTGACACCGGCAATGAAGAGTCGGTGAGCGCCGCACTGTCTGAAACCGAGCTGAAGATGGGGCAACCGAACCTTCTGGTAAACGGTGTCGGTGGTAACCGGGGAAAGGCGCCCTTTATCGAGATGGATCTCGCCATTTTCGAGGAGGTGGTGAAACTGAATATCCTGGCGGGCGTCGTTATTCCGACAAAGGTCTTTGCCTCCTACTGGATAGGAAAGAAGATCGAGGCGTCTATCATCAACATATCTTCGATGAGCTCCTACATTCCCCTTTCCGGCGTGTGGGCGTACGACGCGTCGAAATCCGCGGTGCTGAATCTGACCATGGCGACCGCGAAAGAGTTCGCGCCGTATGGAATCCGGGTGAACGGCATTGCTCCCGGCTTCTTCGTCGGTCACCAGAACCGTGCGCTGCTGGTGAAGAACGAGGCGACCGGAGAACTTACCGAGCGGGGTGCCGCCGTAATTGCGCATACGCCGTTTGGCCGGTTC
>DATKUF010000005.1:0-4659 GCA_035530755.1 Spirochaetia bacterium | reverse complement strand
TCGGGATAGGGACGCTTCTGGTAACAAACGCCAGTGGGGGAATAAACCCGGCCTACCACCCGGGTGACCTGGTGCTGATCCGGGACCACATCAACCTGTTGGGCGTGAATCCTTTGTCGGGGCCGAACGATGACGAACTGGGCCCGCGTTTCCACGATATGACGGTCGCCTACAGCGGGAAGCTTCGGTTGCTCGCGAGGGAAGTGTCCGGTCTGGATCTTGCCGAAGGTGTCTACGCGGCCCTTTCCGGACCAAGCTACGAAACGCCTGCCGAAATCGGCATGCTCACCGCGATCGGGGCCGATCTCGTCGGCATGTCTACCGTTCCCGAAGTCATAGCCGCCCGTTATCTGGGTGTCGAAGTTCTCGGCGTATCCTGTGTCACAAATCTTGCGGCCGGCCTGGGAAAGGGTGAACTCGACCATGGGGAAGTGATGGAAACGGGAAAACGGGTGGAGAAAAAGCTCGGCCGGTTAATCGAGGCCGTTATCGAGCGGCTCGCCGGGTAGCCGACGGGTCACTCGCGTCCGTTTCTTCTTACAATATGCTGGCGTCGGATCGCATTCAACCCGAAATAATAATCAGGCTGCGCGAGGAAATCGAAGAAGCCGACGGGAACGAGGTCGTCTTCGTCGGCCGCATCGACTCAAACGGGTCGCTCTGCGAGGTTCGCGCAGTCGGCCACGGGGACAAATCGGAAGTTCCGGCTCCGTTGCCGCAATTGGAGCGGGGCGACGTCGTGCTTCACAATCACCCCGGCGGTACCCTGCGGCCGAGCAAACCCGACCTCTCCGTCGCTGCCGAACTCGGCGCCCTCGGGATAGGTTCCTACATAATCGACAACAACGTGTCACAGCTCTACGTGATCGTCGAGCCACTTCCCGTTCGGGAGCTCATGCCAATCGACGGGGATTCCCTTGCAGGCCTGCTTTCCGAAGAGGGAAGTCTCACGCAGATCCTTTCCACCTACGAGCCGCGGGAAAGCCAGATCGAGATGCTGCGACTTGTCACCCGTGCGTTGAATGAAAGTCGTCTCTGCGTCGCCGAGGCAGGGACCGGTGTCGGAAAGTCCTTCGCCTATCTTCTGCCCGCCCTTGCCTGGGCGATTCAAAATGACGAGCGTGTGGTTGTCTCGACAGCCACTATCAATCTGCAACAGCAGCTCGTCGAGAAGGACATTCCGCTTGTGAAGAAGATGCTCGACACCGACGCGAAGGTGGTGCTGGTCAAGGGGCGAGGAAACTACCTTTGCGTAAATCGACTCGAAGAACTCATCGAAGAGGAGGGTGGTCTCTTCGAGGAGGCAAACGGCGAACTCGACGCAATTCGAGCGTGGGCAAAGGAGACGGCTACCGGCAGCAAGTCGGATCTGCCCTTTCTTCCGGGCGACCACCTCTGGTCCCAGATCTGTTCAGACGCCGACGCCTGCTCGGGTGCGCGTTGCAGAAACCGCGATACCTGTTTCGTTCTTCGTGCGCGCCGGGAAGCTGCCGGTGCAAGACTCCTCGTGGCGAATCATCACCTGCTCTTTTCCGACCTTGCCGCCCGACTCCACGGAGCCGGATATGAGACGACGGCGGTTCTTCCTCCTTTCCAGCGGATAGTTTTTGACGAGGCTCACAATATCGAGAACTCGGCGACATCCTACTTCTCACAGATGTTCACCCGATTGACCGTTTACAAATACATCGCGCGGCTGCAGAGGGTCCGTCGCGGGAAGACCTACGGCCTGGTTGCGCAACTTGAGAGGATTGCCGGGCGGAGGCTTCCGGGGGTGACCGGACGGCTCGCCCGGATACGCGAACTGGCCGACGAACTGGACTCGCGCGCCCACGAGCTTGTTTCCGACTCCGGGACGCTGCGGCTGACCGGCGAGCCTGACGAGAATATGCAGCTCGCACTTTTCACGCCCCTGTATGCACTACAGGCGGGGATGCTCGATGTTGTTGAACAGGTGGAGGATGTAATCTCGAACCTGGACGAAGAGGATCGTGAGCTTTCCGAGGTGCACGATACCCGCCTCGTCCTGCGCAGGATGGAGGAAATTGGCGCAATCTGTCAGAAATTTCAGGGCTTTGATGAGTCCCCGGATCACGTCTTCTGGCTTGAACGGGCTCGAATTGCTTCCCGTGAATCGTTCGTTCGGTTCATTATCACCCCGCTTGAAATAGCACCTGTCATGCGGGAGGCCGTGTACGAACCGTTTGAGTCTATCGTATTCACCAGCGCGACGTTGACTGTCAACAACAGGTTCGACTATTGGATGAAACGAGTCGGCCTTGCGCCTTTTCCCGATGACGACATCCTCGTCGGTTCTTTCCCGTCACCCTTTCCGTACGACCGACGCGTGCTTCTCGGTGTTCCGACCGACGCGCCTTTGCCCAATGACCCTGGTTACCCGGATTTTCTTCACCGATTCCTCTCGCGCGCATTGTCGGTTTCGGAGGGCAGGGCTCTGGTGCTTTTCACCTCGTACGAAATGCTGATGAATGCCTACCGCGCGGTGAAACCGGAAATGGAGCTCGAAGGGATTTCGATGTTTCGTCAGGGTGAAGATGAGCGAACTCGGCTTCTCACTCGATTCAAGACCGATGTTGCGAGCATCCTGTTCGCAACTGAAAGCTTCTGGGAGGGCGTCGACACTCCCGGGGAAGCGCTCGAGCTGGTGGTAATCTGCCGCCTGCCGTTTCGCGTCCCAACCGATCCAATCCTCGTCGCGCGCACGGAGGCTGTCAAAGCGCGAGGAGGGAACCCGTTTTTTGAACTCTCCCTGCCTGACGCGGTAATGAAGCTTCGCCAGGGTTTCGGTCGGCTCATGCGGCGGCGAACCGACCGCGGAGTCGTTTTGATTACCGATTCCCGGATCGTTCGGAAGGGGTACGGCCCGGTCTTTCTTCAATCGCTCCCTCAGACGCGGATGAGCCTTCGGGATTCTTCCACCGTCTTGTCGGACATGGAAAATTTTCTCTTCGGCGACGCACCTAGAGTCCCGGACTCGCCCGGCGCTTCATTACCCGAAGCAACGGACTGACAAAAAAAAGCCTGCGACACGTCGCAGGCCTTCTCGACCGGGTCCCAATTTCTGGGGTCCGCGGCCGCCACAATCGAATTGGACGACTACTGGATGATCGCGAGAATGTCTGCCATCTTCACGATCAAATGCTCTACGCCGTCGATCTTGATGTTGGTGCCGGCGTACTTATCGTACATGATTCGGTCGCCGTTCTTCACCTTGATCACATCCTTGTCGTCTCCGACCGCAATTACCACCCCGGTCTGTGTCTTCTCCTGAGCGGTCTGAGGGATGATCAATCCACCCTTAGTCTGGGTCTCGCCCTCTTCGGTCTTGAGGAGTATGCGGTCTCCAAGGGGCTTTATTTTCATACGTTCCTCCTGAAGGTTAGAAAAGTGTAGCATTGTCCTGGAATTACGTTGGCTCGAAATGAATATACGAATCTTTCCACAGTCGGTCAAGGAAAAACTCACCTCGCGCCCCACTTGCCTCCGCTGTTTTGTCGTTCCGGCTACCGACCTTGCACCTCAAAACTTGTTTACCTTGATCTTCGATGTTACCTTATAGGCGGGGGTTGAGGGTGTCCGACTGGTCACGAGAATTTCAGAAAGGGAAACGTTTCCTCGCGCGACACCGGCCGGAAGCAGCGCTTGCGTGCTTCGACCGGGCTCTGCGGGACGTCCACGCCTCACCGTCGGCCGCGGCGGAAGCTACCTACTACAGGGGCCTGGCTCTGTTCAAGTTGCGCAGCCCCGGACGTGCGCTCGCGAGCTGGGTGCAGTCGCAGAGGTATCGCAAGTCGCGGCACCCGCGGCAGATGCTTGAACGGTGTTCGAATGCCTACGGAATGCCGAAACGCGAGAACGGCAATCAGGACGATCGTCACGCTTTTTTCTCCGTGCAGCTTTCGCGTTACCTGCAACGGAAGACCTCCCGATCGCTGGATACCCGTGCCGAATCGGACATGATCAACGAGTTGATCGAAGATCACTGGCAGGCACTCCTCGGCTCCGGCGTGCTCGAAGGAAAAAGCTCCGACGAAAAGTCTCAGCTCTTTCGCGGAATAATAATTGTTTTTCCCTACTTCTCAGTGCCGGACCGGCTCGACGATCGCCTGGTTCACGTCGATTTCGAGGCAAAGCGACGAATATCGCCTGGTGACCGGTGCCCGTGCCGCAGCGGCCTGTCGTTCAAACAGTGTTGCGGACGCATTCCCGCAGAAGATGAGCTATTTGGTGGGGGATTTTGACCCTATATATATAGTCAATATGATATTTGGGCAATTATGACACACCGACGATTTTCCGACCGTAATACCTTCCCGCGAGACTAAAATAAGATCATACACCAAATAGAATTGCATCAACGACGGGGATTTCATCGCTTGGCATGATCATTGCATATTAGATGCATGAGGAGAATGAGATGCCAGTAGCAAAAAAGAAAGTGGAAAAGAAATCAACCTATCAGCGTTCGGCCAAAGAAGATGAAAACATCATCTCCATCTACCTCAAAGAGATCAACCGAATACCACTCCTGACTCGTGAAGAAGAGGATCACTACGCACGCCGCGCCGAAACTGGCGATAAGGCGGCCAAAGACAAGCTCGTTCAGGCCAATCTCCGGTTTGTCGTTAATGTTGCAAA
>DATKUF010000004.1:0-21083 GCA_035530755.1 Spirochaetia bacterium | reverse complement strand
GTAGTGCTTGCTCCCTCGGCAATCGAGAGTGAGGGAGGCTGGCTGACAACGGAGAAGTTTGCGGCATTCGGCCCGTCGATTGTGACCGGATTTGCTGAAAGCCCGACAAAGGTACCCGGAGTTCCCATGTTCCAGATTGCAAAGTTGATATCCTTGGTACTTCCCGGAACGACACCTGCGAAATCGAACACATGAGTCAGGTCGATGTTCGTTGTACCCTGCTGAACCTGGATATCAGGCCCGGGGCTCGCCACTCCGAGACCGCTTACATTGAATACATAGCTGCCGGTGTCACGGTCATCGCTGAGGATGGTGACCGAGCAGGTGAAATTGCTGGGGCCGGTGGGGGAAAACTCCACAGTGAACGACGAATTCTGGCCGGCGTTGATCAGCTTGTACGGCGTTACTCCGAGTGCGAACGAGGCTACGCCGGGGCCGTCGATAGCCACCGAAGGCGCGCCGAGAAGATGGAGCGGCGCGCTGCCGGAATTTTCGATCGTAAACGTCACGATTTTGGCGGATCCGGCGACCACCGCGCTGCCGATCTCGTGAGAACTGCCCGTCGGAATCGGAACTCCGCCACGGCTGACCGTGATATTGGGCGTGCCTGCGGAGCCGCTCACTCGACCCTGCACCTCCTGCAGCAGCGGTGTCTGCATCGAGTTCGGGCAGCTCACCAGCGTAATCACCGTCACAATGAGCGTAATCTCGATTGCAGCCCTGTAGCGGGTCAATCTGAAAAAGCTGCGCATTTTCATTCTCCCCATACCGCCCCCCCGTTGACTCCGGCTACCGACGCGCGGCCGGACGTTGACGAGTCGGTACTCAGGTATGCATACCGCTGGGCCACGACTGGGTCGAGTAAGCAAAGCTTGTCGTAGTTTGTTTTCGCCAGGTCGTACTTTTCTTCGTCGTGATACAACTTTGCCAGGCACACGAGCGCCGTGGAGTTGCGCGGGTCGATTCCTGCTGCCCGCTCATAGCTCGACTGAGCGCGGCTGAAGTCCTTGCGAAGGTAGTAGATGTTGCCGAGGTTGATGAGCGCAGGCGCATAGTCTCCACGGCCGATCGCCTGGGTAAACTGCGCTTCCGCGTCGTCGAGTTTGCCGTATTTTGCGTAGAGTATCCCGAGGCGATTACGCGTTGTGGCGCTTCCGCCGTTCTGTCGGATATCCTGTTCGAGCCGGGCAACCTTCGGATAGATTTCACGATCGACGTAACGGGCTGTCTCCTTAAGAAATGCCGCAACGATTGCGTCCGAGGGCGGAAGGGCGAGATTGCCGGAAACGCCGGGAAGTCCGACTGGCTCGTACTCATCCCACGCTGCGCGGACCGGGATGAACGCTGCGGCGTTTTTCGAAACTGCGTCGCGCCACTCCCGGGCGCCGGTTTGCCAGGCCGCGAGAAATCCGCCGCGCCGCACAGTCACTTCGACAGGCACCCAGACTGACCCGTCATGGGCAACAAGATCGACGGTGTTTGTGAGCTCCTTTTCAGCCTCTTCGGGCGGGATGCCGAGGTTGAAGGCGGCGTAAATATGTCCGGGGACGGTGATGAAGGCGGATTCGACGCCAATCGACTCAAGAAGCGCCGTATAAAGGATCGAGAGATCGTCGCAGTCGCCGCCGCGAAACTCGAGGGTTTGCCGTGGGAACTGCAGGTAGTCAACCTGATTCTTCTGCGTCGAGAAATCCGAGTAGGATGACTTGGGGTCGACTACGTAGGAGATACCGTACAGATCGAGTGACTGAAAGATGGCTATTGCTTGAAGAAGGTTGGCGTTCACCGCCTGCGGCCCTCGATCCCGGACGAGGCCGGCGACCGCCTTCGAGAAGGTGAGCACCGCGGGATCTTTCGCGGTGACGAAAGCCGCGGCGCGCCGGTCGTCGTCCCAGGTCATCGCGTTGCGGTCGAGGACGCGAACGGTCGCGATTCGCACATCGCGGTAAAGCTCGTCGTTCATGCGGTACTCGAGCACAATCTCGGCGGCCGCTTTGGTGGCCTCCGTCACCCCGAGAATGCGGTTCGTGAAAAGCGCCTGGATGTCTACGGCAAGCGACTCGCTCGGGCCGAGCTTCTCCGGTGCCGGGCACTCTTTGGCGCTGTCCATATATTCTTTGACAAAGAACGACAACTTGATGCCGTCGATGGGCTGCGACTCACGGTTCACCAGTACGGCGCGACCTGCCGGATGGTCGTCGTAATACTTGTGAAACACTGGAAAAAGATCGTCGATGACAAGCGACTGGATCTCGACTCCGGTACCGGGAACCGGTCGCCGGGCTCCCTGCAGGAGTTCGGGCCGGATCGGGGAGGCGGCATCGATTCGCGTTTTGCGCGATTGTCGCCCCGACAGATAGAACGAGGTGCCGAAATTCATCGACATTCCATGGTAAAGACCAAGATAGTTACGGTAGGATGCGCCCGCTGACAGGCTGAGAATCGGGCTTAGCAGGTATTGAACACCGAATCCGACCGAAAAGGCCGGGTTCGACCCGCTTTTCGCGTCGGAATTGATAAGAGCGTAGTAGTAGCCTGCGGTTGCCGCCCCGCGTACGAGGAGTCGCGGAGCCAGCTCGAGGCTAACCCCGCCGGCTGCTTCGGCCGAGACGATTGAGAGGGAATCATTGGCCTTGAAGGGGGTGAGCGAGTAGACCGCTTCGAGTCCGGCAAAAGGCTGGACCGCGCCATCGCCGAACGCGTATTCGGCGCCGAATGTGGCGGATCCGCCCGTTGTGAAAAGATCGGCGCTATCGGTTATCGGAATCATCACTGCCGGATAGAGCCCGAACGAAATTGAATTTGTCCCGGACTCGTGGGAGGCGGTGGATCTCGAATCGTGAGACGGGGCCCCGGTTATCTGACCCTGCGCCATGGTTCCCACCGTCAGAACAAGAATCAACGCCACGACTGATGCTTTCATGTCACACCCCCTGTCGGAATGGCAAATACCGCGGGAGCGGACAGCGCGATGTCTCCCCTTCGGCGTGCGCCCTCGGTTCAGACCTTGGACAACATTGTCATTCAGAGGTGCAAGAGAAGTATTTCAGGAACTGCAGGTACCGCAACGGTAGGTGAGAAAAAGAGACGCAGGTGATTTCCGGCGCCCGCTTCGCAATCACATCACACCTCGACGCTTATTTTATCATGGAATTTCGTATCCGACATCTATATATGTTGCGCCGAGAGGGTTCCATTCAATTCGAAAGAACGATCCCATGGTACTCCCACAGGATTTTCTCGTCTACCGATATGGAAAATTCCGCGTGCACGCAAGAACTGCGTTTCTTATAATTGACACAGGGAGGTGACACAACGTGCGAAGGAGATTGACCTATTCTGCGGCACTGCTTGTCGCAACCGGGTTTCTCACGTTCGGTTTCGCAGGCGCGCAAAAGGCGGCTGCCGATGACGTGGTGCCTTCCGGCGGCTCGATCATTCCGAAAGTTCTGGTGATGCCGCGCGAAGGATCCGAAGACGTGGGGTTCATGTTGAAACATGAGGTCGAACCCATGCTCGGCATGCTGAAGGAGGCGGGATTCACCCCGGTAATTGCATCTGCTTCCGGCAGTCCGTTCGACGGCGGTGGCCAGCATCTCGATACGGATCTGTCGATGCGTGAGGTGATCGTTTCCCAATACGTCGGTGTACTGCTGCCGTGTATGGCCGCCGGGACATCCCGGCAGGTCCCCGAAGAGGCGGTACGTATCGTGCGCGAAGCGGCCGCGGCCGGAAAACCGATCGCGGCTCAGCAGGGATCGGTGCTGGTGCTCGATGCTGCCGGTCTTCTGGACGGACGTCGATACGCAATGGCAAGCCCGATGTCGGTCCATGGAATCTATGCAGGGTACGGCGTTGTCCGGGACGGCAATATCGTTACCTCCGGCGTCTGTCCGATGCAGGCCATGGAAAGGCGACGCCCCGACGGGACGCAAGAGCTCGCGCGGCAATTCATCCAGATGCTTTCCGGCCGTTAGTGCCGGCTTCGCGAGCAGGCAGTCCGACTGCCGCCTGCGAGCGACGCTACTCCGACCGGATCACGTCCCGCCGCGTAAGCACGGCGAATGCTACCGCGCCTGCCGCAGCGACGGCGAAACTCAGGAGAAATCCTGCCGAGATCCCTGCGGCGCCGGCGACGAATCCGGTGACGAGCGGACCTCCGGAGTGACCAACATCCATGATGGAGCTGAGCGCGCCGAGCGATGAGCCGACTTTACTTCGAGACGCCACATCGGCGACGTAGCTGTTTGTCGCGACAGTCGACAGTGACATTCCCAGGCCGAAGAGAATACTGAATGCCAGTACCACGGCGTAGTCCTTTGTCGCTCCGATCAAGGCAATCCCCGCGCCGACAATCGCAATGCCCGAGAGTATCTGTATCCGTCGATCGATTCTGTCCGAAAGCTTTCCGAAGAGCGGTTTGGAAACCGCGATGGCGAGAACCTGAGCGGCAAACAGAAGACCGATCTGGTACGCGGGGACTCCCGAGCGCGAGAGGTATAACGGAAGATAGCTTTCAAAGGCGCCGAATGCGAAGTATGTGGCCATTTCAACGAGCCCTGTCCCGAGCAGGTGAGGGTTTGCGAGAATCGCACGGAGTGAACGACCCATGTCTCGTACCGAGAGTGGCTCGATTTCGGTTTTTGGCAGGGTCGTCTCGCGAAAGCTGAGGGCAAGAATGAAGACTACCGCCCCGGCGGCCAGGCAGGCGAGGTAGACCATTCTGAAGTTCCACACGCCGGGAAGAAAGGCGAGCAGAGTGATCAGTGCGCCGCCTGCGACAGGCGCAATGGTACGGCCGACGAGAGTTGCCGAGGAATAGAGTCCGAGCTTTTCACCCTTGGTGTCCGGATATTCGTCGCAGATAATGGCTGACGCGATCGGGCCGAGAATCGCAGTCGCGAGGCCGTGGAAAAAACGAATCGGTAGAAGCAGCCACGCATTCGTTACGACGAGGTAGAGCGCCGGGGCAGTGAGAAAGACCACTCCTGCGAATACCAGAAGGCGGCGCCTTCCGATCCGGTCGGAAAGGAATCCGACTGGGAAGCTGAAGAGTATTCCAGCGAGCGGCGAGACTGCCGCGATAACTCCAATCACCGCATCGGGTGAACCGAGCGCCTTCACGAACAGTGGTAGCACCGGGTTTTTTGCCATCGTTGTCGAGAAGATTGCAAAGAAACCGAGAGTGGAAAGAAGATGGATTGCCCGCGGCTTCACGCTTCGATCACCTCGACGCCCATTTTCCGCAACTCCTTCCGGTATCTTTCGTCGATCCCGGTGTCGGTGATGATGGTGTCGAACTCCGATAGATCGGCAAAATGGTATGGTTGAACGCGACCGAACTTAGATGAGTCGGCAAGAAGCACCTTGTGCAGAGAGGAGCCGATGGCCGCGCGCTTGGTCTCGGTTTCGTACGCGTTTGCGCAGGTAAGGCCGAGCCTTGGACTGACACCGGCCGCAGAGACGAACGCAGTTCCTGCCCTGTTGTTGCGCACGAGTTGTATCCCTTCCGGGCTAACGAACATCGCGGTGTTGTCGTGATAGTAGCCGCCCGCAAAAAGAATTTCCACATCTTTCAACTTTGTCGCTTCGAGGAGGATGTTCAGGTTGTAGCAGATAACGGTGAAGTGAACGCCGATGGGAAGGAACTCCGCAACGTACTGTGTAGTGGTGCCGGTGTCGATGAGGATTACCTCGTCTGCCTTGATGAGCGAAGCTGCGGCGCGGCCGATTCGCCGCTTCTCCTCGGCATGCCGTGTCTCCGCGGCGGAGAGGCTGTATTCGGTTTTTCCGTCTCCGGTCGTGCCGGCAGGATTGAAGATTACACTGCCGTGCAGTATCCGGACGAGCTTCTGGCGTTCGAGGATCGATAGATCGCGGCGAACGGTCATCGCCGAGACGCCGAGTCGCGCGGCGAGATCGCTTATGGTCGCGCCGTTCTCGAATCGCAGGACGTCCAGAAGTCCGGTCAGTCGATGATCACGAGCATCCATTTGTCAGAGATTATTGCACGCTTTGAGGGATTTGTACAGACATTGTGGTAAAAACAGAACATTGTGGTGCGCTGATGGGGATGTCGCGGCGATAGATGGCGGAAATGAGGAATGAAACGAGAAATATGTTGACCAAACAAAGAATCGCTGGTAAAATACGAAAGAACTACGATAAATATCGCTCAAATTGCTGAGACGAAGGAGCATGACGATGGCGATTGACCTGCGAACCTATGTAATTGTTGATTCGCTGCAGCCGCAGATGGCCTCCTATCTCTCCACCATTTCTCGCGGATACTTTCCGGTTGCCTATCAGGCCTGTTGCGTCATCGAGATCGCTCCCGGGATCGAAATCAACAGGCTCATGGATATCGCTCTCAAGGCGACCGGTGTGACGCCCGGACTTCAGGTCGTCGAGCGATCCTACGGGATGATGGAGGTTCACTCCGACAGCCAGGGGGACACCCGGACTGCGGGCGACGCCGTATTGAAGGCAATATCGAAAAGCGTGGACGACAGCTTCAAGCCGCGGGTGCTGACCAGTCAGCTCATCAAGAACATGTCCGACCATCATTGCCAGCTCATCAACAAAACCCGGTATGGCAATATGCTGATCCGGGGCGAGACTCTGTACGTTCTCGAGTTGGAGCCTGCCGGATACGCCTACTACGCCGCGAACGAGGCCGAGAAAACCGCGAACATCAAAATCATCGACGTGCAGGGTTTTGGCCGTTTCGGCCGACTATATATCTCTGGCGACGAAGCTGAAGTGCTCGAGGCGCGAAAGGCGGTCGAGTCACGGTTGGAGAATCTGCCTGGGCGGGCCATTCCAGGCTCGCGTGACGATGCATGAAGACGCATAGATAGGAGAGGTGCGAGATGGCTGAACAGAATAATGACGCTCTGGGTATGATCGAAACCCGCGGGTTTTCCGCAATGGTCGAAGCTGCGGATGCGATGGTGAAAGCGGCGAAAGTCGATCTCATCGGATACGAGAAGATCGGAGGCGGATATGTCACCGCCATTGTCCGTGGCGATGTAGCAGCGTGCCGCGCGGCGGTGGACGCCGGAACGCGGGCAGCGGAGAAAGTAGGGGAGGTCGTTTCGACTCATGTCATCCCGCGGCCGCACGGGTCGGTCGATGACGCACTTCCGCTCGGCAGGAAACCGGCTGCTTCCCGGAAGTAGGAATAACAATGGTACTCGCGCGGGTTAAGGGAACCGTAGTCTCGACTCAGAAAGCGCTGCAGCTCGATGGGCTGCGGCTGCTTCTGATTGAGAAGATCGACCCTGTGACGATGAACGGGAAGGGCGACTACGTGGTGGCTATCGACAGCGTCGGTGCCAACGCGGGTGAGATTGTTTTTTACGTCACCGGCAGCTCCGCGCGAATGACCGATACGACAAAGGGAAAGCCCTCAGATGCGACCATTATCGCAATAGTCGATCTTGTCGAGCAGAACGGGGAATACCTCTATCGCAAGAGCGACGGAGAGGGCTGAAGCAGTGACTTTTGCCCGGGTTGTCGGCACGGTAGTGGGAGTCGTTCGTTCGGACAAGATCGAAGACGCGCGCTTTCTTCTCGTCGAGATTTGCGACCAGACGGGCAAAAGAGGCGGCGACTTTCTGGTCGCCCTCGATGCGGTTGGTGCCGATCGCGGGCAGATGGTGCTACTCGCACAGGGAAGCTCCTGCCACTGGTCAAAGCTGACGGCCAACCAGCCGATCGACACGCTCATCGTCGCCATAGTCGAGACAGTCGATGAGAGCGACAAAGTTGTCTACTCGGTTCCCGGGAGTGATGCATGAGCAGTCTAACTGAAGATATACGCAGCATCGTCGCAGAGGTGTTGAAAGGATACGATCTTTCAGCGATGAGCCGAACGGGAGGTGGTGCTGCCGGAGACGCAACAGGCGGGTCGGTTGACTCAACCGCGCCGGTGGCGCCGGGAATATTTCGAACCATAGATGCCGCGGTTGCCGCTGCAGCCACCGCGCAGCGTGAGCTCATGCAGCTTCCGCTCGACACCCGCCGCGCGATGATTGCGGCGATTCGATCGACCGTCATAGACAACAACGAATCACTTTCGCGGGAGGCGGTCGAGGAGACCGGACTCGGAAACGTCCGGGACAAGATCGTGAAGAACCGCATCGCAGCACTGAAAACTCCGGGCGTCGAGGATGTTGAGCCTTCCGCGATCACCGACGAGCATGGACTCACGCTTACTGAACGTGCTCCCTATGGTGTTATCGGGGCAATCACGCCTACGACCAATCCCACGTCGACCATCACCTCAAACGGCATCGGCATGATAGCGGCAGGCAACTCTGTGGTGTTCAATGTGCACCCTGCGGCGAAACGGATCTCCTGTCGTCTCGTGACGCTGATCAACCAGGCGATTACCGGCGCGGGCGGGCCTTCGAACGTGATGTGCGCAGTGGAAAACCCGACGATCGAATCGGCGAATGAGTTGATGACCCATCGGGGTGTCGCGATTCTGGTGGTAACCGGTGGGCCGGGCGTGGTGAAGGCGGCCATGAAGAGCGGCAGGAAGGCGATCTGCGCGGGGCCGGGAAATCCGCCGGTTGTAGTGGACGAGACAGCCGATCTGGTGAAGGCGGGGAGGGACATTGTCTCGGGCGCCGGCTTTGATCATAACGTGGTCTGTATCTGCGAGAAGGAGGTTCTCGCAGTTGAAACTATTGCCGACAGGCTGAAAGAGGAGATGCGCAAGAACGGCGCCTTCGAGCTCACCGCCGAGCAGACCGCGCAGCTTGTTCCCCATATTCTCGCCGACCCCGGTGGGCCAGGCAAAGAGGGGGCGACAAACAAGGCGTACGTGGGCAAGAGCCCGAAAGAGATCGCGAAGGCGATCGGGCTGGATGTTCCCGAATCGACACGGATACTCCTGTGCGAGGTCGGCCGGGAGCACCCACTTGTGTGGACCGAACAGCTCATGCCGGTACTGCCTCTGGTGAGGATGAAAAACGTCGATGAGGCCATCGACTTCGCGGTGCAGGTCGAGCATGGTTTCCGGCACACTGCCGCCATGCATTCGCACGATGTGATGAAACTTTCGAAGATGGCGCGCGCGATGAATTGCTCGCTCTTCGTCAAGAACGGACCCTGCTACGCAGGACTTGGCGAGGGTGGCGCCGGCTACACTTCCTTCACTATAGCAAGCCCGACCGGGGAGGGATTGACCCGTGCGCGAACGTTTACGCGCGAGCGACGTTGCACACTGGTAGATTCGTTCAGGATTATCTGAGGCAGCGCACATATGAAACTTGGCAGGGTGATTGGTCGCGTAGTATGCACGCAGAAGATTGAGAGCATGCAGGGGCTGAAGCTCCTGCTCGTGCAGCCAATCGACGACCAGAAACGCAATGTGGGAGGACCAATCACCGCTTTCGATGTTTCCCGTGCGGGAGAGGGCGACCTCGTCTGGTTCGAAAGCGGCAAGGAAGCCGCGCAGGCAAATCCGAACGGCTGGTTCAATCCGCTGGACGCCGCGATCCTCGGGATTGTCGACCAGATCAATCGCGAGGATGCAGAATGACTCTGGCGAAGGTGACCGGCAATATCGTGTCAACGGAAAAACACCCGCACTATACCGGTCACAAGCTGCTGATTGTGCAACCGATAGATCCGGGCGGCAATCCGAAAGGAAAGCCGCTCCTCGCGGTCGACGGCGTGCAGGCAGGCGTCGGGGACCGGGTGCTGGTGGTTGATGAGGGAGGATCGGCACGGCAGACGATCGGTGACACCGATGCGGTTACCATCCGCACCGCGATCTGCGCGATAGTCGATCGCGTCGATCTCGAGGCTTGATACACGGAGAATGTGGTGAACGAGACAGATAGCGTGCGCACCGTGGCAATCGGTTCAGATCACTCGAGCGTAAGCCAGAAGCAAACGCTGAAGACCTGCCTCGAAGCAGTTGGTTACCGTGTTGTCGACGTAGGATGCTTCGGCTCCGATCGAGTCGACTACCCCGACATTGCAGTCGAGGTGTGCCGAAAGGTTGTTTCCGGCGCCTGTGACCGCGGCATTGTTCTCGACGGAGCGGGAATCGGTTCCTGTATGGCTGCGAACAAGATAAAGGGTATTCGAGCGGCGCTCTGCTACGATCTTCGGACCGTGGTAAACAGTCGCGAGCACAACAACGCAAATGTGCTCACACTCGGAGGGCCTCTGCACGGAATCGATCAGTTGTGCGAGATGGCGAAAACATGGCTCGCAACCCGTTTCGGCGGGGGGCGACATATCGTTCGCGTGAACAAAGTGATGAAGCTCGAAAGAGGTGAGGTCTAGCTCCATGGAACAAAACGAATTGATAGATAGAATTGTCGCGGATGTGGTTGCGAAGCTCGGCGAACGGGTCAGACCGGGCGCATCGAGTGTCGGTACCATTCCGACGGCCACCCCGATCGAGCTTGCGAAGTACATCGATCACACGCTGCTGCGGCCCGAAGCTCCCGACGCCGCCTTTGATAAGCTTTGCGCAGAGGCGATCGAATACGGTTTTTTCAGTGTATGTGTCAACTCATCGCGCGTCCCCTACGTCGCCCGGAAGTTGCAGGGGTCAGATGTTAAGGTCTGTTCCGTTGTCGGTTTTCCTCTGGGATCCATGACCTCTCGCGCGAAATCATTCGAAACCCGCGAAGCGATTTCCGACGGTGCAGCGGAAATCGACATGGTCATCAATGTCGGCAAGCTCAAGTCCAAAGACTATCGTGCAGTGGAGGAGGACATTCGGGCCGTGCGGCGCGCGACGCGATCGAACACTATTCTCAAGGTTATCATCGAGACGGTGTTTCTCACGCAGGATGAGAAAGTGATCGCTTGTGAGCTCGCGAAGAAGGCGGGAGCCGACTTCGTCAAGACATCCACCGGCTTCCTTGGCGGTGGGGCCACAGTCGAGGATATTGTGCTCATGCGCCGTGTAGTCGGTCCGGACATGGGTGTCAAGGCTTCCGGCGGGATCCGTACCCAGAAGGCGGCACTCGAGCTGATCGGAGCCGGGGCAACCCGCATAGGCGCCGGAGCCGGGGTAGCTCTCGTCACCGGTCAGGAGAGTTCGGGAAAGTACTGAGACCCGGCTCGATACTCGGAAAACATTTCCAAACGTGGTATATTCGCCGCAAACACCATGCGAGCGACAAAGAGCGATACAGAAGAGAATGAGAAGCAGATCGACGACCTCGTCAGGCTCTCTTTCTTCAGTAATGTCGGGAAGAGCATTGCAGATACAACAACCCTCAATGAAACTCTTCGGGCGATAATGCAGCAGATAGGGGAGATTTTTGCGCCCACCCACTGGTCGCTCCTTCTCCGAAATCCGAAGACTGGAGAACTGCGCTTCTCGGTAGTCGTGGGCAGCGGAGTGGATCGGCTTCGGGGAGTCGTCCTCCCCCGAAACACCGGTGTTGCCGGGTGGGTAGCCGAGAACGGTGAGCCTCTCATTATAGAAGACGTGACCCGCGACTCCCGGTTTACCGACCAGATGGATCGTGTGACCGGCTTCAAAACACGTTCAATCATCGCTGTTCCCGTGAAGAACAGGAAGAAGGTGATCGGCGTGATCGAGTTGATCAACAAAATCGACGGCACTGCATTCACACCGCTCGAGCTCAAACTCCTGACCACCATCGCGGACTTCGGCGCGATCGCCGTGAGCCGGGCCTACTACGTGCGCGCTCTTCGCATGCTCGCAATGAGCGATGAGCTGACCGGTCTCAATAACCGTCGCGCATTTCTCGGTTTTCTGGAAAAGGAGATCGAACGTTTCAAGAGATCCCACCAGCCCTTCTGCGTCATGATGATCGATCTCGACGGGTTCAAAAAGATAAACGACACGCACGGCCATCGAATAGGGGACGAGATACTCAAGGCGACCGGCGCCATGCTCAGAAGCAGTGTCCGCAGCGCCGATGTGGTAAGTCGGTACGGCGGGGATGAGTTCATGGTACTGATGCCCGGCGCTACCGAACAGGCCGCCGAGCACCTGAAAGAGCGCATCGAGCAGCGCGTCACCGAGTATAACAAAAAGACCGTAGTGAAAATTGCACTCAGTATCGGCATCCATCAGGCGGACTCGGAACGAGTTGACGAGCTGCTGGATCTCGTCGATTCAAGCATGTACCGGGAAAAGGCTCGACGGATGGAGGCCAGCATCGGGGACGTCGCCGAAAACATCGAATCGGCGCTTTTGGACGAAGAGAGGACCACGTGAATCCATTTATCGTGACGATGATCGCAGCCTTTGCGGTGAATGGCTTTTTCTTCGTCTATGCGGTGACGAAGAAGACCGACGTTGTCACGGACCTCTCGTACAGCCTGTCTTTCGCTGTCGTGTCAGTTGTCCTTGTGGTGCGCAATGCGACCGGTCCTGCGACTGCTCTGGTTCCAGCGGTTCTCACCCTGGTCTGGGCGATCCGATTGGGTGCGTATCTGTTTACGCGCATCATCAAAACAAGGATTGACCACCGCTTCGACGGCATGCGGGAGATTCCGCTCAGGTTTGCGCGGTTCTGGATCCTGCAGGCTGTTGCAGTGAGTATCATCCTGTTGCCTGTCGCTGCATCTGTCGCCTCGATACGAGTGATTGTTTCGCCCTTTCCGTTTGAATTAGCGGGCGTTTTATTGTGGATCGCGGGGTTCGCAATCGAGGTGATTGCTGACGCGCAGAAGGCGGCGTTCAAACGTGGCGGGACATCTGCGTTTATTTCGCAAGGCCTTTGGAAGTACAGCCGCCATCCGAACTACTTCGGCGAGACACTGTTGTGGTGGGGACTTTTCGTCTACGTGATACCCATTCTTTCCGGCGCGCTGTTTCTGGCTGTGCTCGGTCCGGTCTTTATAACTGTGCTGCTACTTTTTGTCAGCGGCATCCCGCTTCTTGAAAAGAGATCCGATGAGCGGTGGGGGGCAGACCCGGCGTACGCTGAATACAAGCGGCGAACGAGCCTCTTTGTCCCGCTTCCGCCGCGTCGCCGGTGAGCTTCTTCTCGACGCTATTCACTCATCGTGGCTACAGAAACGGCGCCGGGACCGGCGTTGAGGGCAACTACTGCGGATATCTCCATCACGTATAGCGGCGGAAAACCGAGTTCCCGTTCCAGGGTCGCTGCGAGCTGTGCGGCTTTTGCGGGCGCTCCGGCGTGACCAATTGCATAGTGTCTGAGTGGAGCCTGGCGGTGAACGCTGACGGCCATCCTTACGAGGGTACGCAGATTGGCCTCTTCGGAAAAGGCGCGTCCATGAAGTGTTGAGTTGCCGGATTCGTCTACGGATACGATCGGCTTGAGATTGAGAAGTCTCGCAATCTGTCCTTTCAGAGGGCTGACCCTCCCGCCCTTTACCATATAACGGAGGTTCGTCACCGATACAAAAATGCGGGCTTTATGCGACCATTGGGGAAGCACAGCGAGGATTTGCTCTCTGGTCCAGCCATTTTCCGCCGCCTCGGCCGCGCGCAAAGTCACAAGCCCGAGTGAGCTCGACAGCTGCTTCGAGTCGAACGCCGTGACTTTCCCCGCTGTCCTGGCCGCTTCCCGCTCGCTCGTAGAGAAAGTGCCCGACATTGCTCCGGAAAGGTGGATGGCGACCACGGCGTCATAGCTGCCGGCGAGGAACTTATAGAGCCGGGAAAAGAAATGAGCCGGCGGTTGAGAGGTGCGCGGGAACTCCCCTTTTCCCTCCGAGAATGCTCTCAATCGCGGAGCGTCGAGTGTGAGCTTGTCGAGGTACTCGCCGCCGTTCACGGTGATAAGCAGCGGCACGGCATGGACGCGGAAATGATCCATCAGCTGCGCAGGAAGGTCACACGATGAATCGGTGACGATCGCGACGCGGGCCCCGCGCTTATGGACGTCATTGAACTGACTTGTCATGTCGTCGACTTTCTGTCCGGTAACGGAACCTGAGGCTTCGAGTGAGGTCATGACCAGATCAGGGTGGTCAGTGTGGATGTGCACTTTGACCCGCTTGCGGTTGCCGGCCACAATGAGGGAGTCGCCCAAACCTTCGACGGTCGCGCGGACGGTTTCGGCGTCGACTATGTTTCCGCTTACAATCGCCTCCGTGCAGTACCGGTATACCGGCGGAGTCGATTGCCGGTCAAAGTTCAGATCGGGCCCTGAAGTGTCGAACTCAAGCGGGTCCGTCCCGGGTTTTTCGTACGGTTCGGGTCCGTTTGAGAGAAACTCGTAAGCCCCCTCGACAAACTCTACGAAGCCTGCAGCGCCGGCGTCGACTACACCGGCCGACTTGAGCGCAGCGAGTTGCTCCGTCGTTTGCGATAGAGTGCGTTTCAGTTCGTTGCGGGTGGCACCGATAAGGTCGAGAAAACTGATCGTGTCTGAGATCTTCCTGGCAAGCAAAATCGCCCACGTCTCGATAATGGAGAGGATTGTTCCTTCCCGGGGATTCGTAACAGCGGACTTCGCACGACCGGCGGCGACGCGAACGGCGACAACGAAATCGTAACTGCGCAACTCCGCGGTCCGGATTGCTTCACTCAGACCCAAAACGAACTGAGCGAAAATAACTCCTGAGTTGCCACGTGCGGAAACCATCGTTGCGTCGGCAAGGCGTTCGAGAGTAAGGGACGCTGAGGCCGCGGGCACTGTCGACGTGACCGCGCCGGCAAGCGTGGCTGAAAGGTTTGTCCCGGTATCCCCGTCGGCGACGGGAAACACATTTATGCGATCGAGGTATTTTCGTGCGGCGTCGATCCGGCGGGCGCCGGATCGAAAAAAGCCATAGATCTGGAATCCATCGAGCGTTGTCACGATCACAATATACAATAGAATATACAGACCAAAGCAATTGGCCGGATATCTGCGTTTTTTTCAAGAGAGATCATAGTCCGCCGAGACCAGCCGCTTTATTCGTGGGATTGAAGCGCGCAGGTCGACCGGGCGTGAATAGATGGAGGAAGTTCCTGCGACGAGGACGGTCGCACCGGCCTGAATCATTCGGGGAATATTTTCCCAGCTGACGTTTCCGTCGACTTCCAGCTCCGCTGTCAGTCGTTTTGCGTCGAGGTATGCACGTGCACGAGCCACCTTTTCAAGTGTCGCGGGAATGAGCTTCTGGCCGGCGAATCCCGGGCTCACGGTCATAACCAACGCGAAGGCCACTTCGTCCAGGAGCTCGCTGTACGATTCGAATGGAAGCGCGGGTTCGAACGCGATTCCAGGTTTGGCATTGCATTTACGAATGAGATCAATGGTCCGATACGGATGGTAGGAGGTTTCCGGGTGAAAGCTCACCCAGCACCGCTCGTCGAGAGCGAAACGCGGGATGAAGTCGTCGACATTTTCGATCATCAGATGAATATCCAGCGGCAGCCTGGTGTAGTCATGCACCATTTGGACGAAATCCGGTCCCAGAGTGAAGTTGGGAACATAGTGCCCGTCCATGATATCGATATGGAGAAAGTCGGCGCCGAGTTCGGTGAGAGTATCGATATCATCCTTCAGATTGAGGAAGTCCGCGCACATGAGTGACGGTGCAATATTGATCTTTCGCACGGTTCATTCTCCCGGGTGGACTACAACTTTAAGTCCTGCTCTGGATTCGTGGTAGTCGAACGCCGCCTGGACTTCGGAAAGCTTGAATATCTTCGAGATGTAGAGCGCCGCGTGAATATCGCCCCGCGCAATCAGATCGACCGCGTTCGCGTGATGGCGAGGCAGAGAGCCATGGCTCCCCATTACGAAACACTCCTTGTAGTGAATGAGATTTGAATCAATAGTAAGGTTTGGCTGGTTCTTCAAGCCACCGAACAGATTCACGTAGCCCCGGTGCCGGACCATTTTGATCGCGTCCGCCTGCGCCTCGACGGTCCCGGCGGTCGTAATCGCGAGGTCGACGCCCTCTCCATCCGTCTCCCGCAAGACTGTGGCGACGAGGTCCTCCTCTTCGGTCGCAATGAATCTGGCGTCCGGTCGGAATTGTTTCGCCATCTCCATCCGCCTCCGTGACCTCTGGGCGGCAAAGACCTTCTTTGCGCCGAAGATTTTCGACAATTCGAGCATCATGCAGCCGATCGGGCCCAATCCGATAATGCAGATTGACTTCCCGATTCCGAAATTCGCGAGTTCCAGTCCGTTCAGGGCGCACGCGAGCGGTTCGGCCAGGCACGCGTCATCAAATGAAAGTTGCTCGGGGATATGCGTTATCGGACCAAAATTGAGTGTGGTCTCGTTGAGCGGCATATACTCCTGAAACCCTCCCGGAAACTGATATCCGATCGCGTAGTTGATCCGGCAATTTGTCCCCATCCCGTTTGTGCACCAGTAACAGGTGCCACACGGAACGTCTGCACCCACGGCAACGCGGTCACCGACCTTGACGCGATTTACGTTTGCTCCAACCGCGGTGACGACGCCGGCGATCTCGTGGCCCATAACGGCGGGGAGTTTCACTCGATCGTTTCCATAGTGGAATATACGAAGATCCGAACCACAAACCGCGCAGGACATGACTTTCAATATTGCCTCATTGGCCCCGCACCGGTATTCCGGAATCTCTTTGATCGTAAGTTTCCCATATCGTTCGAGAACAGCAGCTCTCATCAGTTTCCCTTTTCCATGTTGATTCTAAATATGACTTTACCGTACCGTTCCGCTCCGCTCGCCATACGTTCGAACACTTCAACGCCTTCCGAAAGCGGCGGCGTGTGACTTATGAGCTTTTCGACGCGAATGTCTCGATCCAGGTGACTCAACACGGCGGACCATTCGTCGTTGCCTCTGGGAGTAATCTTGGAGTTCCAAGTGCCGGAGATTCGGAGCTCCTTGCGCAGGATCGACGAAAAATCCTTCTCGCCGAGGCGAAACTCTCCGTGTATGTTGCCGAGGAATACCACTTGCCCGCCGGGGCCGGCCGCTTGAATTGCCTGGACAAAAGTCTGCGGCAAACCAACCGCTTCGACGACACAATCAGCACCGCCTCCCGTGAGCTCCCGAATCTGCTCCACCGGATCGCCCTCATCCGGGTTGCACGCTGAGAATCCCATCTCTTTGGCGAGTTTCAGCTTCTCCCGGTCGATGTCCACGACAATCACATCGCGCGCGCCCCTCACGCGCAGCCACTGAGCAACCATGTTGCCCACGGGGCCGCCGCCGAACACCGCTGCGGTGTTCGAAGGTGTAACGTCGAGTCTTGAGACACCATGAAGTGCGACCGCGCAGGGTTCGGTGAGCGCGGCATGCACGATATCGACGTGGTCGGGAATCCTGAATAGATTGAATTCAGGCACATAAACGAATTCGGCGAAGCCGCCGTCGCGTCGTGATCCCAGATAGTCATAGCCGGTCGAACGCGCGTATTCACCAATCTGGCACTGCGGCATGTCGAAGTCCGGCAGCAGCGGGAATACGGCGACCGCGTCGCCCTTGCGAAAGCCCGAAGCGGTCCCCGGATCGTCGACAATCCCCGCAAACTCGTGCCCCATGACGAGCGGATAGTGATACGCTCCACCGTGAAATGCACGGGTCATGTCCGAGCCGCATATTCCGGACGCAGTCACCCGGACAAGGACCGGATCCCGTCCGTGCTTCACCGGCATCGGCACTTCGCGATACTCGAGTTTCTTGTCTGCGACAAGGACGAGCGCTTTCATTCTTCCTCCCGGAGATCGTTAGTCGGACAGTTTCTCTGCCGAGGTCGGCCCAAGGGTGCAGCGTTTGCGTAAGAAACGTGCCGGCTGTTCCTATACCTGGATTATTTCAACACCTTTGCTTCTCAGAAGAGCCACGAGTGCGGCATCTGCATCAACTGTGGTAATGATCCGTGCGATTTCGTTTACGGCGCAGACTGTGTAGCTGGCGACTTTTCCGAATTTCGTCTCGTCCGCGAGGATCGTGACCTCATTGGAATGCTGCAGCATCGATCTTTTGGCCCGAATGATGAGCGGATCGGAGTTGGTCAGCGCGGATTCCGTTATTCCCTGAATCCCCATAAAGGCTCTGGATGCGGAGTAGTTTGCAAACGGGTCGGCGCTGATATTGCTCAGTATGAGTTCTGAACCGGTGTCAATAGTTCCTTCCGGAATGATCACCTTGCACTTAGTGTGTTTTATGAGGTAGGCGGCGATGGCGAACGAAGTGGTGATTACCTGAAGCGGGAAAGATATCAGAAACTCCACCATGTGGAATGTCGTCGATCCGCCGTCGATCATCACGACGTCGGCCGGAGAAATGAACGAGCACGCCTTCCGCGCAATTCGTCGCTTCTTTTCCCGGTTTATGACCTTCCGGCGATCCAGCGGTAGCTCTGCGCCATTGCGTCGTGGTTCGTCTGGGTTCTCGACACGTTCGATTCCGCCTCTCAGCCGTCTGATCCACTTTTCGTCGGTCATCTGAACCAGATCTCGCCGTATCGTTGCCTCAGACGCACCGGTGGCTTCTACTATATCGCGGATGCGGACATAGGTCTGTACATCGAGAAGGCGCAGGATCGTGTCTCTTCGTTCTTTTTCCAGCATTTTGCGAGCCCGCTTCGCGGAGCGGACTTCCCTCATTATACGTGGTTATTCGAATATTTCAATCAAATTCGATTCAATTTGGTTGATAAAAACGGGTTTCTGTGAGAATATGACCATTGTTCCAACGAGAGTTCACATGAAACAGATCGCCTGCCGGAGCTTCGGAGACCATTATGACGTTGCAGTTGGGCGTTAAGAGCGACCCTGTTGAGTACCGATACACGTTTGACTGGCTTTTTGCGCTCATGCGAAGTCTGGGACTGCACTACCTCCAGCTCGGCACCTTTTTTGAGATGTACGGGTTGAGCGATGCCTATTTCTTAGAGCTGCGTGATCTTGCAAAATCCTACGATGTCGTAATCAAGAGCGTGTTTACGACGCACCGTGAACTTGGTGGGTTCTTTACCGGTAACGGGCACATGGAGCGCGTCGCGCGCTCAAATTTCGAGCGGCTCATCGCGATTGCCGGAGTTCTTGGGGCCGGTTACGTGGGATCCAATCCGGGGTCGGTCCCCCGTGACCGGATCTCTCTCAAGAACTCCGGGATCCGGACCTATCTGAAACATATGAAGGAACTTCAGCACATTGCGAAGGCGTGTGGCCTGGAAGCGCTGACGATGGAGCCCATGAGCTCGTCAGCGGAGCCGCCCGCCTACCCGCTCGAAATCGAGCAGATGTGCCGCGAGCTCGGTGAGTATCACCAGGGGAACCAAAGTTCGACAGTTCCCGTATACCTGTGCGGCGACATCGCGCATGGAATTGCGGACCGGGATCGACGGGTGATACATTCGAACGAGGAACTTTTCGAGTTTTGTATCCCCTGGATGTGTGAGTTCCATTTCAAGAATACAGACGCCGTTTTCGAATCCACTTTCGGGTTTTCCGAACCGGAATCGAAACGCGGCGTAGTGAATTTGCGGCAGCTCGACCGCATCATGACAAAACATGCAGATGATTGGCCCGTCTCCGAGGTCGTGGGGTACCTCGAAATGGGTGGACCGAAACTCGGGCGCGAATATTCCGACCATCTGCTTGAAGGTCAGCTTCGGGCCTCAATTGCGGGAATCAGGGAAGGCATCACATTCGGGAGCAAAACGCGGTAGGCGCCCGGCGTTCAGCAGAAGGGGGAGGCGATTTGAAAACGACGGCATTCAGGATGAAGATCAAGAAAGGATTCGGCGACGAATACAAGCGCAGGCATGATGAAATCTGGCCCGAACTTCGTGAGCTGCTGAAAGGAACCGGAGTTTCGGACTACTACATATTTCTCGACGAAAGCACGGGTGATCTGTTCGCAGTTCAGAATCAGTCCGGGGAGTCCTCCTCTCAGGAGCTCGGCAATGTTGACATTGTCAGAAAATGGTGGGAATACATGGCGGACATCATGGAAGTCAATCCGGACAAATCGCCCGTGAGCATCCCGTTGAAAGAGGTCTTCTATCTTCAATAAGTGACGGGGGAGGAACCACGACATGACATCAAGAGAACGAGTACTCGTCGCACTGGGAAGGAAAGAGGGCAGTCTCGACCGTGCTCCTCTGCAATTCGACCTTTGCAGACAGCTTACCGACCATTTTGGCAGAGAATTGGGAATCGAACCTCGATATTCCCTGAGTTATTATGAAGATCTGACCTACCGCATCTCCGCCAATGAGATCCGGACGAAGCTCGGATCCGACTGTGTCGTCGTAGGCGGCACGGTGGCGAAGGGCTTCCATGCCGCCGCTGCCGGAACGAACACCAGTGTCAACGAGTTCGGAATGCACATGAAGCCCACCGACCTCTATGTCGAGGTGGTGAGGTGTCCTCTGGCAGGAGTCTCGGGTACGGCTGAAGTTGAGTCATACCGGTTTCCGGCCCCCTACGCGCCGGGACGGTTCGACGACGCAAACCGCGACATAGAGAAGTTCGGCAAGGACTTCTATCTGATCGGTGATTGTGAATTGAGCATTTTCGAGCTGGCCTGGCATCTTACAGGTATGCAGGAATATCTCATCGCCATGGCGATGGAAGAGGAGTGGGTCTCGGTCCTGAATGACCGTGTTGAGGAATGGACGCTGGGGCTCGCGACTCAGTTGGTAAAATCAGGTGTCGACGCAATATGGTTCGGTGAAGATCTGGGCACGCAGACATCGATGCTGATCAGTCCGGACAATTGGCGAGAGCTCTTCAAGCCACGTTACGCGCGAATGATCGCGCAACTCAAATCCATCAACCCCGAACTGTCGATCATTATGCACTCGGATGGTGCGGTTGCACCGCTTATTGACGACTTCATCGAGATAGGGGTCGGGATCTACAATCCGGTTCAACCCAATGTACCCGGCTCGGACCCGGAAGAGCTTCAGGCCAAATACGGCGGCCGAATATCATTTTTCGGCGGAATCGACCAACAGGAGCTCCTTCCCAGAGGCGACCTTGCGGCGATAGAGAAGGAGGTGAAGTTTCGTGCCTCGGTTCTCGGCCGCGACGGCTGGTACATCATAGCTCCCGCGCATATCATTCAAGCTGATGTCGCTCCTTCTACCGTGAAGGCGCTTGCCCGAATAGTCCGGGAACTGTAAAGAAGGACGACGGTCGCGCTACGGCT
>DATKUF010000003.1:0-4222 GCA_035530755.1 Spirochaetia bacterium | reverse complement strand
TTGGGAACTACATTTGCGGCATTGTCTGACCCGACCAGGCGGGCAATGATCAAGCGGCTCGCGCAAAGTCCTGCGTCCATTCACGGACTGATGGAACCGTTTGCACTCTCGCAGCAGATGATCTCGAAACACATTGCCTATCTGGTACGCGCACGGATTGTGAAAAAGACCAGGAGTGGACGGGAAAGCGTGTGCACGCTCCGGCCGGAAGCGATAAAGGCCGTGAGCGACTGGGCCCTCGATTATCGTCGCCTCTGGGAAGAGAGTTTCGACAGGTTGGATGCAGTTCTCACAAAAATGAAAAAAACGGAGGTGAAAGATGGCGGAACGTGAGACCAATCTCCTGGAAAATATGGTGATCACCAGAATCTTTGACGCCCCGCGGGAGTTGGTCTGGAAGGCCTGGACTGACCCGGAACTTGTGATGCAATGGTGGGGGCTCAAGGGTTTTACCTCACCATCCTGCGAGATTGATCTTCGCGTGGGAGGGAGGTACCTCTATTGCATGAGATCGCCTGAGGGACAGGAGTTCTTTAGTGGCGGCGAATACACAGAGATCAAGGCGCCCGAAAGGATCGTCTCCGTTCTTTTCTATGCAGACAGGAATGGAAAAGTTGAGCCTGCCGACGGCAACGATGTTGAAGTGCGCGATGTGGTGACATTCGAGGAGGTCGAAAACGGCCGGACAAAGCTCACTTTCAAACGCAGTCACTGGGATGTGGGAGAGGACGAAGGTTCCAACGAGATCTTCGACAAACTGGCAGTGCTTGTGGCGAAGCTCGCAAAGGCGAAATGAGAAGTTGAGTTTCTGAAAGTCGCCATTGTGGGTCCCGGAACGATTGACTCTGCTCAGCGATCGCACGCCAATTGTTCGTGTGATAAACTCCACACCAATGGATTCCACGATCCGGTTCTACGATGAAAACGCAGCGCGCATGGCCGCACGGTATGAGCAGATCGAGTTCGGCGCCTATCTCGACCGGTTTCTGACCCTGGTTTCCGCCGGTTCGAAGGTGCTCGAGATCGGAAGCGGCAGCGGAAAGGATGCGGCGCGACTCCTTGCCGCCGGGATGGATGTGACGATCCTCGATGGGAGCCGCGCGATGCTCGATCAGGCCGTGCAGACCCATCCCGAGCTTGCAGGGCACCAGCTGCTGGTGAAGCTGCCCGGCCGCATCCCGGTCAACGCCGGCGAGTTCGACGCAGTCCTGTCGCGGGCAATGATCATGCACATCGAACGCGAGTCGCTCTCAAACCTGTTCCGCGAGATTGCCCGCGTAATCAAACCGGGCGGAGTCTTCGCCTACTCGGTCAATACATCCCGCGCGGGGATCGATGCAAACGGGAACGATGCCGAGGGCCGTCATTTCACCTGCCTCGATCTCCGGGGATGGGAGGCGCTGCATAGCGCCGCGGGTTTTCTCACCATCGATGCCGCCGAATCCGACGACCTCACGGGCCGCGACGGCATTCGATGGGTCTCGTTCTTCACGCGAAAGTCGAGGCCGTGAGGTATCATTCGCGGACGGTAAGCCCGGACAGCACACGCCAGACTACGTTCATCGGCGCTTCGCCTTCGTGTCTGACATACTCGATCTTCCCTACATACTGGAATGGCGCCGCTGTTTCCTCGGATAGTTTGTTCCTGCGCACGAAAAGATGAACGTCGAGTCCCCGCGCCGCGTGATCGATAATCTGTTTTCCGCGTTTACTTCTCGCGGTGGTAGCTCGCTGGCTTTGCCAGTGGAAAAAGCCCTCGTCGTCGAAGTAGTCGGTGTACCGGTGTTCTCTCGGTTTTCCGCGCTTGTTCAATGTCACCAAGAGCACTTCGACGCCTCTGGGCTCGAGCACGACGTGACCCCTGTTCCAGTTTCCCGGATTGAAAGATTCCCCAAAAAGCTCGGCGACTTCGGTGCGTGAGAACTCCTTGCCGACATTGAGCTCCAAAGGATCCACGATTCGCTCGAGCACCGCGACAACTTCACTGTCTGCCGACTTCGGGAAGTCCTCGAAAGCGGGATTCGTCGCGTGAAGAATGGCAGGACCGTCGTCCGACGCAAGAAGCTGGCGCAGCAGAAACTGTGTTTCACCGGGAAGTCGCCGTTCGAGCACCACGATGTCTCGATCGCCGAACTCACCCGGGCCGACCCGCCTCAGCAGCATGAGATCGCCGTCGTGCACCGGCGTCTCGCCGCCGTTCATGGATTCTCCGGAGGCGGGAGCAATGAACCGTGTAGAACTATCCAGAGGATTCCAGTTTCTGGCGACCTGCACGTAGGACTCGTTGCCGGTAGTTCCTGACAGAAAATGGCCGCATGCAACCCGGATATCCGGGAACATGAGGACGTCAGCGCGATCAGGTTTGGAGGCATAGTGTTGAGCCTTATCTGCAGCCATGAGATCGACCTGGCTGTTTCGATCGCGGTACTGCGCGTATCGGTAGCTCACGATCTCTTCCAGCATCGCCTCGAACGTGCTCAGATCCGCCTGACCAACCACAAACGTCGGTACGAACCTATCGTCCTTCTCGGAGAACCACGATTTCGCCGGTGTTCTGATGTTTCCGCCGGTCCACGCATTGATCGGGTTCTGTCTCCAGTAGGTCGCCCATCTGCCGGCGGGCACTTGCTCGATCGGAACAAAATCGTCGGGAAGATCGTGCGTGAGCTCGCGTCTTCGAGCGATGACTTCTCGGCTTTCTTCGATAAGCGCATCGGTCTGCATCGGCTCGGCAAAGCCCCGGTTCTCGAGGAGCGTCTCGAGCAACACCATCTTGAAGGATTTGGTCATCGAAGTCGCTTCCACCTCGCGAAGGAACTCGCCATAGCGGCCGAGGCACTCGTGTTCTTCCGGCGTCAGGTCCCGCTGTCGATCGACAAGGCGGAACCAGGAGCCGTATTGATTTCGAACGTTCCTCACCGCTGCGCCGGAACGATAGAACTCTGCTAGCGTCGGCCGCCGGCCAAGATCGCTTTTGAGACTAAGGTAGTCGTTTTCCTCCGAATCACGGGAGAGGCTCTTGAGAAAGTCGATGAACTCGAGGTCGTAGTTGACGAAACAGCCATTGGGAAGCTCCAATCGCCCCTCTTCCCAATCGCGAGCGAGTTTCGCGAGGCTACCTGCGGTTGGCTCGATTCCGAACAGGGCGCATGGCTTGTTCACGAACGCTTTGTGATTGCCGATGAAATCAAGCACCGTAAGAAAGTCCTTCCCTGCGGCGTTTCGAAGCCCACGACCCAGTTGCTGCAGGAAAAGAATCTTCGACTCCGTTGGCCGAAGCATCATCACCGTGTCGATGTTCGGCACATCGACCCCTTCGTTGAAAAGGTCGACGGAAAACAGTACCTGCAAATCGCCCGACTCGAGATTTCGCAATGCTTCTCCCCGCCGCAGGTGAGACCCGCTATGGACAGAGGCGGCCGGAATGCCCTGCTTCTGGAAGTAGTCGGCCATGAAGTCGGCATGCCGTGTCGACACGCAAAAGGCGAGGGTTCGTTTTGTGCCCTTTTCCCGCCACTCCGCGAGAACGTGTTTGGCTCTGTTGAGCGTGGCGAGTCGGTTAGACAGAGTGCCGGGATCGAACTTGCCGTTCCGCCACGGGATTTCCTGGTACTCCACCGTGCGGTCGAGAATGCCGTAGTAGTGGAACGGGCAGAGCAGCGTTTCGCGTATCGCACGGAACAGATCGAAGTCGAAGACCAGGTTGTCATCGCAGAAGGAGAGGATGTCGGATCGATCCGTTCGGTCCGGCGTAGCCGTGAGCCCGAGCAGAAATTTGGGCCTGAAGTGCTGGAGCAGCCTGCGATAGGTCGCCGCGGCGGCGTGATGAAACTCATCGACGACGATGTAGTCGAAATGATCGGGCGCAAATCCCTCGAGGTGTCTTTCGGCGCCGAGGGTCTGTATGGAGGCGAAAAGAAAATCCGCATCCCGCTCTCTCGATTGTCCTGAATAGCTACCCACCTTGGCTTGAGGAAAGATGCGAGTGAAGACCCGCTGGGCCTGAGAAAGAATCTCTTCACGGTGTGCGACAAACAAAATCTTCCGGGCATTGCACTGCCTCGCGTCGAACGCCGCAAGATGCGTTTTCCCGAGTCCCGTTGCCATGACCACCAGTCCCCGTTGGAATCCAGCCGTCCGAGTTCCGCGCAAAGCCGAAAGCGCCTCGATCTGAACCGCATTGGGCACCGGGACGGGAAGCTCAGCATCATCGCTTCCGGGA
>DATKUF010000002.1:0-17510 GCA_035530755.1 Spirochaetia bacterium | reverse complement strand
GCGAGGAAAGTGGAATTCCGGCCAACGGAGAGGGAACGGTGACGCTCACGATGGAGAATTCCGTCGGCAAGACTTTGAGTTTCGCTCTCAATGCCATTCAGGGCAACAACGCCAGGTTCACGGTCGGCGGAACCATCGTCTGCAGCACTCCTTACGGCTTTGTCTATATTCCAATCGGGATATCGGCTACGGCACAGTAGCCGGCAACGGCTCCGACCCGGACGCAATGAATAGAATCGGTTTCCTTCTCAGCGGGTTTTGCATCGCGGTGCTCGGTTCCACGCTCTACTCGCTCGACCTTTCGTCGGTTGACAGGTGGGCGTTCTGGCTTGCAAATATCGACCCCGTTGAGGTTGCCTCGTCTCCTTTCGACATGGTGGTAATCGACTACTCGGCCGACGGATCGGGTCAGAAGGCCTTTTCGACGCAGCAGGTCGAGCGAATGCAACGGAAGCCGGACGGCGGACGACGGATTGTGATCGCCTACCTGAGCATCGGCGAGGCGGAAGAATACCGGTACTACTGGAAGCCATGGTGGAAGCTGATTCGCCCGTCCTGGTTGGAACGGGAAAATCCCAATTGGAAGGGGAACTACAAGGTTCGCTTCTGGCAGAAGGGGTGGCAGCAGATAATTTTTGGTTCCTCAAACGCCTATCTCGACAGGATAGTGGCGGCGGGATTCGACGGGGTATTGCTCGATGTGGTGGACGCGTTCGAACACTTCGGCCCATCGCGGCCGGAAGCCGGCGACGATATGATCGATTTCGTAACTGCAATTTCGGATTATGCGAAGTCTCGTCGCCCCGGATTTCTCGTAATTCCTCAGAATGGCGAGCAGCTGACTGCCGAACCGAGATATGTTGCGGTGATCGACGCCATTGAAAAAGAGGACCTGTTCTACGGATTGCAGGGTGACGGCATGAGAAACAGCCGGGAGGAGACTACGTTCAGTCGGGATCTGCTCGACAGAGTGAAGCAAGCCGGAAAACCGGTCTTCACTGTCGACTACGCAAGCGATGCGCTCACCGTCGCATCCGCCTATCGACTGTCGCGAGGTTTCGGTTACAAACCGTATGTTGCTTCGAGACCACTCGATTCTCTGAACTTCGAAGTTTTCCGACAATAGAATTCAGGCGGCTACATTTCAGGTTCCATGACCGACATTCGCTTCCACGCGCCGTGCCGAAAGCGAAGAAGAAAGACGATCCCGAGAACCGAAATGTAGACTGTCGCCGCGGTCCATGCCGCGTACATCCCCCATCCAAGCACCAGCAGCATCACCGCAGTCGGCACCGTGAGGACGCAAAGCGAAAGCCCGGCGATCACCAGCACGACAAATCGCGTATCCCCGGCACCCTTGATGGCCGAACTGAAGGTCAACGTCAGCGCGTCGAAGAGGGAGTATACCGCAACGAAACGAAGCAACGTTCGTGCGGTCTGCTCGATGCCGTGGAACTCGTTTGGATCGGCGTTGAGCATGTAGGGCAGGAGAAACAGATCCGGAAAGAGGATGTAGGTGGCGCCGATGAAGCACATGTAGCCGAGAGCGACGTGCACGCCTGAATAGGTGCTGTATTCGGCCCGGTCGACACGACCGTCGCCGATATGTTGCCCAACGAGAACGGACACGGCAATTCCGAGGCCAATCACCGGCATGAAGGCGAGCATGTTTATGTTGAGGGCCAGATTCGTCGCGGCGAGGCTTTCGGTCCCGAGTCGGCCGACGAGGAGAATGAATACGGTGAATCCGCTCATGTCGATCATGATCTGGAGTCCGCTTGGAAGCCCATATCGAATAACTCGCACCAGCAGCCGAAGATCGAGCCGAGCGTCGTGGAGCCCATACTGCCGACGGTCGCGCCGCGCGAGAATGCAAATGGCAAAGATAGTGGTGGCAACCGCACCGGCGATGACCGTGGCCGTCGCCGCACCGGTGACACCGAGCTCAGGGAGTCCGGCACGGCCGAAAATGAGGAGATAGTCGAGGACAACATTTACTGCTGTCGATGCAAGCAATATCCAGAGGACCGGCCACGTCTTTCCGAGCCCCGAGTAGAATGAGGTCAAGGCGGCGTTCAGGATGACGAAGACGGCTCCCGTTGTCAGGACCCGAAAATAGGAAACCTCGTAGACTTCCACGAGACCGCCGTGACCTATGACACCAAAAATGGCAGGCGCGGCTGGTACCAGAGGCAGCAGCAGCGCAGCCCCCGCGAGCGACAGATAAATGCCCTGCCAGATGGCCGATCCAATCCGATTGTCGCGTCCGGCTCCGTGATACTGGGCGACGAACGTGCCTACGTATCCGGCAGTATTGATGAAGAGACTCACGATCATGAAGTTCAGGATGCCGGCGGGCGTGGTGGCCGCAACCGCGGACGGAGAGAACCACGCGAGGAACATTCGATCGACGAATTGCTGTATAGCATACGCTCCGTTAGATAGAATTAACGGCAGCGCGATAGTGAGAAGCTGGCGATATCCGCCTTCGACGGACCACCGTAAGCGAAAGCGGCGAGCGATGCCGCGCGGGGCGGAGAACAATCGGTCTGTCACAAGTAAACACAGAATCTCGCGCGACGCAGAAAAGGTCAAGCACGCGACTCCCGACGATTTCTCTTTCATTCGGGTCGCGGCATGGGTCTGCCTGAGGTATAATGGACGTTGGCGGATCGCGAGTGGTCACCCGCCTTTGCGTGATTGGTCGCGGTGCGATACAATGATTATCTCGGAGGATGCTGTGAAAAACTATCTTCGGGTTGCCGGAGCCGTCATACTTATAGTTGCGGCACTTAGCGGTTGTCGAACTCTATTCGGCCGGGGACATGGTCCGGTTGACGCTTTTGCGTTCCTCCCGGAGAATAATCCCGGCCTCGCCCGCGCGGTGACCGGCCTTATCAATGAGGCCTCGGACCCCAAGACGGTAGAAATGGTCGTCCCGCCGGGGACGAACACGGGCAACCTTGTCGCAACTATTTCCCTGAATACCGAAGCGACAATACAGGTTGTATCATCGGGCAGCGCCGTGGATCAGCAGAACAGTCAGTCCGCGAACAACTTCCAATCACCGGTTCTCTATTCCATAAAAACGCCAAAGGACAAAGAACCGTGGCTCTACCGGGTCGTAGTCCGGGAGGCCGAGACCAACGCCCGGCTTTCATCACTCCGAGTGGTCGACGGATCGTCATTTGAACCGCCGTTCAATCCGGGAACCGGTTCGTATTCCACGACCGTTCCCTACGCCAGCACACAGATCACTGTTGAGGCGGAGGCGCAGAGTCGTCATCTACAAAAGATAGTCATCGACGGACGCGAAGTTCGTGGATCGCGAGCTTCGGTGGCCATTCCCTTCTCCGGGACAGATCGACTGGATGTGACGGTCACGGCTGTTGCCGAAGATCAGACAACGCAGTCCCAATACGCAGTAACGGTAGTCCGGGGTGAACCGGACCGGAACTCCAGCCTCGGTTCACTTTCGATCAGGGACGCGGTGATGTCCCCTGTATTCTCGCCGAACAGGGTTAACTATTCGGCGCAGGTACCGTATGCGACCAGCGCACTCCAGGTTACGGCGGCTCCTCAGAGCAGATACACTTCGGTTGCATTTGCGGTCGCAACTGCACAGAGCGGTCTTGCAAGCATTGCGGCTCAGGGCGATCCACGGTCAGCAAACGGAGCACGAATCGACTTTTCCAATACCGATCATCTCACGCTGGTGGTGATTTCCACCGCGCAGGACGGGAGCTCGTCGCAATACTCAGTGAATATCACCCGCGCGGCGCCGGACCGAAACAACTCACTTCAGTATCTCGAGGTCCCCGGTTCAAACCTCAGTCCCGCATTCGACCCGAACCGTCTCTACTACAGCGTAGAAGTTCCGTTCAACGCACAGCAGTTCTCTCTCGCCGCGGTCGCACAGAGCTCGGTCGCGACCGTTTCGCTCGCAGGCTCAAGTTCCAACGGTGATCTTGGGTCGGTCGATGGTGCCGCGGTACGCTTCACGGGAATTGATCGTATGCAGTTGGGGGTTCGAGTTACCGCACAGGACGGCTCGGTCCTCGTATATACATTGGACGTGCGCCGGGGCCCGCCGGACAACAACGCGGAGCTGTCGAACCTCATCGCGACACCCGGCCGTCTCTCGCCGACATTCTCCCCGCGGATAGCGACCTATAGCGTGTCCATCGGCGGATCGACTCCGGCTGCAAACATACTGGTTCAGACTGCCAGCCCCTACGCGTCGGTAGCTACAAGCGCAGCCGGGGTGGCACAGAACGGTTCGGGACCAAACGGCAAAGTGTTCAGCGTGCCGGTGAACCCCGGCCAGGTGCGCTCACTGGATCTTGTCGTCACGGCCCAGGATGGAACCCAGCGACTCTATCGGGTGAACGTTGCGCGTGAATCCGCACCTGTACAGCAGTCCACACAGCCGGCACCGAAAGACGGCAATTCCCTTCTGTCGGGAATTGTCGTAGCCGGGGCGCAGCTGCAGCCTGCGTTCTCGCCCAATCGGCAGTCCTATGAGGTTACCGTTCCGACTTCCCAGAATCGCGTGACGCTTTTCCCGATCGCACAGAGCCCGACGTCCCGGGTTGCAATCGACGGGCAACCGGTCGGACGCGAGGCGCAGACTATCCAGTTGCAGCCGGGCACTCCCCGTGTCGTGGTCATCGATGTAATGGCCGAAAACGGGGCAACCACTCGTTACACGGTCAAGATGACACGAGAGCTGCCGCCGGCGAGCCGGAAACCGGTTGAACATCCCGAAGGCGATCGCGATCAGAAATCTCCCGTTTCACAACAACCTCCCGGTCAGCATCCGGAAGGAAATGGCGGGCAACAGCAGCAGTCAACCGACCATCAGGGTGGGCAACAACAACAACCCCCGGTGGCGCAACGCCAACCGGTTCGCATGGTGGTCCTGGTGAAGTCCGACGCCGTTCGTGTCGATCCACACGTTTGGAAACTCGTCCGTGACGCGAAGGATCAACTCGGCAATCAGGCCGTCATAACCATTCGCGTTTCCGGTTCAAATCAGGTGTTGGCGCAGGGGTTCGCGAATCTCCAGGTTCGTCAGCCGGGCAACAGCCCCGCGGAAATAACGTTCCGGTGGACTTCCCAGCCTGTCTCCGCAATTCAGGGTCAGGCCATCGATGTCTCCGTCGCGATCAAGACCGAAAAGGGCAAGTACCTGAGTTACACGGAATCCGACGCATCGGCAGCCGGCGTGACCGTGGACGTAGGGGCGTTCCAGTACAACGACTCGCCATGAGCGAACCAATCTCCCGCCGTTCCAGCTCTTCGGGAACGGCGGGACCGGCAGCTCGGATCGGGCCGTTTAGCCGATGCAGATGATCGATTCCTGCCTTCCGGATAACCAGTCGAGCTTGCCGCCGCTGAATGCGGCGTCTTCTTCAACCGCCATCCGAACTCCCCCGCTGCCGGATTCCCGCCATTCGGGAATGGCGGCGGTGACATTCAGCTCGATCGCATAGCACGTGTCGTCATGGAGTTCGTAATCCCCGGCGCCGGGCACGTACGCCTGATTGTCCCAGAGACCGATCGTAGGACCGGCTGCGTGACCATGATATCCGAGCGGATGCGTGTAGATGGCCGCAGGAAGCCCGGCGTCGTGAGCAGCCGCGAGCGCTGCCTGAAGGATCTCGTTCCCGGTTCGGCCTGCGACCATCTGCTGTGCGACGATGTCCTGAAGGCGATTTGCCTGATGGAGCAATTCGGACAGCCCGGCAGGGGCGGAAGATTCGCCCGGCCGCAGCACATAGGCGTTCTGCTGCTGGTCCACGGCGAGGCCCAGGTAGTAGAATCCCATGTCGCAGTGAATGAGATCGCCGGGAAGTATCAGGTTCCTTGTGTTCGGGTGAGCACCATCCCTCGTAGCTGTGACGGCGGCGAAGGTCAAATCGGCAGCCTGGATGTCGACGGTTGGCTGGAACCACGCGGTGAGGCCGCGGTCGTGAATCGCCTGCCGAATCCACCATTCCAATTCTTCTACGGTAGTGCTTCCGGGTCGCACGACCGATGCAGAAAATGCTTCGGCGATGATCCGGTGGCCAATCCGAGTAATCGGACCGTACGCGCTGATTTCGTCGGCTGTTCTCCGTTCGAGCCAGCCGACGGCGAGGCGTTCGGCTGAGACGAATCGCGAAACGAGCGCGGGACCAAGTGCCGCCGCGAGCCGTTGATGGAGCGTGTGTGTGAGACCATCGGCGTGCGCAAAGGTGCTTGAGTAGTTGAGCCCGATCCGCTGCGGACCGCGCTCTGCGACGATCCGGGCGAGGCACGCGTCCTGATCCTCAGCAGACGTGTCCCAGGCGGATCGGTAGAGCGCACCGGCACCGTAACGCGAAATCGCGAGTCGCTCGACCCTTCCGTCGGACTTGAGTGAAAAGATCAGAATCAATCGGCGTCCGGCAGACATCGTCGGCCTGGGGAGCAGGGTCATGATCACCGGATCTTCGGCATACTCACGTGCATCGACGATCCACATGTCTATCTTCTCGCGTCGCATGAGACCGGGCAGCACCGACTCGAGTCGCTCGGCGAGCCAGCGGTTGCGAAGTTCCGCTTGCGCCCTGAGAGGGAGGATTTCATCCATACGACACCGGGCCGGACGCGGAGCGAAGCGTTGCTCGTTTCATCTTGTTCCCCTTCAGGAAATTGTCTCAAACTCCTGCGAGATCTGCTACCTGGTCGACGAGGGCGAGACGTGCAACCACGGAACCCGGCGGGAGAATCGTACCCGGAGTTGTGACCGCATTCGCCCCGATCCGGCTTCGGTCGCCCACGAGGGCGCCAAACTTGAAGACACCCGTCTTCATCACCGTCCCGAACGCTACCACAGCCACCTCGCGCTCCGTGCGCTCATTGAAATGGTTTGCGATGACCGCTCCGGCTTCGATATTTACCTCGTTCCCGATGATCGAATTCCCCACGTAATTCAGATGTGCGAGGACAGAGCCGGAAAACAGAAGACTCGACTTAACCTCGCATGAGGACCCGACCCGCGCGTTTGCCCCGACATAGACACCCTCCCGAAGAAGGGCATTCGGTCCGACGGAACAACCGGGCATGAGAATCGCCGGCCCCCGAATCACCACTCCCGGCTCGATCTGAGCGGTAGAGTGTACAGCCACGCCGTCTCGCACGTTGAAGCCGGAATCGGATCCGTATTGCGAAGAATGGATCATGCCCGCGACAATCTCCGCGGCCCGTGCCAGAATCGCCCACGGTAACGTCCGGCGGTCGACGTCAGCCAGGACGCGATCGAACCCGGCAACGTAGTCCCAGAGCAACCCGAACGTCTGCGGATTCTCCTGCCTCGCGGGTTCTATATTCCCACCCGTTTCATTCCCAGGGCATCGTAGCGAGTCCCGGCGACAGCTCCGGCCGGAATCAGCGCGTCAAGAGCCGCGATTTCCTCGACACTCAGGTTCAATTCGGTCGCCGCGATGTTGTCCAGAAGATATTTTTCATGCCGCGTTCCTGGGATCGGTATGATCCGGTCGCCTCGGGACAGCACCCAGGCCAGAGAAAGCTGGGCTGCGGTGACGCCTTTCTTCTCGGCGAGACTTTTCAGTCTATCCACCAGCTTGAGGTTGTGAGCAATGTTCTCTTCCATCATCCGCGGATTGAATCGACGGAAATCCCTGGCGTCGAGCTGCCTGGGGTCCCGGATAAGCCCCGACAGAAATCCGCGCCCGAGAGGGCTGTAGGCAACGAAGGCGATATTGAGCTCTCTGCAGGTGTCGAGGATGTCCCCTTCGGGGTCCCGCGTCCACAGGGAGTATTCGGTCTGAAGTGCGGCAATGGGATGCACTTTCGCCGCGCGACGGATTGTGGATACGCCCGCCTCGGAAAGCCCCAGGTACCGCACCTTGCCCTCTTTGACAAGCTGTGCCATCGCACCCACTGTCTCCTCGATCGGCGTGTCGGGGTCAACCCGGTGCTGGTAGTACAAATCGATGGTGTCGACGTTGAGTCGTTTCAGACTCATTTCGCACGCCGCCTTCACGTATTCCGCCTTGCCGCTGACTCCAAGCGACGCCCCGTCGAGCCGGCGGACGTTTCCGAATTTCGTCGCCACCACAACTTTTTCCCGTTTTCCGCCGCGGAGCGCCTGGCTAAGAAGGATCTCGTTGTGACCGATTCCGTACATATCGGCCGTGTCGAAGAAGTTGACTCCGAGATCGATTGCCCGGTGAATGAGCGCGACGGAGGCGCCGTCGTCGGACTTTCCGTAGAACTCCGACATTCCCATACATCCGAGTCCGATGGCCGAGACACGGATACCGCTTGACCCAAGTGTGCGCTGTTTCATGTGCAATAACTTACTGACTGAACCTGCGCGTGGGCAATTCAAACAAAGAGCGGACCACCGGTCCCAAACCGCCGTCGCGGCTCAGAACCGGTAGGAAATCCCCACCTCGAGGAGGCGAAAGAATGCCCCGCTCCCGTCGGTGGGGTAGACCAGACTGCCGTAGGCGCCGGCGTCTCCGTAGAACGCCGCGGGAGTGAAGTCCACCTCCACTCGCGTTTGCAGGGCAAATGCGGGCGAAAAGTTATAGCCCACGCCGGCAGACAGGGTTACAAGCGGGTAGAAGATCGAACGCGATTCCCCGGGAGCGAGAAAGGATGTGAAGGAGCCGCTGTTGTCGCTCCGGCCGATCGCCTCCGGCGTAATATTGGTGATTCTGGCGTACCCGGCGTACGCGGTCGCGCCGAAAGAGCCGAAGAACTGGCCGAGAGTCCGATAGGTGACTCCAACGCCGGGAAGCAGGAAAAGACCTCGTACATACCCCGGTCCATCACTGTTCTGCTGACGGCCAAAGGTCATGTCCTCGCCATAGTAGGTCCAGACCGAACCCACGAGCCCGAAATTGCGAGTCAGGTACCAGGCAAACTCCATCGAGGCCGGGACGAGGTTCACCGTGAACGTCCTTCGTGCAGAGACGTGAGAGCTTGTCGAAAAGAACAGAATGCCGCTTCCCCAGAGGCTGAGCTCGTGTGACAACGCGTAGCGGTCGGCATTGCGCACCGCATCGGCAAGACGTTGTGCGGCCTCCGTGTCCGCGGCCGTGGACCCTGCGACCCGGATGATTTTCGGGGAAACGAATTCCAGAAGCGGCGCGAATCGCCGAGCCGTGCGATCGACAAATCCCGGAACTCCCCGGTCGCGTCCTGGATCCGCGAGTCGCTCCACTGCTTCGTTCTCGCCGTCCTTTTCGAGCCCGACCTCGAGCGCAGCCCCGCTCGCGGAGAAGGTCACTATCGAGTTTGCTTCCGCCGGATCCTCCACTCGAAGGACGGGCTGGATTGCGGCGATGGCCGTGTAGATGTACTCAGGCAGCTGTTCGAGCGCCGGATCCTGTCGCACAAACTCTGCGGGTATCTTCTGAAAATAGAGCCGCTGGGGAATCAGAGCAGGCGCGACGTTCTGCGAAAAAAGCGCCGATGTTGAGATAACTGTGGCTGCGGCAACGGCCAATAGCGATCGAACCCTCATGATCATAATCGTGTTCCCCAGACGAAATGGAGGTTGACCTCAGGACGATAGACGGAAGGATTTCCGAGGTCCCAATCGAAACGAACTCCCGTCAGCCCAAGCGTCAGTCCTATTCCCCAGAATCTCGGTATCTCCGAAAGCTTCCGTGAGGTGTAGAACCTCATCCCGGTTTCTACGCAGAGACCCGTCAGCCAGTAGGGACCGTACTGAGCGGGAGACGAGCCCACGTCCACCGTTGCCCGGGGGGCGAAATGCACGCTCTCGACCAGACCGAGATAGATGTCATTTCGAAAGTTCGAAAAAGTGTACACCGGCCCGACGTAGAGCGGGAAATCCCATTCCGGACCGTAAATATATCTGGGGAATATGATCGGAGCCGCTGCGACATGAAGCGAAAGTGGTCCCGATATGGGCGCGTCGAGAGCTATGAACAGGCCAACCCCGGGACCGTCCGTTCTGCTGTTGCTGTCGCTGTTGCCCGAGGCCGTAACCTGGTCGAACGTCGCTCCAAATGCCGGGCCGATGGAGAGAACGTAGGGCCGTTCAGACCGGCGACGCTCCACAGCGAGTTTGCTCACCCGTACACCGAACGCCACCTGCTCCGGCGTCAGGGTCTGCTCCCTGACCACGGACTTCCCGATATCCGGTAGCGCCTTCCGGACCGAGGCGACAAAGTCCGCACTCATACGGTCGATAGCGTCGAAAACGCTCAGTCCAGTCCTTTCATCGAAAAGAGTGCTTGCCTTCACCAACCGGGTGCGCGTGTCGTAGAGAACTGCGTGAACGAGCATGTTCTCACCGCTGACCCGGTAGTCGCCCGAGACGACCATCTGAGCCCCGATTCGTTCTGCGTCGGCAAAATCGGGTTCCCCGGACCGCGGGGCCTGGGGCGCGGGCGTGCCGGCCGCGACCGCCAGGTCCGACCGTTCGAGCGCAAGTTGAACCGACTGAAAGAAGACGTCGGACAGGTAGTCGTTTTGCTGCGCTCCCAGATTGCGAAAACTGCTCAGAACAATATCCGGCGTCCGGCCCGGTACTGCGGCGTCTCCGGCGATCTTTTCGAGAGAAAAACTCCGCGTTCCGCCGCTGCGGGCGGCAACTTCCACAAACTCGGTGTGCGGTGAGTAGCCCTGATGGTCCAGGCGGACAAAGTGACGGCCTGCGGTCAAATCCACGGTCAGCGGCGTTTGACCCCAGTCCGCACCGTCGATGGTGAGCTCGCTTCCGGCGGGGTCGCTCGTCACTCTCATGCTGAAGCGGGAGTTTGTGTAGTCGGCGAAAGGCGAATAGGGTCCGAACCCGTACTTGGTCCGGCTTCCCCATTCGGCCATCTGTAAGTCGTTTGCGAGAGCTTCTCCCGCGCGTCTTTGGTCGACCGGCTCGACCGTCCGATATCCTGCTTGAGCGGCGGCACGGCCCCCGGTAGAACTACCGGCAGTCTCGACGGGCGGTTCAACAAACTTTTGCGGCAGGAGAACTACCGAAGAGGCCGGTATCGAAAAAGAAGACGGCGAGTATTCCTTGAAGAGCCGCGTTTTTCCGTCAGCGTACTGAACTGTCCTCGAGACGAAACGATAAGTCCCGGGCTTTACGCTGCGCGTGAGCAGTTTCCACCCGGTTCCTGATATGGACCACTCGATCGGTGAGGGCCCGTCGAACCTGACACGGTCGACCCTGACACGGTTTTGCGCCCGTTCTGACGGCATACTGGAAATGGCAACGACCAGCGCATCTGCCGGGTCGGCGGGACGCGGCAGGCTGGCACATCCGGACAACAGCACTGCGGCGGCGACAAAAACGAGGCGCCGCAACCGGTGAGACCGGGTCATCGCGCTATTCCTGCCGCGGCCGACAGACCTTCCACATTGACGACGACGACTGTGCCGCTGGTTGTTGGAACAAGGATTCTTCCCTGGGCAACAACCGGTCGACCCGATGGTTCGCCGCTCAACGGCAGCTGATAGAGCGCGGAACCTGTCGCGGTGTTGCGCACGGCAAGGCTCTGGTTATTCGTTCCGTAAATGAGCATTCCGTCGACGAGTACCGGCGGTGTCGCGGCATCTGCGAACGCGTTGGCGGCTACGGCGCCGTCGCGCAGTGACAACGTCAGGATTTGAGATCCGGTGTAGACATAGGCATTGGTGTCGTCCACGAGTATGTCGGAATAGACGGGAGAGGCGCCGGCTCCTGATGCAGTCGATTTCTGCCACAGGACCGAACCCTGCGAAAGATCCACGCAAACGACGGTTCCCCGGCGGCCGGCGAAAATGCCGAGATTACCGTGGATAGTCAGGGTCGCACCGACCGGTTGGAGAGCATTCGTCGGCACGCTTCGGTCGACTGCTGAGGTCGCGATGTTGATTTCATACAGTTCGCCTCGCTGATTCACGGCGAACAGTTTCCCCCCGGATACTGCCGGGGTCATCCACACGCCGGAGGGGACGGGGAAGTTCTTCGCGATTGCGCCCCGCACAGGATCGATCACCTGCACGCCCTTTGCATCCGGATAGTAGTAGAGTCCGCCCGAGTAGACGGCGCGCTGGCCAAATGGATGCGCGGTCGCCCCGTTGAGCGCGAGACGGTAGACAACCTGGCCGTTTTCCGCGTTCAGAACTACAAACTCCTGCGTTCCCGATATTGCAACGTAGGTGCCGCCCAGAACCGGCGGTGATGTCGCGTTCGGGTTATCGGCGGTTGAAGCGCTCCACAGCACTTTCCCGATACCGGCCGAGACGGCGTGGATCATTCCCTTGCTGTCGGAAATATAGACGGCACCGTCCGGCGCTGCGGCGACCCCGACTATCGGGTTCCGACTCACATTCAGCACTTTCTCGATAGGGCTGGGCTCGAGCCGGAGCGACACAGAATTGTTTCCCTCCTGAACAACCCGCGTAATCGTTGCATCATGGAATCCGGGCCGCTGGGCGGTGATCGTAACCGTGCTGCCCGCGGGGTACTTCGGGAACGCCCCTGCCTCAGGTTTTTCGTTCACGGTGACTGTCGCGTCAGGCGGCGAGAGGGACAGGGTGATGGTCCCGACCGGCGTTGCAGCCGCCTTCGGCGGCTCCGGGGCAGGCGTCGGTGGGACCGGTGGCGCGGTCTGCGCAGCCGCAGGCAGTGCGGCGATCTGCGGTGGAGGAGCAGGAGTGGTGGTTTGCGTTGCCGATTGTGCCTGCGTTTTCTGCGGCGCCTGGGCGGTGACGGCTTCTGTAGCCGGCTTCGGGTTCGTCGGTTCGGCCACGGAGGGCGCGATAGGCTGCGCAGGTGGGACCGGCTTGATTTCCATGGTCTCGGCTGGTTTGAGCCGTGCTTTTGCAGAAGTGTCCAGAGCGGCCGGCGTCGGCGCTGCGACGGTCATTTTCCGGGACGCCGTCGCTGCACTTTCTGTAAGCGCGTCGATCTTTTGCTTTCGCTCGGCTACCGGAGCCGCAGCGGCTGCCTGGAGATCCCGGGCAACAGCCTGCACCTCACGGTTCATATCTGCCGCCTCGCTTTTCGTGATGACTATCTGGTAACCGGCAGTGACGGTCGGTAGAGAATTGGTGACTCTTTCTACCGCGGTGGCAGCGTCAGCACCGACCTGTCGGGCCTGTTCGTTCAGTTTCGTCACCTCGACATCGGGTGGCGCAACCGCCACACTTCCTTCGCTGACCGCGAGCGTGGTGCCTCCAGTGCTGCCGGATGATACGGCAAACTGCGTTCCGCGCACGCCGCAGGTCACCGCAGGGGTCCGAACTTCAAAAGACTCGCCCTCTATGGTTTTCCGAACGCGCGACACTACCGTACCGACCGAAAGGGCTACCGACGCGGCGGGCGGAGCTCCGGCGGGTGAAAGCGCGCCGATCGTGGCGTCACTGTCCGCTTCAATACGGGTAACGGCGAGCTCACCGAATTGAACTTCGCAGTAGGATTTGGCTCCCACCTTCAGGCGGTCGTCGGGGTTGAGCGCCATTCCGATTTCGGCCGCAACACCGACGTCGGCCGGTTTTCCGTTTGTGGCGACAAAGACGGTCACGTCGCCCGTGACATAGACCACCTGGGTTTGCAGATACTGCGATGCCGGTGTCCCGGCTGTAGCCGCGGTCCCAGTCGCTGATGTCGTTTGACTGCTCGCCGGCGTCGGTTCTTTCGGTGCCGGTGTGTTTGACTGCTTCTGGCCGCACGCGGCGAAAAGCAGGACTGCCGACACGACAGACATTCGAACGAGAATGCCGCGTATCCTCATCTGTCTTACCCCCGATAGCGAAGTGAGCGGCGGGTGACGCCAGGTGGCGATGTGCCGACATGTGACGTCGTCGATCCCTGCCGCGCGGTTAGTATCAATGGTAGCACAAAGGCGACGGTTTTCGCAGCTATTTTGGACATATTGAGTCAACTTCTCAGGTGCGAAACGCGCCGGCGACTCTGCAACTCTCCGCCGGGAAACGGCCGATCGCTGTTTCGTCGGAAAGTACGATTCCGTCGTAACCCGCAGTGAGAAGATCGTAGATATGACACACTTCGGAACGGGTTGGAAGCGCATGGTCTTTCATGTGCTCGAGAACCTGCCCTGCCATAAGCACGGGACCCGGGATCCTGCTTCTCTCGCGAGTGAACCGCGACACCGCTCTGGCCATCTCTTCGATCCCCAGCTCCGCGCCGAGATCTCCCCGACAAACCCAGATCGCGTCGGAGTGCCCGGCGATTGCTGCAGCGTCGCTCACCGCCGAGCCGCGTTCTATTTTGGCGATAAGGGGTACGCTCGATCCGAGGAGTTTACGATACCTGGCCATCTCGTGGCCGTCGAGCACATAGGAAACGGCAAACTGGACCCCTTCAACGCTCGCCATCATGTCTCGAATGCGAAGGTCCTTCTCGTTGAGCTGCTCTTTGCGGAATTTTGACCCGGGAAGCGTTACTCCCTTGCGTCCGGAGACAGGACCGCCCTGTGTCACGGTGGCATTCACCGTGCCGGCATCTGCCCGGTCGATCCGGAGCCGCACTCGCGCGTCATTCATCGCAACTTCCCCCGACTGGGCAGATGCGGCGAAAAAATCTTCATGCGGGACCGGGATCCAACCGGGCTGGGCGGATGCCGAACCGAATACAAACACGATTTTCCGTCCCGGTTCCAATTCGACCGGCTCGAGCTCACCCAGGCGCCACTTGCTCCCCTGAAGGTCCAGAATGATTGGAACGCGCCGGCCTCCGTGGGAAAAATGGTCGTCGAGTTTCGATATCCAGCTGTTCAAACCGTCAAGCGTCAGATGTGAGGTATTGAGTCGGAAAGCGGTGGCGCCGGCCTCCAGAAGGTTTCGCCACATCCGGGCGTCGGCACTCTCGGGACCGAGCGTGACAACTACGTCGTAGGTCATGAGTCCGACCATCGGTCCACGTGAGTCGGATTCGCCTTCGCAACGAGATCCAGGAGTTCCGCCGGTTCCGTTGCGGTGAGCGCAAGTCTTCGACTTTGCGGTGCGAGAAAACCGGCGTCCACCATTTCGTCGAAGAACGAGAGCAGGGAGTCGAAGTAGTGATCCGTATTGAGGAAACAGCAAGGCTTGGCGTGAAGACCGATTTGAGCCCAGCTCAGAACCTCCGTAACCTCTTCCAAAGTCCCGAAGCCGCCGGGGAGACAGAGAAACCCGTCGGAGAGCTCACTCATCTTCGCCTTTCGTTCCTGCATGCTCTCGGTTATGTACAGCTCGGTCAGCCCCTCATGAGCGATTTCGCGTTCGACCAGACGACGCGGCATGACTCCAACTACTCTTCCCCCGCCGCGGATCACTTTCTCAGCGACCACTCCCATGATTCCGGTCCGACCGCCCCCGTAGACGACCTGGATTCCGCGTGCCACGAGCAGCGAGGCAAGCTCGGAAGCTGCGTTGGCGTAGGCTTGTGAGATTCCGATCGACGAACCGCAGAACACACACAAAGAATTCATGACGTCCCCTTCCTCGTCGTATTATCAACGCTTCGCTGAAACAATCTATATCGCACTCAAACTGTGCCGCAGCCCGTCGCAGGAGGTGAACCGCACGGCCCGTATGCCCACCCGCTGCGCGCCGGCAACGTTCTCAATACGGTCGTCGATGAAGACCACATCGGCGGACTCGACCTGCTCTGCATCGAGGATTGCCCGATAGAAAGCCGGATCCGGTTTCTCCGCCCCGATGTGGTGGGAAGCGTAGACTCGGTCGAACGCCTCGTATTCTCCGTGCTCCAGGTGATACCGATAGTGCCCTTCAACCGTGTTGGTTCCGGCGACCACCCTATTCCCACTCGATCTGAGCTCTGATATCAGGTCGATGACGCAGGCGTCGATAGTGGGATGAAAGAAGGTGTACCAGAGATCCTCGTTGATCTCCGTTCCGAACATCGGTCCGAGGAACTTCCAGAAACGGTCGGGACCTATCCGTCCGGTGCCCAGATCACGGAAGAGTGATCCTGCGGCATCGACCAGCCCCCGGGGTGTTGTTCCCAGATAGTCCGCGATTTCCGGGAGTACATCGTTGCCATGGCAGATGACTCCGCCCACGTCAAATATATACAGATCATGTCTCACAATCCCGGATTCTACCCTATTCCTGCCTGCTTTCGCAGCCGCCGCGGCCGTGTTACCATTAAAACTCCGGCCTTTTCGGTGACATCTTCGTTCCGCTCCGGTGTTGGAGAAGTATGAGGGAGGACGCATGAAGAGATTCCCGCGCGGGAGAGATGCGGTGGTGGTTGTGAGTATGCTGGTCATGGGCGCGGCGCTCCTGTCCTGCACATCGGTGAATCATCTGGACAAGTATGAGTTCCGGGATCGGTCATTGGCGGCCAATATGCGTCTCCCGCCGGAACCGAAGCTCGACGTCAACTACTTCATACACGCAGACTCGTCGAATCCGATTGCGACGGTATTGAACATCGGAACCAACTTTGCGAAAGCTGCTTCAGCCGAAGGCGCGGAGGGAAAGCTTCGTCGCGCGCTCGTAACGGTGAACGTCCCGGTCATAGTGCTGAAAGAGACCTTCTACGGTTCGTCGAAAGCGCTGTCGACCCGGATGGTCGACGAGGTGTCGAAAGCCGACTATCTGCTGGATCTTGAGATCAAGGAATACGGTATTCACGCATCCTCACCGGGCGGTTCGGTGAAGCTTCGAATAGAAACGACGGCGCGCATCTATGACAACCGGTCGCAGGAACTTGTGTGGCGAAGAACACGGACCCAGACCAGTGACGCAAGCCCGCAGATGTTTGGGCTCGGGCCGACGATCGGGAACGTGTTGGCAGCCGCCGCTCTCTCGAATTTGACTGAAGAACAGCTGGTCACAGGATTCACGAATCTCGCGAAGGAGTCATCCCGGGAGATATCACGCAGGCTCGAGAGGGACCTGTATGAGGTGAGGTACCGGGACAACTAGCGGATCCGGGTCCGGCTGCTACTTCAGAAGGATCTGAATTTTGACGCTGGTCGGTTTCGGGTTCACCGCGTACTCGTAGGCTTTGATGCTGTCGGCAAAGTCATAGGTTTCGGTGATCAGCGGTTTCAGGTCAAGCTGTCCGGATCCCAGCATCTGCACCGCACGCGGATAGACATTCGCGTACCGGAAGATTGTCTTCACCGTCGCCTCTTTCGCCTGCGCCGCCACTATGTCCAGCTGGATCGGCTCTACCGGCATCCCGATGTAGACCAGCCGCCCGCCGGGCCGTAGCGTGTCAAATACGTGCGGCGCCACAGCCTTGCTCCCGCTTGCCTCGAACACGATGTCGGCTCCCCAGCCGCCGCTCAGCGCCCGCACCACCGAATCCAGATTCTCCTTCTCCACATTCACCGGCGTCACCGCTCCCAGCCGTCCGGCTATCTCCAGTTTCGGCTGTTTCACGTCGGCTATCACCACTCGGCTGCATCCGGCCGCCAGCGCAGAGGCTGCCGCCATGAGCCCGATCGTCCCCGCTCCTATCACCACCGCAAGGTCTCCGGGTTCCACCTCCGCCTTCTTCGCCGCCTGTACCCCGATCG
>DATKUF010000001.1:0-16482 GCA_035530755.1 Spirochaetia bacterium | reverse complement strand
GTTCCACTCGCGAGCGGATTCCTGAGCGGGAAGTATAAGCCGGGCGCCCGCTTCGCCGATTCTGATGTACGCAGTACGCGCGAGGCCGCGCGGAATGACGCACTTCTGGAAGAAGTTGAGCGGATTCGCGCTGGAGAAGTGCCGGTCGGAGCCGATATGGCCTCCTGGGCGCTTGCCTGGTGCCTGCGTAGCAATGCGGTGACCTCCGTGATTCCGGGGTGCAAGAGTCCGGAGCAGGTCCTGAGAAACGCCCGTGCGGCGGAATTGTTGGAAATCGAACGAGACCAGCCGGTATGAGGTATTGAAGTGGCGGACGGAAACGAAAAACGCGCGAACGGTTTTCATCACGTGGCTATGCGGGTGCGCGATTTTGAACATTCAGTGAGCTTCTACGCCAAGGGGTTGGGATTCTCGATCGTACGAGAGTGGAAAACTCGCGACAGCAGAGCGGTCATGCTCGATATGGGGGACGGAGCCTACCTCGAGATATTCGAACGAAAAACCGGCCAATCGGCCCAGATTCCGTCACCCGACGGCGCGCTTTTACACTTTGCGATCAGGACAGACAACTGCGACGCCGCACTCGAACTTGCACGCCGTGCCGGAGCGGACGTCACGGTCGATCCGAAAAACATCGATTTCCCCTGCGACCCTGTCTATCGCGCGCGAATCGCTTTCTTCAAGGGGCCTGATGGCGAGACGGTTGAACTGTTCGAAGAGCGCGCCTGACCGGGAGTCTATTCGGAAATCTTCGGTTGACTTCGCGGCGGTGGCTCCGGTCTTTCCCGGGAGCGGGTGAAGAATCGTTTCATGACCGAACGGAAATCACGGCGATCTGCACCGCGTATCGCCGTGTTCGAGAATGTCCGAATGTCCTCCTCCCTCCCGACCACAAGGAGCACATCCTCTTCCCGAAAGACGTAGGCCGGCGAGACAAACTCGTACTCTTCGCGCGCCGACCGGCTGACCGCGATCGCGTTAACGCGGAAGTTTTTGCGCAAGTCCGCCTCGATAAGACTCTTTCCGATCTGTTTGTGCGGGACTCCAACCTCGGCCATTACGAGACCTTTACTGATAGGCATGTAGTTGAAAACGGTCGAAAGAACCAGAGGCGGAGCGATTCGCCGGGCTGCCTCCCGGTTAGGAAACACTACCTGGTGAGCGCCGACAATTTCGAGTATCTCTCCGTGCTCCTCCGTCTCGGCTTTCGCGATAATGCGTTTCACTCCCAGCTTGTTGAGGTAGTGCACCACAAGGATTGACGTTTCCAACCTTTCGCCGAGATCGATAATGACTGCATCGATATTTTCGGGAATAATCTTGCGAATTGTCTCTTCTTTGAGAACGTCCGCCACGAAAGCGGACGTAACCTGGTCCCGGTAGAGATCGATGATTTCTTTGTCCCGGTCGACGATTAGAATTTCCGCGGTGCTGCCGACGAGCTCATCGAGCATGCGCTGTCCGAAGGTGCTGAGTCCAATAATGGCGAACTGCTTCATGATGGCCTATAGTAGCGCGCCCACGGCGGTTGCACAACGCCGCGCAACAGGCGCCGATTATCCGTGCCGGCCTCTATTTCACGAGTGTCTCGAACGAGGGGACCCGAGAGCAGTCTCGAAATCTCCGTCGAGATGGCGAACGTGTATCAGGAATGCGTTGAGCTCGGCACCCGAGAGCGTTCTTCCGGGCGGGAATCGCAGCGTTGCGGGATTCACCGGTTTGCCCCAGACGCGCACCTCGTAGTGAACGTGAGGACCCGTTGATTCTCCCGTGCTGCCCACGTAGCCAATCACCTTTCCCTGGGCAACCCGGTCGCCGACACGTAACCCGCGAGCGTACGCTTCCATGTGGGCATAAAGCGTGACGTAACCGTTGATGTGGCGCAGGAGCACGTGATTGCCGTAGATGCCGTCGTAGGACATGCTGATGACGGTGCCGTCTCCGGCGGCGAGAATCGGCGTGCCCGGGGGAGCACCGAAGTCGATGCCGCGATGGAAGTCGCTGTATCCGGAAAAGGGGTCCGCGCGCCAGCCGAAGGGAGATGTAATCACCGCTCCGTGAATCGGGGTCTTCAGAAGTGTTTTTCGCGCGCTTCTACCCTGGCTGTCGTAATAGTCCATGTGTCCGTTTGAGCCGGCGAATCCGTAGACGACTACCGTCTGATCTTTCAGCTGGAGCCGGCCTTCGAGGAGACTGCCCGTTTGCACCGGATCACCTTTTGTGTCGACATATTCCTGCCACATGACCGCAAAGCGATCGCCGCGATGAATGTCATGCTGAAAATCGATATCGAACGAATAGACATCGATGAGATCCATGAGCACCGACGCGGGTACGCCGGCCGCGATACCGTCTGAGAAGAGGGCGTCGTTGATCGTCCCGCTGACCGCGCGCTCCCGAACCATAGTTCTGCGTGCGGTCACAGTCGCTGCAAAGCTCTGGTTCTCGGCCCGTTTCACCGTGAGGTCCCGCAACGGATCCATCTGCAGCTCTACAGACTCCAGATAAAACGGTACTTCAGGGTCGAAGGTGAGAGAAATCTGTTGCCCCGGTTGAATATAGCGCGGGTCGTAGTATTTTGAGATAGTATCGACGATTCCGAGGACCTCGTTCTGGTTGACACCCTCTTTCAGCAGGATCCCGGAAAAGGCGTCCCCCGGGGCAACCGACACTACCTTGCGTACCGGTTCAGGCTTTGCAGCTTCCTCTTTCATCGATCCGGGCGGAGCAACCGGAGATACGGCCGACGCGCGTGGTGAGGATATGAATGCCGCCAGAATGACCATAATGCAGGCGGGAATAAACGCCGCGATCGCGGGGAGGATGAACCGCCCGCTTGAAGACAACTTTTTCGTTTTGATCCTTCCTAATCCCTTATCGGGTGATCGACTCACCGTCTTGATATTCCGATTGCTCCAAAAAATCAATGGACGCTGTGGAGAAACACCGGCGCCATCAGATTTTCCACCGGTGCGTGGTCGTCGGTGAGAACCAGCCTCGGATTGCGTTCCAGCAGGTTCGCCACTTCCTCATCGGACAATCTTCGGCCCACGATGGCACCGTCCTGGTCCGCCAGAGTCGCCGGTCCAAGCGGCGCATTTCCGCCGACTACGACAAACGTCATCCTCTGGTCAAGCCTTCCCACCGTATCCGCGTAGACCGTGACCGACCGGAATACCGATTGCAGAGTCCGCACATATGCTGCGATGAACTTCCCAAGCGAATAGACATCGATGCAGTTCGCTACAACATACCCTTCGGGTCGCAGCATGGACAGTAGGTCCATCGCGAACTCCCGCGTGGTCAGATGAGCCGGAATCGAGAACGAATTGAAGGCGTCGAGGTAGACAATATCGTACCGGGTCGGACCGCTGCGAGCGTAATTGACGTAGTTGCGCCCGTCGGTATTGAAAACTGAAAGCAACCCAACCCCTGCGCTGCCCCCGGAGCCGATTGTTGCCGCGCCGGCAGGCGTGAACCACTTTTTTGCCACTCGAACCACCTCGGGGTCGATTTCTACAACATCAGTACGGCTTTTCGGGTAGTGACGGGCCAGGAAGTCCGGAAAGATCATAGCGCCGCCGCCGATCGTCAGTGTCGTGATAGCCCCTGATCTAACGACGGACGCGGTGTAGTACCGTGTCAGCGACTCAAAGATCCTTTCGTACTCATATCGAAGTACATCCGGATTCGAGAGATCGTAACGGTTGTGGATGAGCCCATCCATTATGAGCTGCCGCTCCATTCCTCCCGGCTTCGGTACGTCACGAACTTCGATATTCATGTATTGTGAATCAGCAGCGAACAGCAATTTTCCGCCGCCTGCCTCGTAGTAGGCTCTTGCGGAGGCGGAATCGGGAAACAGGAGGCCGAGCGCAACCACCACGGCTATCCACGCGGCTGCAGCAATTCGATAACGCAGCCCGGTGCTCATGAGCAAGCCCAGGAGTGCGATGAGTCCGGCTACGAGAAAGACAATTATACGCACGCCGAGAAGCGGAATGAGGAGGTAACCGGCGAGGAAGGTACCTATGATGCTCCCGATGGAGGAGACCGCATAGATGCCGCCGACCGTGTTCCCGACTTTGGTCGATTCCTCGAGCGCATACTTTGCCATTACCGGTGAGACGGTCCCGATGGCGGCCGACGGAAGCAGAAACAGCAGCACAATCCAGAAGATCGATTTTGCGATCATCTGTGAGGTGATTATCGTGGCCTGGCCCTCCATCGTGATGAGGTAGAGCAGCGCGTCGAGAGGGAGAATAAGCATGATGAGGACTGAGGTAAGAAGGAGCTGGAACACGATCATCCGGCGCGGCTCGAAACGATCGGCGAGCCTGCCGCCGAGGTAATTACCCAGGCTAATGCCTCCGAGTACCACGCCAATGATGCCGGTCCAGGTGTACAGGGAGTTCCCGAAATGTTTGGCCACGATCCGGCTCGCGATGAGCTCGACGATCATGACCCCCATGCTGGTGACGAATACAACCCCATGAGGCACGTACTTCCGAAGCTGCATGCTGATATTTTAGGCCACCGGAATGGGGTTGTCCACAAAATTGTGTCCTACGACGGCAGGAAGCCGGGGGGAATGTGGTAGCCACCGAGTACCGAATCAAGCCTCGCCGCTGCTTCGAGCAGTTCCTCGTCTTCCCAACGTCTCCCGATCATCTGCAATCCGATCGGCAGACCGTCGCGCTGAATTGCAGCCGGCAGCACGACCGAAGGGTGGCCTGAGGCGTTGAATACGACGTTGAATGCGATTTCAGCGAGATCCTGATTCACCCGCTTCTTACCCACCGCGATCGGTGACCGTCTGTCGCGGTGCGTAAAAGCGGCGGTGGGGTAGGCCGGGCTCAACCACGTATCCCACTCGGAAAGAAATGCGTCGATCTCCCGAACAAGGCTTTCCCGTCGTTCCGCCAGCGCACGGCGGCGACGGCGCGAGAGACCCGGACCGCGCAAAAGGCCGCGGAGTACACCGCCGCCACTCAAAAACGCCGAGATGCCTCTGCTCGCGAGCCATCGCAGAGAGCGGACCGCCGGTGGCTGGAATCGCGTGTTGAGGTAGCCGAGAACCTCCCCGGCGAGTTCCCACGCCTCTTCGAAGTCTATTCCCGGCGACGGCCGCTGCGACACCTTAAATCCGGCCTCCGAAAGTCGCTCGACGACATTCTCCACCGCAGAGCTCATCTGCGTGGTCACCGGAATCCCGGGAAGGCAGTCCGTCCACGCTATTCGCAGGGGACCCCCCGACGGTTCCCGGCGTTTTGAGAAGGCTGCAGAAAGCGGATCTGCCAGGACGTCGAGGGCAAGACGTAGATCCTCGACTGATCGAGTGATCGGTCCGGCACACGGGAGGAGCAGCATCCAGAGCAGCTCTTCCGGGAGGGCGATGGCGTGCTCGCTCGCGATGTGTCCCTGAATCGGGATTCGGCCGCCGGTTGGTTTGAGCCCGTAGACACCGCAGAAGTGGGCCGGCAGCCGGATTGACCCGGCGATGTCGCTGCCGACGTCCAGAGCAGAGAATCCCGCCGCAACGGCGGCCGCACTCCCGCCCGAGCTTCCCCCCGAGGTGCACTCGAGGTTCCACGGGTTGTTCGTACGCCCGAAGACCCGGTTAACCGTCTGCGCTCCGTCGGCGAGGGCGGCAGTGTTTGTCTTGCCGAGGATAATCGCCCCGGCCGAGCGAAGCCGCGCGACGATGGGCGCGTCCTCGTTCGGTACGTGGTCTGAGAAGGGCAGCGCTCCACTGGTTGTCCGCAGTCCAGCGGTTTCGAACGTGTCCTTCACCGTCACCGGCACTCCGTGGAGCGGGCCCACCGGTTCCCCGGCGGCGAGAGCTTCATCGGCTTCACGCGCCCGCGCCCGTGCGCCGGATTCGTCAAGCGTGACTATGGCGTTTATACGCGGATTGTGCTGGTGGATGTGGCGCAGCTGGTGTTCCAGTGCCTCGGCCGCCGAAACGGTGCCGTTTTGAATTCTCCGTGCCAGATCTGCAGCCGATAGAAACAGGTCTTCACTCATACTTTTCGGATTGCGGGTGAAAGTGTACGCCGGATTGCCCGGCGCGTCAAACTCGATCTCGAACGCTTACTTGCGGCCGAAAATCTCATCGAGCAGTTGGAACACGGTCCGTTCGAATTTTTCCGCTGTCTGTGTGTCGTAGTATCCCTTGCTGTTGTAGTCACCTCGGTCGTCTGTGAAGTACTGCTCCAGGTTCGAAATATCTGCGTTCCCGGATCGAAAGGGCACGATCAAAGAATGGGTGGAGTCCGCGTTCCTGCGCACCCGGGGGCCGTGATGGTAATCGATGCCCGCGTCGCGAAACGCCTGCGATCCGGCCTGGTAATCGCCGTACCGCACCTTGATGTATTGCATGCAGGAGGAAGCGAAAAGATCGCGACTTTCGGTGGCGATGGACTCCCGGCCGGAACGGAGCCGGGGGAGGCCCTCGAGCTCCCGGATCAACTTCGAGAGAAAGGAATTTTCGTTGGAGTTGACGTTTCGCTTCACGTGCGGGGGCCGCCTACGCCCGGCGCTTCCGCCAGAACAACCGGTATTGCCGTCCGATGTGGCGAAAACTGAAGCGATCGGGAACCGGATCGTCCCCTCCCGTGTAGAGTCCGCCGGCGCAACGGAACAGACGCGTTATGCCCAGAAGCAATCCCTTGAGGATTCCATGCCGCATTATCGCCTCCCGCGCATAGGTCGAACAGGTGGGCGAGTAGATACAGGATCCCGGCAGCCCGGGAGAGATGAGTTTCTGATACGCCAGGATGGGCAAGGTCACCGTGATCCGGAGTATTCGTTTAAGCGCGGCAATCCCCATGGTCAAACTAAATATAACGGTGCTCTGCGGCAAACTCCAGCAAAGCAGCATTTGTGAAAAAAAAAGCTGCCCGGTCGCGCCGGACAGCCTTTTTCCAAATTGCCTCTGGTCAGATGAAGATTCTCAGAAGCAGGTTGTGAAGTACTATGACGACCTGAACAAAGACAATTGAAACCATCGACATCAGTTTCAGAAGAATGTTAATCGAGGGGCCGGAGGTATCCTTGAACGGATCTCCCACCGTATCTCCGACAACTGCCGCTTTGTGGTTGTCCGAGCCCTTTCCGCCGTAGTTACCGTTCTCGATGTGCTTCTTCGCATTGTCCCACGCGCCGCCCGAGTTGGCCATCATGACGGCCAGAACGAACCCGGTTCCGAGGCTCCCCGCGAGAAGTGCTATTACCGCGAAGGGTCCGAGGAGGATTCCGACAATAATCGGCGCAACGACCGCCATTATCGACGGCAGGATCATCTCCCGCTGCGCGCCCTTGGTCGAGATCGCCACACACGCCGCGTAGTCCGGTTTGTCGGTGCCCGCCATTATGCCCGGTTTTTCCCGGATCTGGCGGCGTACTTCGTTGACCATCGATCCGGCCGCGCGTCCGACTGCCCGCATCGAGAGAGACGCAAAGACGAACGGGAGCACCGCACCGAAGAACAGCCCGACAAGAATGCGCGGATCGAGCAGATCGACGTTCAGTGTAATGCTCTGGAATACTCCCGAAGCATCCCGCACGATGTGCATGAGTCCGGATTCGAATTGTTCGAAGGCGCTCGGACCGCTTGCCGCCTGGGTGTGAAACAGAGTCCCGACCGCATCTCCGACCTTGTTCCTGTACTCGGCCAGGAGGGCCAGCGCCGTGAGAGCTGCCGAACCGATCGCAAAACCTTTGCCGGTCGCCGCGGTTGTGTTTCCGAGCGCGTCCAGCGCGTCGGTTCTTTCACGGACGATAGGTTCGAGGCTCGCCATCTGCGCGATACCGCCGGCGTTGTCGGCCACGGGTCCGTATGCGTCGGTGGCAAGGGTGATGCCGAGAGTCGAAAGCATACCGACGGCAGAAAGACCGATTCCGTAGAGTCCGACCTCAGGGTTGATGAAGCCACCCGAGAGCCCGAACGCCACGAGGATTGCGATTCCGACGGTAACGACAGGAATCAGCGTGGAGAGCATACCGAGGGAGAGCCCCCCGATGATAATCGTCGCCGCTCCTGTCTGCGACTCGGCTGCAAGCTGCTTTGTCGGTTTGTAGTTGTCGGAGGTGAAATATTCAGTGAAGAATCCGATCACGTTGCCGGCAACGAGACCGGCTATGAGAGCACCCCAGATGCCGAGGAACTGCGTCCCCACTGTGTAGTAGACCAGCAGGAACGAGAGCACAATGATCAGCGCCGTGGAGAGATAGATACCGCGGCGGAGCGCGCCGAGGAGAACTTTCTGCGTTGCGTTTTCTTTGGCACGCACGACAAAAGTTCCAACGATCGAAGCCACAATGCCGACCGCGGCGATTACCACCGGTATCTGGATGAACTGCAGTGCACTGATCGACGGCAGCTGAAGGGAGGCGACGCTGCCGAGAGCCATGGTGGCGACAACAGAACCGACATATGACTCGTACAGGTCGGCACCCATACCGGCGACGTCGCCGACGTTGTCACCGACGTTGTCCGCAATGGTTGCCGGGTTACGCGCATCGTCTTCAGGAAGCCCGATCTCGACCTTTCCAACCAGGTCCGCGCCTACGTCGGCAGCTTTCGTGAAGATACCGCCGCCGAGACGGGCAAAAAGCGCCATGGTCGATGCACCCATACCGAAGGTGATCATGATCGGCGGAATCTCTTCATTTGGCAGCTTGAACGCGTGCAGAATCGTCCACCATATCGCGAGGTCGAGAATACCGAGACCGACAACAGTCATTCCCATAACGGTACCGGAGGAGAATGCGACTCGGAGACCCGAATTCAACGATGTTTTGGAGGCCCAGGTTGTACGAGCATTCGCCCGCGTTGCGATCGACATCCCGATGAATCCGGAGAGCCCGGAGAAGAAGCCGCCCGTCAGAAACGCGAACGGAACGAAGGGCGATATCAGGTGGAGTGCGTACGCAAGAAACAAAAACAGAACAAACAGGACGCCGAAGAACATCGCGACTACTTTGTACTGCTGTTTAATGTACGCCAGCGCCCCTGCTTGAATATGGGCGCTCAACTCCCGAGTTACCTCGTTTCCCGGATCCTTCCTCAGCACGCTAATTCCGAGAATCAGAGCGAAACCGAGAGCCGCGATGGAACCGACCCATGCAAGCCACATGAGATCGACAGTTCCCGTTGCAGCGCCACCGCCGCTTTGTGCGAACAGCGGAACAAATGGTACCAACATGAGCATGCCCAAGAGCATGCCCACCTTCCTACCGCGCGTCATTGTACACCTCCGTCTGCGGGCAACATCTTTCAGAAATGTGACACAACATGAGCTGCGATCCCGGAGCTGGAAAACCAGCATGACGGAAACGCTTCGTGTGCGTGCGTCAATCGCGTGAAGCTTTACCCATTTTATTGATCGTATTTTTGCCTATTTCTGCCGGTATGTCAATAATCAACGAGAGGAACTTAGAAGACCTGGTGAACTCGCTCAACAAGACCGGCGAGTTCGTCGCCGAGGACCGACTCTCCAGTCTCGCATCTGATAGCTTCGTCCACCGACCAGTTCTGTCGAACGCCTCCCATATGGATGAGGTAACGGGTCTTGTCCCAGAGTGGAAGGTCTGCGAAATCAAGCTCGTGGCGGACGCCTTCGATGTCGGTGATGTCGTGAGCCTCAGTCGGAGCGAGCAGGACGAGCACGTCGTCCCGGTAGACTCCATGACCCGCGAGCATCTTCTGCTCCTCGTCGAAGATGCGAATCCACGTAACCCGATCATCCTCCTGATCGAGGAAGTATCGTCCGAGCAGTGAGTATTTCATCAGAATTATTGCCCTGCGGCCTTCTGTTTCGCCTGATCGAGCGGGATGAAGATACGATTCCCCCCGTAGATCTTGTTTGGATTCGCGATACTGTTCTTTTTCGCAATCAACCCGAACTGTCGCGGATTGTTATAGAATGAGTATGCGAGGTCCCAGAGTGTATCGCCGAATGCTATGCGATACCAGATGCCGTCCATATTCTCCGGCGAAGGAGTCTGGGTCGACGATTCCGATGTCGGGGCAGTCGCGGAAGCCGCCGGAGCGACCGGCGCCTGGGCCGGTGCGGCGGGAGCCGTTGAGGCCGGTTTCGGCGTGCTCACTGTCTGGTTCGACAGTTGCGGTGCAGAAGCCGCTGGTTTTGTCCGCAGCAGGAAATAGGCGAGCACGGCGATTGCGACGACGCCTGCGGCCAGCAGCACTATTGCGACGACGGGGCTTCTGTGTCGTTCTTCCCCGTCACCGGCCTCGGCGGCTTCGGCACGAGTGCTCTGTTTTCGGACAGGCTCATCATCGGCCGGCTCGGAAATGTCGGCCTCCGGCTCGCTTTCCGCGTCCCACCGGTATTCCCCCAGACTGTCGTGCGTCGCGAAGTCGTCGCCGATCGAAAAATCCGGAGTCTCATAGGTCTCGTTCGGGGAGAGCTCCTGAAGGCTTACCGAGAGGCTGTTCTCCGCCCCGCCGGCGCGATCGTAGGCCCGCGCCTGAAGCTGTCCGCCATTGTCGGTTGCCATTACCAGTTCAATGTCCGGGTCGCCGGCTTTGGCTGTTCTGATGTTTTCGACGGTAAGGCTTGCAAGATAGGTGTCCTTGTCGATTTCCTTTGACTCGCCTCGATAGAGGTCTATCTGGACCGTTTCCTGGTCGTTTTTCACGGTCGTGAGGATCAGCCGCTTCCGAGCCGCACGGCCGTCGGCACGTCCCTGCTTGTCCTCGTCGAGAACGGGGAAAAACGTATTGTTCGCGAGCCGAATTCCTATCATATAGCCTCCACCTCCCTTCAAATATCGGTCCACAAGGCCTAAAACTGCACAACCGATAGGTCGGGCTCTTTCTTATGCCGGCACGAGCAGCACTTTTCCGGTAGTTTTGCGCGATTCGATGAGCTCATGGGCACGAGCCGCTTCCGCGAGCGGATGTATTGCCCCAATTCGGAGTGAGAGTCTTCCTTCGGCAACCCATCCGAGAAGTTCCCCGGCCCGCGCCAGTAACTCTTCGCGTGTTGCGATGTAGTGGCCTATCGTCGGGCGGGTAACGAAAAGCGATCCGCCGGCGCTCAGGCGGTAGATATCGAGCGGCTGAACCTTGCCGCTCGACTGTCCGAATGAGACAAGATATCCGCGGGGCGCCAGACAGGAGAGGCTCCGGTCGAAGGTGTCGTTACCTACCGAATCGTAGACCGCCTGAACTCCGCGGCCTCCGGTGATTTCGCGAACCGCCTTCTGGAAGTCGGTTCGCGTGTAGAGGATTGTGTGGTCGGCGCCTGCGTCGGCCGCGAGGGACGCCTTTTCCTCGGTGGACACCGTGCCGATTACGGTGGCGCCGCGAAACTTGGCAAGCTGAACGAGAAGAAGACCGACTCCGCCGGCCGCAGCATGAACAAGGACGGTATCGCCCTTTCCGATCGGATAGGTCGTGGTTGTCAGATAATGCGCGGTTATGCCCTGGAGCATTGCCGCTGCGCCCTCATTGAAACCGACGCTTTCGGGTAGTTTCACGAGCCGATCCGCGGAAACGACGATCTTCTCCGCGTAGGCGCGCGGAACGCTGGTAAACGCAACGCGGTCGCCGGGCTTTACAAAGTCAGCGCCCGGGCCGATCCGTTCGACAATTCCCGCTCCCTCTTCTCCGGGGGTGAAGGGCACCTCCATCTGATAGACGCCCCTCCGGTAGTAGATGTCGATGAAGTTGACACCAATCGCGGAAAGGCGAACCAGCGCCTCTCCCTTTCCGGGAATCGGTTCCGCGATTTCTCGATATTCGAGTACTTCCGGACCTCCCGTCCGCCGCACCTGAATTGCATGCACCTGTCTGCCCCTTTTTTCTCTATTCTCAATATACTACGGACGCGGTCCCTTCTCACGAGGGAAATCTGCGGCCGGCGCCGGATCTTCTTGCCTTCTCGTAGACGACGCGGGCCAGTGCCACGTCTTCGGTGCCCACCCCGAGGGACTCGAACACGGTGATTGCGCCCTCCGGTCGATCCCACAACCCGTTCCCGCGGGATGCTGCGACGATACTTCCAAGCTCGACTACCTTCTCCCACTTCAGCGATCCCTCGGAGACCGCACGGGCGATGTCTCCCGCTTCCGACTTCGCCTGTTCGAGGTTGTCCACGGCAACGATCGATGCCATCCGCATCAGCTCACCATCGAGTTCGGCGCAGGTGATGCGATTGCTGCCGGCGGCATTGACGTGGCATCCCGGCGAGAGCCAGGCACCGCGTACGACGGGGTTCAACGCGCTGGTAATGGTCACTACCACATCGGCGCCCGAGACGGCTTCTTCGGCCGAACCTACGGCAGTCACGGCAGCTCTCACTCTTTCTGATGCTTCGTGAGCTGCAGCGGCGCGATGCTCTTCATTCGGACTATAGATTCGTACCTCATCGATCCCGCGGACGGCACAGACCGCTTCGATCTGCGGAATCGCCTGCCATCCGCTTCCGATCACGCCGAGGGATTTCGCATCAGCCTTCGCCATGTAACGCGTACCAACCCCGCTCGCCGCGGCTGTCCGGCAACGTCCGAGCCGATCGGCTTCGACGAGGGCCAGAAGCTCACCGGTATCGTGGTCGAAAAGGAGTACGACGAATCGTGGGCCGGAGCCTGTAACCGTATATGCCTTGAGCCCCAGTCCCACACCCTCGACCGCGCCGCCCATGATCTGGATCATCGAGTGATCTATCTTCGGGCGCTGCCGTACCGCAACCGGGGCGTGACCTGTTCCCATGAGGTGAAAGAGATCGTCGACAGCCGTTATCGCCTCTTCGACCGTGACAAGCTGTTCCACCTCCTCTTCGGAGATATAGAGCGGCATCCGATTACTCCTTGCATGTCTGCGATATAGAGGATAAGCATATTGCGTGACAGAGGTGAAGCGGGCGCACCATTCGAACGACGGTGGATTACCGGCAAACTCGGGAAATCGGGACATCCTGCTCGTCGACGGTTTTCCCACCGAAGAGGAGCTGGACCGCTTCGTGAAGTCCGAAATCCGGTACATGAAGGGCTTCGACATGGGCGCCTATCGCTGCTCCGGGAGGAGGCTCAAGTTCGTCTTCTCCGGACTCGCCCGATTGCCGTCCTACGTCCGGGAACTTTCGATCTCGCATCCGCAGATCGAGTTCCGGCTCCTCGTCGGCGGTCCGCGCCTTCGGTACTATGCGTACAAGGCAGGCAAGCCGCTGGCCGGCGGAGCGGGGGCAACGGAGCTCCGAAACCATGAAACTGCAGTCCCGGCGGAAGAGACGCTGTACGAAACCTTCAACTAGGACCCGGCAGGACGCCGGTCGCGGTGTGCGAATGGGAGCGCAGAGTTGAGCTCGTCGATGTTCTGCTGCTCCATCGAATTTATACGCTCGATATTCCCGGCCATGATGTAGTGAAGGCGCTGGTCGTAGAACCTGTGCAGGCTGTAGTTCGCGACTGCTCTGAAGCCGCGGCGGATCTTATGCGAACTTCCCGCTCCCGGATCAAAGCTCCGGATTCCGTTTTCGATTGCCCACTCGATTGGCGCGTAATAGCACGCGTTGAAGTGCAGATTGTCATAGTAGCGCGCCGTACCCCAGTATCTGCCGACGAGCAGGTCGTCCTTTACCGAGAGAAATGACATTGCTACCGGGTCCGCGTCCCGTCCGTCTTGAGCGGCAAATGCTGCCACGTACAGGAGGCGATGGCGGAATTGCGGCATGCCTTCGAAGAATCGTTTGTTCAGGTAGCGTGCGGCCCACATCCCGAACTGATCGTTGGTTTGCTGATAAAACCGGTACATAAGGGGAAAATACCGTTCCGGAATTTCGTCGCCGCGGAACGCCTTGATGGTCAGCCCCTGTTCCTCCATTGCCGCACGTTCCCGGCGAATGTTGCGTCGCTGGTTCTTGTTGAACATCTGGAGGTAGTCGTCAAACGAGGAGAAACCGTCATTTTCCCAGAGAAAGCTCTGGTGTCTCCAGCAGTTGAAGCTGTAGCGGTTCATGAACTCGTGCCAGTCCGGGTCCACAAAATTGAAGGCAACGCCCGCAACTCCGTTCTTCCTGCACATCTGATCGATTTCTTCGAGCATCAGGTCCGTGAGCTCTTCCTCGTTCTCGTCGGGCGCGATGAGGAAGCGGTAACCCACCGACGGAGTTGCGGGAATCATCCCGATCAGTTTCGGATAGTACTTGACCCCCAGTTGCTGCGCAACGTCGACCCAGACATAATCGTAGACGAATTCCCCCGTGCTGTGACCTTTGAGATAGAGCGGCGCAGAAGCTACGAGCTCTCCATCCCGCAGGATTGTGAGGTGCATAGGAAGCCAGCCGTTGCGCGGGGTGATGCTTCCCGAGACCTCAAGCTGGTTGAGGAACTCCCATTCCAAAAAGGGTGTTCGGAGCGGAAGCGCGAGGCGGTTCCAGACAACCGGCTCAATCTCACCAATGCTAGTAATCCATTTCGCTTCGTACGACATACCTGTGTGCAGCGATTCGGCTTCTCCACGCTAAAGAGTACTGATTGCCAACCATATTCATCAAGTTTTTTAGGCTGCCCGGCGCCCATCCCCGCTGTTGATCCTCGCCCGCGCGGACGGCTTGACCGGTCTCCTTGACCGGTCTCCTTGACCGGACGGCTTGACCGGTCTCCTTGACCGGACGGCACCGCCTCTGTACGTTCCCCCTATGAGCAGCAGTGCTGAAACCGAGCGTGCCGTCGAAGCAATTCGGAACGCGAACTCGATTCTGATCACCGCCGGAGCCGGATTGGGGGTCGACTCGGGGCTGCCCGATTTTCGCGGCGATCGGGGGTTCTGGAACGTATATCCGCCCTACGAACGCCGGGGCTTCAGCTTTGCCGATCTTGCCAACCCCGCGTGGTTCCGCAACGATCTCCCATTCGCGTGGGGTTTCTACGGTCACCGGCTTCACCGGTACAGGGAAACCGTCCCGCACGACGGCTTTCAGTTGCTTCTTCGATGGGCAAACCGGTGCGAAGACGGTTTCTTTGCTGTGACCTCGAATGTCGACGGACAGTTCCAGAAAGCAGGGTTTCCCGAAGACCGCATAGTCGAAATCCACGGTTCGATACATCATCTGCAGTGCGTTGATGGTTGCGGAATCGGCATTCTCGACGGCGAGGAGTACTCCGTGGAGGTGAACGAAGCGACCATGCGCGCGGCTGTGCCGGTTCCCACCTGCCCGCGCTGCGGGGGTCCGCTGCGGCCCAACATCCTCATGTTCGACGACCGTGAGTGGGACAGTTCCCGCACCGACCGCCAATCGGCCCGATACCAGCGGTGGCTTCGCCATCTCCACGAGCGGAGAGGCGATCGGGTGAATCTGGTCGTGGTGGAGTGCGGCGCCGGCACGGCACTTCCGGCCATTCGCGCAGAATCCGAGCGCCGGGCTCGGGAGTTTGGCGGCGCGCTCATCAGAATTAACCGGTATGACCCGGATGTACCCGGCGCCGAAGTCGTCGGGCCGCTCTTCATCGGTCTGCGCGGCGGAGCGCTTGATGTGCTGCGGCGGATCGACCTGGCGCAAGAGCGCTGAACGGCCGTCGTTTCGTTCTGCGGGCGGTCACGTCGTCCGGATTCCCGTGCCGCCGACAAAAATACCGAGACCCGGCGCGGCTTCGATTCTTACGGTGAACCCGGCGTTCCGGATTCGCGGGACTGTTGCTCGATCGAGGTGACAATTTCCGGCGACGCGTCGCCACGCCGGGGTGATATGGCGAAACAGCGCGGAGAGGGTTCGGGCGGAAGGAAGCACGTGCTCGATAAAGATCAGCTGTCCGCCCGGTGCAAGAACTCGGCGGATCTCGGCCAGGCCGGCGTCCGGGTCGGCCACCGAGCAGAAAAGAAGAGTGAACACCACAGTGTCGAAGGACGCATCCTCGAACGGAAGGCGCTGCACATCTGCGTCGGTGAAGCGGACCGGAAATGGGAGCGGCCGGACGGCGCGCCGTCGGCGCAGAACGCGGCCGTAGTGGAGGTCCATATCGCTCACGTGCAGACTTTCAACTGTCTGCCTGTTGTAGTGGCTGATGTTGACACCGGTACCGGCTCCAACTTCGAGTACCCTTCCGGTGGCCCGCGCCACCAGCCGGGATCGAAGCGCTCGAAGGTTCAACCTTTCGAGTGGAGCCATGAACATGTCCAATCCCGCACCGCCTGAGTTCATGAAATGAATGTACTGAATGACGGGTGGAATTGACATGCAGTTGCCTCACGCGTAGCTTTAATTCCTCATGACGGCACAACTGCCAGCGGAACGGGTCGCGGTACTGCATGACGGATCGCTCCGCAACGGGGCCTTTGTCGTTTACTGGATGCAGGCCTCTCAGCGGGTGCAGGACAACGCGGCGCTTGCGTATGCAGTGACCGAAGCGAACGCGCGCAGAAAACCGGTTCTGGTCTGTTTTGTGCTCACCGAGAGTTATCCGGGTGCCAATCTTCGCCACTATCAATTCATGCTCGAAGGCATTGCCGAAATC